>CALCJP010000092.1 GCA_937967625.1 uncultured Saprospiraceae bacterium
AATCACTATCGAAAAAGAACTCAATAAGGGACAAGACTTCGTGGATGGCGTTGCCGTCGATCAAGGTAAACAAATGGGCGCCCAATACATGGTTTTCGGTCGAGTCAATAGTGCTACCTGCTTCCGTAATAGCAATGGCAACTACGAGGGCAACGTCTCCCTTTTCATTCGAATTTTCAATGTCGAAACAGGAGAGGTCGAAGCTTCCGAGATCATTACTCCTTATGGCAGAAGCGAATTAAAAGAATTCGTTTACTCAGACGCCAGTGAAT
This sequence comes from uncultured Saprospiraceae bacterium, assembly GCA_937967625.1. Taxonomy (GTDB): domain Bacteria; phylum Bacteroidota; class Bacteroidia; order Chitinophagales; family Saprospiraceae; genus JAGQWW01. The sequence continues at coordinate 273 of CALCJP010000092.1, forward strand.
CTTTAGAGCAATTTCTGGGAGATAATACCAGTATAAAAATTCCAAAATGGCTTAAAGTCGCTGTCGAAAAAAGGTACACTTGCGAGGAGTCGATGGATATGGCATTGAAAAGAATCCAACCCGAAATTCAGGAATTTGTTGAAGAAAAATTTCCACTGGAACTAAAAATATTTAAAATCTCAGGCGATAAGGTAAAAGTCATCGGTAACGAGGACATGGGAATCACACTCAACTCTAAATTGAATGTGATCAGAGTTGACAAAGTCAGAGTAGGCGATAGGTATTTATATGATGAGGAAGAGATTGGTACGCTCGTAGTCAAGAAATTTTCAGGAGATTTTGTCACCTGCGAATTCAAAGAAGGCAAAAACGCGATTTCAAATTTATTCAATAAATCTCCAGAAAAAATTACACTTAGAGAAAACGCCAAAAAGAAGAAAAACCTAATTAAAAAATGGAAGAAAAAGCTATAATCCGAAGTTTTTGGACATTGTGGGTGCTTGCTATTTTTGGGACTGCTCTTAATAGCCAGAATAGCCTTTCGGCAAATAATTTCACCATCATGGTTCTCCCGTTCACGACGGACAAAGACCAATCGAAAATCTTTTCGATGATGGAAGCCAGCGAATATCAAAGAGCTGCCATCTCCGAGATTCGCGAGCAATTAAACCAGCAAGGGCTACAGACTCTCGACTTTTTCTACTACTACGAAAAAGCCAAAAGAGATCGAATCATTACTGACGCGATGGACGCCCAAGTGCTCAAAGCCAAACTTCTGGAATACTCCTCTCCTGACATTTTTGTGGAAGTCGAACCCATTTTAGATAAGACAGAGGGAGGCGATAAAGTAAGAATGATCATGAACGCTTTCCACACTTCCAGTGCCGTGTCTTTGGCAATTGTGCAGTGTGAATGTGGAAGGCGTTTTTATGAAATTAAACCAGTCAAACTAACTCAAAAAGCAGCTGAGTGCTGCATGCCTGAATTCATGCTGAGTTACAAGAATGGGTTAGAACAACTCAACCGAGAAGGGCAGCAAGTAAAAGTTCATTTCAAAATCGAAAATTCGACCGATGGGTGGGGACTCAACTCTTTGGATGTCAAAACTCCATCGGGAGATGAGATGCCTATTAACTACGCCATCGAAGAGTGGATCGAGACCAATGCCATGCATTATCAACTCAAAACCTCTACCGAAAGTACCATCATCCTTGACCAAGTGAGATTGCCTATGCAAACCAAAGACGGTAATTATTTCAACGTCAATTCATTTAGAAGGAAGCTCTTTCTTTACACTCGAAAGTTATTGAAAACGCAGCCCAAAAACATTTCTGTTAAGGAAAATACTTTGGGTAAAACACTGTTCTTTATTTTCGAGGAAAATCCTTGAGGTGCTTCTTTTCAAACCATTTGACGAAAGTCGAAATGGCTCTTTCTTCTCCTCTTTCGAGAAATTCTCTGGTCAACTCACCTACCCTTTCTGATTGCTGATTGTCAACTCGCACTTTCCGCAAGTTGATACGGTACTCCTCTCCAACCGAAGTTATTTCTACTTCAATCAGCCAATCTACGCAACCCCGGAGATCGTTTTGAGAAAGAAAAGATTCGGGAGAACCAGCCGATTCCATAAAATAATAGGAATTGAAATTCATAGCACTAGGAATGACACCTGCAAATTCCCTCGCTAATTTATCATTTTGACTTCCGTCAAATGTCCCAACGACCGCATAGGTTGATTTGCCAATTTTAGAGCAAAAAGAAACATTTTCGGGTTTGGGAGGCGTTGGCACTGAAGAGGAAGTAATTACATTGGGCGCTAGTTTGGGAGGTGAAGGTTTTAATTTTGTTGGTTTCTTAATTTCTGGTTCTTTTACTACTTCTTCAGTCACGTCTTTGACAACAGGCGGTTTAGTTGGAGAATCTTCAGCAGCTGGAACCATCAAACCAAGAAAGAAAAAGGAAGCCACCACGACTCCTAAGAGAAGTGGTTTTTTGGTAATTCGATTTAGTGATTCAGAGTTCTGAAAAACCTTTTCAAAAAAAACAGAGAAAAAAGCACCAATCCCTGCCCCAAAAATTCCATTTAAAAAAGGGGAATCTGTTAAGAACAATAGCACATCTAGAAACATAGTCAATAAGGTTGAGTAATAAGATTATGCAAATTACAAATTCAAGGAATTTCATTATAATTTTTCAAAGTTTAACTTTGGCACTTTTTTAGAATCACATTACAAAAAATTGTAATAAATGGTAAATATCACCCTACCCGATGGTTCGGTCAGACAGATAGAAAAAGGCGCTTCCTCTATGGACGTCGCAAAAAGCATCAGTGAAGGCTTGGCGCGCAACGTCGTCAGCGCAGAAGTCAATGGAGAAATTTGGGACGCCAATCGCCCCATCAACGAAGACTCGACCGTAAAGTTATTCACTTGGAAAGATGATGGTGGGAAGTTTACGTTCTGGCATTCGTCGGCGCATTTGATGGCGGAGGCATTGGAAGCGATTTATCCAGGCATCAAATTGGGTACGGGTCCAGCAATCGAAAATGGCTTTTATTATGACGTCGATCCGGGTGAGCATAAAATCTCTTCTGATGACTTTCCGAAGATAGAGGCGAAAATGCTTGAATTGGCGCGGCAGAAAAATCAATTTGTCAGAAAAGAAGTAACGAAAGCGGAAGCGGTTGATTTCTTTTCCCGAAAGGGAGATGAGTATAAATTGGAGCTGATTGAAAAGCGAGGAGAGGATGAACAACTGTCGCTCTATACTCAAGGCAATTTTGTGGATTTATGCAAAGGACCGCACTTAGCTGACACCAGCACCATAAAAGCCGTGAAGATGATGAAAGTCGCTGGCGCCTACTGGCAAGGGGACGAAAATCGTCAACAGATGACGCGTCTCTATGGCATCACTTTTCCAAAGCAAAAAGAGTTGACGCAATACCTCCAGATGCTGGAGGAAGCAAAAAAACGCGACCATAGAAAATTAGGGAAAGAATTGGAGTTGTTCATGTTTTCTGAAAAGGTAGGAGCAGGACTCCCGATTTGGTTGCCCAACGGAACGGCACTGCGCCAACGTCTCGAAGACTTCCTCAAAAAAGCACAAATCGAGCGCGGCTATCAGCCCGTGATCACGCCTCATATTGCCAAAAAGGAATTGTACGAAACTTCTGGTCACTGGGCGAAATATGGAGAGGATTCGTTCCAACCCATTCAGACGCCACGGGAGGGAGAGGTCTTCTTATTGAAGCCGATGAACTGCCCGCACCACTGTGAGATTTTTGGTCATCGCCCACGTTCTTATAAAGAATTGCCATTGCGAATTGCCGAGTTCGGAACCGTCTATCGCTACGAGCAAACGGGCGAGTTGCATGGGTTGACGCGAGTGCGTGGGTTTACGCAAGATGACGCCCACCTTTTCTGCACGACTGATCAATTGAAAGAAGAATTTTTAGGCGTATTGGATTTGACCCAACATGTTTTGCGAAAATTAGGTTTTGAGGATTATACCGCTCAAATTTCCCTGCGCGATCCCGCAACTCCTGAAAAATACATCGGCTCCACCGACGACTGGGACAAAGCCGAACAAGCGATTATTGACGCTACCAAAGAGGTTGGTTTAGAAACAACTACTGAACTCGGTGAGGCGGCTTTCTATGGTCCAAAACTGGACTTCATGGTCAAAGACGCATTGGGTCGTCGCTGGCAATTAGGGACTATTCAGGTGGATTATCAATTGCCCCAGCGATTTGAATTAGAATACGTTGGAGCAGATGGCGAAATGCACCGCCCTGTCATGATTCACAGAGCGCCGTTTGGGTCGATGGAGCGATTTATTGGGGTTTTAGTGGAGCATTGTGGCGGTAAATTTCCATTATGGTTGACTACCAATCAATATGCGATTTTGCCGATTAGTGACCGTTTCAATGAATTTGCCGAAAAGTTGAAAAAAGAATTGGCGGCACATGATGTCCGTGGATTTGTGGATGATCGTTCTGAAAAAGTAGGTCGAAAAATCCGCGACGCAGAGGTCAAAAAAGTACCCTTCATGCTCATCGTTGGCGAAAGTGAAGTCGCTGAAGGAAAAGTCTCCGTGCGTAAGCAAGGCGAAGGTGATGTGGGTAAGATGACCGTTGCTGAGTTTGCGAGTTGGTTCAAGGAGCAGCTTTAATAGTTGTGTTCGGGTGTTGATGAACACATCAACACCCGAACACTTCAACACCTCCTAAAAATTATTAGGACACCCTCCCCTCCCCTTTCGGGAAAAATCAAGATCTCTAATTTTATAGGAAACCGTAATGCCTGCCGTGAGATACCAATCATCGTGGAGGGCATCTCCTCGCTCTGAATTAGGGTAAGAATTGGCGGGTGTAAAATCATCGCAATTGCATTGGGCGTTCAAGTACTCCCAATTGCGAGAAGAAAGTTGCCCTGCCAGTGCGCCATTGGCGCTGATGAGTTGATCTAAATTCTCCACGTAAGAAGTACTCACATCATCAAGATGATCAGTAAAGGTTTTGCGAGCGGACCCTTCGATAGAAATCGTCCATTGGTCATTTAGAAAGATTTTCAGACCTGCTCCCATTGGGATAGAAAACTGAGTGAGTGCATATTTTTCTTCGTTACCGAAAATGCCTTGCCCCTCAGTACCGAGCGGTTGCAAGCGAACGGTTTCGCCTTGATATTGAGTAGTTGGGTCAAATCGAAAGACGGCTACACCTCCATATAGAAAACCCGAAAACTTCCCTAAAAAAGTTCCCTTTTTGAATAAGGCAAGGTTGACTTCCGGCATGATGGAAAGCTCTTGGATGTTGCTTTCAAAGGATAGATTTCTTTGCGAGCGACCGACATCTTTTCCACTACTATTGGCATCCGCACCAGAGATTTTGGTTGCCATGACTTGTCCCCTCAAACCGAAATATCGATTGAAATTCAAACGTGCAAAAATACCTCCGGCAGGATGGGTTTCAGCAGGAACGAAAAGAAAAGGTGCCAAATCACCCTCATAGTTTCCGACACCCGCAAAGAGTCCTAAGTCGAAGGATTGTGCAAAAACATTTCCCGAAAGGGAGAAAATTAAAATGGAGAAAACCAGTTTTTTAATCTGCATAATTGGTGGATTAGAATTGAAAATAGCGGGTTTAAGCACCCAAAGATATTAACGAGAAATCGTTATCTACCTCTACCAGTACGTTAACGGAAAGTTATCCCCTAATCGGCAGTCTCAAAAATTTTATGGTTCAGGATAATTGAAGAAAGTCCTTACAAAAACGTTTCTTTGTTTTTCGATTTGAGTGATTTTGAGATAACTATCTGATAATGAATAAATTAAAATTTCTTTCCGAGAGTTTAAAGAATTTGAAAACTGTAGGAACAGTTACGAGAAGCTCCCAATTTCTATGCGAAAAAATGGTTAGCTACGTAGATTTTGAAAACTCTATGTTGATTGTGGAATTGGGTGCCGGAGATGGAGTAATTACCGAACACATACTCAAAAAAATGCGCCCTGACGCCATTCTTTTGGCTTTTGAGGTAAACCCCAAATTTTGTGAAAACATCAGAAAAAGTATCAGTGATCCTCGCCTGATTGTGGTGGAAGACTCTGCGGAAAAAGTGCCCGAATACTTAGCAAAACATGGTCATAAACAAATAGACAACGTCGTCTCTGCCTTGCCTTTTGTTAGCCTGCCCGACGAGTTGGGCGATTCTATTGTACGCACCTGCAAAGACCTAATGAAAGATGGTGGGCGTTTTGTGCAGGTACATTATTCACTATTGACTCGCAAGCTGTATGAACGGATTTTTGGGGAAATAGACATCCACTATGAGGTGAGAAATATTCCACCCGCCTTTGTCTTAGTTGCTGAAAAATAATTAAGACTTTCGTCAAATACACAGGGACATTAAGAAATTGAACTTGCCTCATCTTCAGGCAATTTCACCTCCTTTAGCGCTTGCTCCAAGTCCGCAATCAAGTCATCCAGATGCTCGATTCCCACGCTCAAGCGCACCAACGAATCCGTCAAACCCGTCTTCAACCGCTCCTCTTTTGGAATAGAACCATGCGTCATCGAAGCAGGATGTCCGATCAATGACTCTACCCCTCCGAGCGACTCCGCAAGGGTGAATACTTCGGTATTGCTCATCATCATTTTGGCAGCTTCGTAGCTATCTCCCACCATGTCGAAAGAGACCATCGCGCCGGGTTTGCGCATTTGGCGCTTTGCCAATTCGTATTGAGGATGGGTTTTCAAACCCGGGTAATATACATTTCGCACCTTCGGATGAGCGACTAAATACTTAGCTATTTTCTTGGCATTTTTGCAGGCTTGCTTGACGCGCACATGCAAAGTCTTAATACCTCTCAACACCAAAAAACAATCATTTGGCCCTGGAATGGCGCCGACTGCGTTCTGAACAAAATGCAAATCGTCTGAAAGCTTTTTATCATTGACCACGACGGCTCCCAAAATCACATCAGAGTGCCCATTGAGATATTTAGTGGCAGAGTGACAAACCATATCTGCCCCCATTTTGAGGGGCTGCTGCAAGTAGGGAGACGCAAAAGTATTATCGACGCAAGTGAGTACCTCATGTTTTTTCGCAATCGCGCAAACTGCCTGAATATCAGTCAGTTGCAACATCGGATTGGTCGGAGTTTCAATCCAAAGTAGTTTTGATTTGGGCGTGATGGCCGCTTCGACTTTCGTCAAATCTCGCATGTCGATAAACTTACTGACCAAACCATACTTCTCATATACCTTGGTCATCAATCTGTACGAACCGCCGTATAAATCACTCGATAAAATGATTTCATCGCCTGGGTTGAATAGTCGCAGCACTGCATCCATCGCCGCCATTCCGCTGGCAAAACAGATGGCGTCATAGCCATCTTCCAATGCCGCCAAGTTGGCTTCCAATGCCTGGCGCGTTGGGTTTTGAGTGCGGGCGTATTCGTAGCCCTTATGCACACCCGGCGCTTCTTGAGCATAGGTCGAGGTCTGATAAATCGGAGTCATTACGGCTCCTGAAAACGGATCTGGATCGACTCCTGCATGGATTGCTTTTGTGGCGAACTTATGCTCTTTTGACTTCTTCACTTATGTATGTTTAATTTTCCCGAAAGGGAAAAATTTATAATGATAGCAAGCCTAAAGGTATTTAACCTGAACGCAGGAACCTTTAAATTTTACCTATATTTTTTTCAATTGTTAAAAAGGGAAAGAGACATATTCTTCTTCAGGGAAATTAGTACTCGACTCAGGCTGCACGCGGGTTTTGCTCCCCTTTTAATGAATTTTCGCCTTTCGGCAAATGCCAGTTCAACACAGATGTCTCAGATCCCCCTTGCGATAAATCTCATCATTTGACGAAAGTCAAACTGAACCATCAAAGGAACATCATGGTGATGGTCAATTAGTTACATATAGCAAATGAACGCGATATAAGGCAATAGCTCTCATGAAGCGGTCATTGGAGCCATTTGTTTGCAATGTTGATAACTTTGGATTTACTCACATTTCTAATTTTTTTCATAAATAAACTAACCAAGATGTGCTACTGCTGCCTATTTTTGTGGATTCTTTAATCTAAACTCTACGTTTATGAAACTTCGAATTCTCACAAGAATTTGTTTCTTACTTCTTGCGCTTGTCGGTTTCTCACTAACCGCCTCTGCCCAAGGTACAACTACTGGTGCTCTGAAAGGCTCCATTACAGACAGTAACGGTGAGCCATTGATTGGCGCAACGGTGACTGCGATTCATCAACCAACTGGAACGTTTTATGGTACTGCTACTGACTTGAGTGGTAACTACCAAATCAACAACGTGAAAGTAGGTGGACCGTACAAAATTGAAATGGCTTATGTGGGTTACCAAACTGCTACTTACAATGGCGTGATGGTTCGTTTGGGAGAAGCTGCAAAGATTTCTGCTCAGATGACTGATGGCTCTGTTGAAATGGATGTCGTAACGGTATCTGCACGATCTGGAACTACTGGAGAAAACTCCGGTACCTCTACTCAAATCTCCGCTGAAGACATCGCTTTGATGCCTACTTTGAACCGTGATTTGAATGACTTCACTCGTTTGACGCCTCAGTCAAAAGGAACTTTTGGAGGTGGATTTTCAATTGCTGGTGCAAACAACCGATTCAACGCAATCTACATTGACGGTGCCGTCAATAATGATGTTTTCGGTTTGGCACAAAATGGAACCAATGGTGGACAAACTGGTATTGCTCCAATTAGTATGGACGCGATTGACCAAGTACAGGTTGTTGTTTCTCCTTATGATGTAACCCTTGGTGGGTTCTCTGGTGGTGGAATCAATGCAGTAACAAAGAGTGGTACAAACGACTTTAAAGGAACGGCTTACTACTTCCTTCAAAATGAAAATTTAGCTGGAAAGACCAACAGTACTTTAACTGAAAGAACTGGAAATGATGCTGAAAAGTTAGATGAATTTAGCAACACATTGTATGGTGCATCTCTTGGTGGACCACTTATTAAAGATAAAGTTTTCTTCTTTGTGAATGCAGAGATTGAAAATAGAGAAACACCTGTTCCATTTGATTTTGAAACCTATAGAGGTGAAGCTACTCCTGAGGAGCTGAATACTTTGAAATCACATGTTCAAGATACTTATGGTTACAATGTAGGTGACTTTGGAAATATCGTTGACAAATTAGACGGTGTGAGATTATTTGGAAAATTAGATTTCAATCTAAATAACACCAACAAATTGACCGTCAGACACCAATACACTAAGGCAGAACAATTCAATTTGAATGTTTCTGACAATGATGAGATTAATTTCTCTAACAACGGTGTGTTCTTCCCAAGTACGACTAACGTAACTGCGGTTGAGCTTAACTCTCAGTTTGGCTCTAAGTTTTCAAACAACTTGATTGTTGGTTACACGACCGTAAGAGATGATAGAGATCCATTGGATCAAAACTTCCCATACGTGACTATCGAAGATGGAGAAGATGGTAGAATCGAATTTGGTAGTGAGCAATTCTCAACTGCCAACCAATTGGATCAAGACATCTTCACGATTACGAACAACTTCAAAATGTATGCTGGAGACCACACCTTGACTTTCGGTACACACAATGAGTTCTTCAGTATCTATAACCTATTCATTCGTCAAAACTTTGGAGCGTATAGATTTGCTTCCATGGATGATTTCATGAGCGGCGCGCCTGCAACGGAGTTCGACCGTTCTTATTCTTTGGTTGATGAATTGGTTGGTGACGGTTCTGCGGCAGCGGCTGATTTCTCAGCAATGCAGTTAGGATTTTATGTGCAGGACGAGTGGGCAGTTAGTCCACAATTGAGCATTACCGGTGGTGTGAGATTGGATGTTCCAATCATTACCGATGACCCATCAGGCGACGCGGATTTCCAATCGACACTGGATATTATCGAAGAAAATTATGATTTAGAAGGAGCAAGAGCAGGTCAAGCGCCAAGTGGTCAATTGATGTTCTCTCCAAGATTAGGATTCAACTACGATTTTGGAAATGCAACAAGAACTACGCTAAGAGGTGGTTTGGGTATCTTCACAAGTCGTATTCCATTCGTATGGCCAGGTGGTATGTTTACCAACAACGGCGTAACGATTGGCGGAGTGAGCGAAAGAGACCTAACAGGTGACATCAACTTCGAGCCAAATATCGACAACCAACCTACCAACCCTGACTTCACAGTGCCTTCTGGACAGTTGGATTTGTTCACAGAGAACTTCAAATACCCACAAGTATTTAGAACCAATCTGGCAGTTGACCATGAATTACCTTATGGCATCAAAGGAACCATTGAAGGGCTTTACACCAAAACCCTAAACAATGTCGATTACCAAAATGTAAACTCTGATCCTACAGTTGATTTCAACTGGACTGGAACGCCTGATGACAGACCTGTTTTCACCAGAAACAGATTAGACCGTACTTACTCTGCGATTTACCTCGGTAGAAATACAAGCGAAGGTTTTGCTTACAACTTTACGGCTTCATTGTCTAAGAACTTCAACTCAGGACTTCAAGCCATGGTCGCTTACGCATACGGTGAGGCAGAATCTATCAACGAAGGAACCTCTTCTCAAAACTCTTCTCAATGGAGAGGCGCATTCAACGTAGATGGTAGAAACAATGTCCCTCTCGGACGTTCTGATTTTGCATTAGGAAATAGAATCATCGGTTCTTTAGGATACAAAGTAGATTGGAATGCTGGAAAAAATGTTTCCACCACCATCTCCCTATTCTATGAAGGTCAGTCAGGTGATCCTTACTCTTATGTTTACAACGGTAGTGCTGCAAGAAACCTCAATAACGAAGACGGTAGCACCAGCCGAAACAGAAGTTTGATTTGGATTCCAGCAGACGCTTCTGAAATCAACTTGGTCGATGATAGCCAATGGGAAGCTTTAAACGCTTTCATTGAAGCAGATGACTATTTGAGTGCTAACAGAGGTAGCTATGCGATTAAAAATGGAGCAAGAACTCCGTTTACAAATCAAATTGATATGAGAATCCTTCAAGACTTTGGAACTTTGTTGGGTGGAAAAATGAATAAAATTCAACTTTCACTTGACATCTTTAATGTAGGGAACTTGATTAATTCAAGTTGGGGTGTGAGATACTCAAACCCATTCGATTATAGATTAATCAACTTTGAAGGATATGTAGCTGACCCTGCAACTGGAGATGCTACTACTGTTCCTCAGTTTTCTTTCACAGATGAAAGAACAGATTTGGAAAGATTCAACATCGCAGACTTATCTTCAAGATGGAGAATGAGACTTGGGGTTAGATATATTTTCAACTAAGCAACGTTCGCGATTTGCGATTATCGTAAAGATGATTCATGAATCATCGCTACAGTTTTGATAGAAAAAAGGTGGCTTCTCGCGCAGAGAAGTCACCTTTTCTCTTTTTCTCCCTTTCGGGAAAAATGTGGTTGTAGAAAGGAGTGGCAGCCGCTCCCACAAACTGTACCTTGATGTCGGCAGCTTTTGAAATCGTTCCGGAAGTGAAGCCATAGACGTATTCCCCAATGTCATCAGGCAGGTCGGCAGCTTACTCATTGAAAAACTATTTTAAAGCAAATTTACTTGATTTTAGATTTTTTCAGACATTTGCCCCATGGCAATTCAGTTTCAACTTCCCCTTTTTCCCCTCCAGATGGTGGTCTTCCCTGGCGAACCCGTCAACTTGCACATCTTCGAGCCTCGTTACAAACAATTGATCAATGAGGTCGAAACTACCAACATTACGTTTGGAATTCCTGCATTCATCGACCAAAAAATAATGGACTTCGGCACTGAAATGCGCCTCCTCCAGATTGTCAATAAAAAGCCCTCAGGCGAAATGGATATCAAAACCGAAGCTACCGGTATTTTTAAAATCCATGACTTTTATGGGCAGTTGGTCGATAAGTTATATCCGGGGGGCGTAGTGGAACGACTGCCCCAACTTGATCCAGAAATAGATTTCAATGTAGCAGAGGAAATTTTAGTACTCATCACGGATCTTTACCAAATGCTCAAAATCAATAAAACCCCTCCTCAAAGCGCTAATGAATTGCGCGCCTACAATATTGGTCATTCTGTCGGAATGTCCATTCATCAGGAATATCAACTCTTGACCATTGAAAAAGAAACCGATCGGCAACGGTTTATCTTAGATCATCTCAGACGAATCACCCCAGTGGTCAAGCAAACAGAAGCCATGCGCAAAAAAATCCAGATGAACGGGCATTTTAAAAATTTCGACCCGTTGGAATTTAATCTTTGAGACGAGGGACGGGTGACGAGGGACGAGAGACGAGGGACGAGGGACGAGGGACGAGGGACGAGAGACGAGGGACGAGAGACGAGGGACGAGGGACGAGAGACGAGGGACGAAATTACGGAGTTCGAACGGAT
>CALCJP010000093.1 GCA_937967625.1 uncultured Saprospiraceae bacterium
TAAAAAAGGCGCGAATGATTACCTGCCGAAACCATTTAATTTAGAAGAGTTTTTGCTACGGGTCAAAAACTTGATTCAGCTCACAAGCAAGTCTCCTGAGAACACGCCTGATCTTTTTCAATTTGGAGATAATCAAATCAACTTCCGCACCTACGAAGCGACGGGGGTTAATGGAAAACTTACCATGACTAAAAGAGAGGTGATGTTATTGAAACTGCTGATTGATAGAAAAAATGAAGTGGTCTCTCGCCAGCAAATTCTCCAATCAGTTTGGGGCTATGATGTTTTTCCTTCTACGCGTACGATTGATAATTTTATTCTTTCCTTTCGGAAATACTTTGAAGCTGACCAACGCAATCCGCAGTTTTTTCATTCAGTGAGAGGAGTGGGGTATAAATTTGTAATGAACTAAAAAAGCACTCTGAACTGAACCAGAGTGCTTTTAAAGCATCCGATAATTTTAGATTATCGGATAATCAATCACATTTGCCGAAAGGCTAAAAAAATTATTTAACCATTTCTAACGACTTGTAGATGAACTCGGTCAAGTCGCTTCCTGTAAGCATATTTTGATGAAGGAGTGCTAAATTGAAGAAGTACTCCGCCAACTCTCCTTGCTTTTTGCCTTTTGCAGCGAGCAGTTTTTTAGCGACTAAAGGGTGATTCGCATTTACCGTAAGGTTATAAGAATCAGGCATTTCGCCTAAATTCATGCCGTTCATGGCTTGCATTTCTTTCATGCGGCGCATAAACTCAGGACGCGTAATCTGCACTGGCGGCGAATCAGGAGAAAGTGATTTGACTTGAATCGTCACGTTACCTTTTCCTTCTGTCAATTTTTCAAAAACACCTTTTACTTTCTCCTCTTCTTTCTCGTTGAGAACGGACTCTTGCTTTTCATCTTTTTCAATCAAGTTGTCAATCGTATCTGAATCCACTCGCTTGAATGAAATGTCTTGACGTTTGTATTCCAACTGCTGAATGAAGTGATTGTCAATCATGGTGTCGAGTAGCACCACATCATAACCTGCGTCGGTTGCATTCTTAATATAAAGGTCGTGCTGCTCTTTGTTGTTAGTATAAAGGATGATGGTTTTATCATACTTATTGGTCTGAGTCGCTTTGATCTTTTCTACATACTCGTCCAATACCGCATACTCATCCTTACAGTTCTGAAGCAAAAGAAATTTTTGCGCCTTTTCGGCAAATTTCTCGTCAGAGATAAACCCATATTTGACAAATACGCCGAGGTCTTTCCACTTCTCTTCAAATGCATTTCTATCCTTTTTGAAAAGCTCGTGGAGTTTATCCGCTACTTTTTTAGTGATGTAGCCAGTAATCTTTCGCACGTTGCTGTCACTTTGCAAGTAACTTCGAGATACATTGAGCGGAATGTCAGGGGAATCAATCACCCCATGCAATAATGTCAGCCATTCAGGTACAATTTCTTTTACATCATCGGTGACATAGACTTGATTGCAATACAACTGAATTTTATTCCGCTGCACCTCAAACGAGTTGCTCAACTTCGGAAAGTAGAGGATTCCCGTAAGGTTAAATGGATAATCAATATTCAAGTGAATGTGAAACATTGAGTCACCACTAAATGGATGTAACTCCTTATAAAAAGACTGATAATCTTCTTCTGAAAGTTCGCTTGGGTTCTTTTTCCAAGCAGGAGTCGGGTTGTTGATGATGTTATCAACTTCGGTTTCTACTTTATCATCACCTTCTCCTTCCCATTCTTTGCGCGTTCCGAATTTGATAGGCACTGGTAAGAAGCGGCAATACTTAGTAAGAAGCTCTTCGATTCTATTTTTATCTAAGAACTCTTTGCCTTCTTCTCCGATATGCAAAACGATATCTGTTCCTCTATCTTTCTTTTTAATGTCTGCCAATTCATATTCAGGCGAACCAGTGCAAGTCCATTGAACTGCTTTTGATTTTGGGCGCCATGACTTTGTGTTGACCTCTACTTTATCTGCAACCATAAAAGCAGAATAGAAGCCCAAACCGAAATGACCAATGATACTTGCATCATCTTTAAACTTATCCAACCACTCGCTCGCACTCGAAAAAGCAATCTGATTAAGGTATTTCAGAACTTCTTCTTCAGACATCCCGATACCTTTGTCACGAATCGTAAGTGTTTTTGCCTCTTCATTTAAAATGATTTCGAGAGTCGTATCTCCGATTTCATTTTTTAGTTCGCCTTTATTGGCTAATAATTTCAATTTAGTAGTCGCATCAATAGCATTTGCGATAAGCTCTCTAAGAAAAATTTCCTGGTCAGCGTACAGGAATTTCTTGATAATTGGAAAGATATTTTCCGTTTGTACTGATATGTTACCCTTTTGCATGAGTTATTTTAATTTTTTCTAATAAATACACAAGTCAATTTTTTCAATTGATGTGCCACTGCTTTTTGACTGACAAATTGACTGACAAAGAGGCGGTTAAATTCAATAGATTTCTTTAATGCTAAGCAACATATTAATTTTTCCTTTCGGAAAATGCGCTTTACGATGTCACAAAAAGTGCAATTATTGGAAAAACAATGCCTGCATTCCCCATAGATTTGTGTCGTTATTTAGATGAGGAAGCAAACACATAGAAAAAGATTTATGCCTCAGTTGTGCTAATATAGTTTTGCCCCCAAAGACACTATATTATTTTCTTACAGAATTTTATTTGGCACAGTTTTGGTCATTTTCCTATGTAAATAAAAGAAGGGCTTTACAAAATTTTCCCCACCGATTTTTCCTTCCCTTCCTAATTCATTTAAAACATCCCTATACCGTAAAGAGGTGTCAATTGACATTTCGAAAAAGAACTTTGATTAATATAATCCTTAATGCATGTATTTGTATGCATTTCGAAAGAAGTCGAGAGTCAGAAGTGGCTTGAGACAGTGAGTGAGACCAGTTCATTTGGGGGGTAGAGCTGGTCTTAAACTCACTTTTTTTAAAAATCAGATCCTTAAACATATCATAAAGGGCGTAAGAATTAATTTTCTTGCGCCCTTTTTCTATTCTCAAGGACATTACGGTCAGTTGATTCTCTATGGCTCGAGACATTTCAGAATTAAATAACTTACCTTTGCGACTGAAAAACTTACCCACCTTCAAAATCCCACTCAAATTTATTTTTCCAGAACGAACATATCTGCTTCTTTTATGAAAACCATAAGTCTGACACTATTAGCACTCTTTATACATGTTTTGGCTTTCAGTCAAATAATTTATGTCAAACAAAATGGAACAGGCAACGGAGACTCTTGGGCAACTGCATTAGGAGACTTACAGACTGCCTTACAAAATGTGCAATTTGGAGAAGAAATTTGGGTTGCCACAGGTAATTATAAGCCCACAGTTTGCACAGTATGTGGAGAGCCTGAAAGAAACCTTCCTTTTACTGTCCCCAATGGAGTCAAATTATATGGAGGTTTTGTGGGGACTGAATCTGCAGTGGACGAAAGAAATATCTCTCAAAACTTAACCATATTAAGCGGTGATATAGATAATGACAATACTTTAGCAAATAATTCCTACACAATAGTCTATACCGAAAATGTTTCTAATCAAACGGTAATTGATGGATTCACCATTCAACAAGGCAACGCCGATTTTCCTAATGCAGCAGCTGGAGATAGACATACAAGTGGAGCAGGTTTTTTCAATAAAGGAGAGCAGGCAACTTTCGAATCTCATCCAATCATCAGAAACTGCATTTTTGCTCAAAACTATGCCGTTGGCTTAGGTGGTGCCTTCTATTCGAATGGAGGTTTTAGTGGAAAAACTACACCTGTCTTTGAGAATGTTTCTTTTGAGAATAATGCTGCAAAGGGTGATGGAGGGGCATTTTACGGCTATGGCAGTTTTAGCGGTCTCTGTAATCCTGAATTTAGAAACTGCCTATTTGTAAATAATAAATCAGAAGAAGGAAATGGTGGAGCCATCGCAAATTCTGGCGCAGAGCAAGGAGTTGTAAACGCCATTATAGAAGATTGTCAGTTTGAACTAAATGAAGCTTTTAATAAAGGAGGTGCTCTTTATAGTTTTGGAAAAACTGGACAAGCGAATCCTCGAATAAAAAGATGTACGCTCATATTTAACACTGCAAAAGATGGAGGTGCGATTTATTCTGACGGAAGTTTCTCAGGTAGTGCTGTGCCTGTTTTTGAAAATTCATTTTTTGAGAATAATTCATCTACTGAATCAGGAGGAGCCTTCGAAGGCGACGGTTCTTTTGAAGGAGTGAGTAGTCCCGTGTTTAAAAATTGCCGATTTTTCAAAAACAGTTCCACGAATAGACATGGCGGAGCTATTGCGAATTCAGGAACTGCCGGAGGAACGGCTCATGCTAAGATAGAAGATTGTGAGTTTGAGGGAAATGAGGCGAAAGTGAACGGAGGTGCTTTATTTAATTTTGGAAATAATGGACATAGCAATCCAATTGTAAAAAGATGTTTGTTTAGAAAAAATTTGGCGGAAGAGGGTGGAGCTATTTATTCTGATGCGAGTTTTTCAGGAGAAAGTAGTCCAGCAGTTTCTGATTCTGAGTTTATAGAGAACGAAGTGATTGGAGATGGCGGAGCTATTTACAACTCAGCTTCAGGAGGTGGTCTTTCTCAAGGAGTATTCGAAAGATGTCTTTTTGAAAATAATAAATGTGCTAACGCCGGAGGAGCAATATTGAACAATGGGGCGGATGGCAACTGTCGCTCAAAGTTTTCAAATTGTGAGTTTATTAGGAACAGCACCCCAAATTATGGCGCTGCAATGTATAATATTGGAAACAGCGGGCGCTGTAATCCAGAAATATATAATTGCCTTTTCGCAAAAAACAGAGCGTTCTCTGCCGGAGCTATCTATAATTTAGGATCCAGTTACGGAGAAAGTAGCCCATTGATTACCAACTGTACATTCTTTAAAAATTCTGCTGAAGTTGGCAGTACTATATATTGCAATGCAACCGATTCGACAGGTTTGAGTGCGCCAATTATTACGAACTCTGTTTTTTATGAAAACTTTGCACCCACAGGTCGTGTCTTTAGACTGATTTATGGAAAACCTACGGTAAGTTACTGTTCATTTGACATTGATGATTGTTCCATTTTGAATGATGGAATAAATGGGGATGTAAATTGTGGTGATGGATTGATATTCACAAATGAGTTGTTGTTTGAAGACACACTGAGTCAACATTATAATCTAAAGGCAGGAACTTCGATTATTGATGCAGGAAACAGTCAAGCTACCCAAGCTGCTAATATCCAGTTTGACTTAGATGGCAATCCACGAATCGTTAACTCAGTAGTGGATTACGGGGCTTTTGAATACAGTAGTGGCGTAGTGCCACCTCCAACAATTATTGAAAATCCACAATCAGAAAATCTTTGTGAAGGAGCAAGTCATTCGTTGAGTTTAGAAGTTGATAATTTAACCAACGTAACGTTTCAGTGGAAAAAAGATGATGCACCTATCGCCGGAGCTGTCAATAAAGAATTGATATTTAATTCAATAAATTTAGCTGATAGGGGGGAGTACACCTGTCTGGTGTCTAACCAGAGTAGTTCGGTAGAAAGTGCCGCGGCGACTATTTCTGTAACTGAAAATCTATCACTTGAAATTGAAATTATTCACCCCGACACAGTTATTTGTGAAGGCGAAGAAGTAAGTTTTGAGGCAAATATAAATTTTCCAGGAATGAATCCAGTTTTTGAGTGGAGTATTAATGGACAATCAATTCCTAACTCTAATGACTCAACTTTCACGTCAAGTGAATTACTTAATACAGAACAAATCAGATGCACTTTTCTTTCTTCTGAAAGATGTGTAGTTGAAAATCCAATAATTTCGGATCCAATAATTATTGAAACGAAAGACTGTAGTGTAGGCACCAGTTCAGTCTTCAAAAGCAATTCAGTAATAATCTATCCGAATCCAGTAAAAGATCACCTCAATATCTCTATTAAAACCCTTGCCCAAGGAGGAGTTGTCAAAATTTATAATATGCAAGGCAGCGAATTAGCCAGCCAAAAAGTTATAAAGAACGATATCTCAAGAGAATTAATTTTTGATATTAAAGACTACCCAACCGGAGCTTATTCGATTCAAATTATCGACGGATTGCTCTCCTCCACTAAGCTTTTTATAAAAAAATAGTTAGAGGATTCCCCATATCTTATTCCCCTACAATGTGATATATATAATAATAATTTGTTATTATATTTTTGCAAATAGATAACTTCCTCCCAAAAAGCGCTATTTTCGCGCCAAATTGGCTTGAATTTAGTATTCCGTTATTAACCGATTTCCAAAAACAATAATTCCTACAAGTTGAAACTTAGATTATTACTCCCGATCTATTTGGTATTCTTGACCTATATCTGTAATGCTCAAGACATCCATTTTACTCAGCACTACAACACACCTCAAGCGGTCTCTCCTGCACTCACAGGTATTTTCAATGGAGATCAACGCTTTATAGCTGCTTACAGAGGTCAATGGTATTCTGCTGACGCACCCTATACGACCTTTCATGGGGCTTTTGACCAGAAATATTATAGCAGAAAACTCAAAAAAGCCTTCATGGGCTATGGTGGTTCAATTTTCTATGATAGAGCTGGTGACTCTCGATTGTCACACATGGTAATCAACCTGTCTGGGTCGTACTCTTACTTAATTGATCCAGAAAATATTATCACAGGCGGTTTGATGCTTGGATTAGGTCAGCGCTCATTCAATTTTGATGACCTGACTTGGGCTAATCAATATACGGATCAGTTTGATCCGTCCAATGACCCTCGTGAGAACTCATTAAATGAAAACGGAGGCATCTACCCCGACTTTGCCTTGGGAATCAATTATCGAGCACAAAAAGCCAAAGACGATAACAATAAAAGAAATAGATCTCGCCTTGACATAGGAGCATCGATACATCATCTACATAGACCTAATCAAAGTTTTTCCGATCAAGGAGAAAGTGTTTTGCAACCTCGTGCTAATGTTTATCTGAACCAACTACTTCAAGTTAATAAAGACCTTGATTTATACTGGAATGGTTTAGCTCAATTTCAGGATAAATACTTCGAAGGAGTTGTTGGAGCAGGTGGACGCTTTCATTTGAGTCATCGAAGAGGTCGCGAACTTGCCATTCAAGCAGGATTAGCGTGGCGTCTAAATGAAATAAGTGATGCCGCTATTTTAGCAGCAGAACTTCATTATCAATATTGGCGATTTGGATTCAGCTATGACTTTAACGTCTCACAATATAGAACCGCGTCTAACCGATTCGGAGGTCCAGAAGTAACACTTCGTTACATCATTAAATTCGTAGATCCAGTTCCGGTATTCCGAATTTGCCCAATTATCTAATAAGAACCACTCAGTCATAAAGACCGAATTGATTGCCCTTACGGGAAATGTGGTTGTATAAACTTAGAGCAGTAGGAAAGATTAAAGACCGCAATCAAATTTCGTCTTTACAATTAATTTGAAAATAAATTAACTCCCTTGTTGTAAAAGGCGTTGACATGAAATACAAAATTTTACCTCTCATTACACTCCTAATCTTAGTTGTTACAGCAGCTACTTTTGGGCAAACCAAAAAACAATATTTAAAGGCTGCCAATAATGCTTTTGAACAAAAGAATTATTACGCAGCCATGAAATATTACGGTGAAGTCCTAGACTTCGATTCTACCCAAACCCAATCGTGGTATAACTTAGGCTTGTCTGCAAAAGAGTTCAACGCATTCACATTGGCAGAGCAGAGCTTTAAGCAAGTACTGAAAATGCCAGATGGAGCTAATTTCCCGCAAGCACTTCTTCATCTTGGAGAAGTTCAGAAAAGAATGGGGAAATATGAAGACGCCATCAGCTCCTTCGAAAAAGTAATGGTGGACTCTATCGTTCTTGCAAATGCAGTGCAGAAAGAGAAAGCCACCAAAGCATTAAATGATTGCGAATGGGCAGTGGAAGTAACATCCAACCCAAACGAAAAAATTTATATTGAAAATTTGGGCGACCAAATTAATTCACCTGCTTCTGAAATTGCTCCTCAAAAAGTTGGAAATAAACTATTCTACTCTTCACTAAGATTTGACGACCCTAACGATAAAAACAATCCACCTCGGAAGTACAACAAGGTAATGGTCTCCGAAAAAGGAATGATGGGCGAAGAATGGGAAGGGTTTAATGCATCTAAAGGGCACACTGCTCATTCGGCATTTAGCATAAATGGTTACACAAGAGTGTACTACACGCTTTGTGACTATATCAATGAAGCAGATATCAGATGTCAAATCTACTATCGCGAAAAAGACACACAAACCGACACTTGGAAGGAAGCAGTTAAATTACCAGAAACGGTCAATAAAATGGGCTACACTTCCACCCAACCGGAGGTTGCATTAGTTGGAGAAGAACATTGGCTTCTTTTTTCTTCTGACAAGCCAGGTGGAAAAGGTGGAATGGACATCTATAAAGTAATTATAGATCCAGAAAACAATGAGTTTTCTACAGCAGAAAACCTTGAAACGATCAACACTGACGGTGACGACATTACCCCCTTTTACCATACAGCCACTAATACGTTATACTTTAGTAATAACTCACGACAAGGATTAGGAGGGTATGACATCTTCAAATCTGAAAAAACTGGAGATGAATGGTCAGAACCAGAACATGGAGGCTACCCATTGAATAGTAGCTTGGATGATATTCATTACAAACAAAGCCCAGGTGGCGCAACTGCCTACTTTGCTTCTAATAGATTAGGCTCAACCTATATCGAACGTGAAAAAGAATCATGTTGTCATGATATTTATGCAGCTCAAACCGAGTTAGTTGACTTGCTTGTTACTTCCTTTGAAAAAAGATCTGGTGCTCCTCTCAACGGCGTAAAAGTAACCTTAACGAAATTAAACAGATCGGGGGAGCCTGAGTCAAAAACCAATGACGCTGGAAATGATTTCGCTTTTACGCCAAAGCGGAAATTTGCCTATCTAATCACCGCAGAAAAAGAAGGATACAACTCCGATTATGATACCGTTTATTTAGATAGGTCTCCGTGGAATGATATGCTCGCAGTGACAAGTGAAGTTTATCTCGAACCTTCCGAAGTAACTTTGACAGTGTTAACTTTCGATGATTTTACTAAGACCGGATTAGTAGGAACCAAGGTTCAACTATTTGAAGTAGTCAATGGTGAAAGAATACTCGTAAAAGAGTTAGTCAATAAAAATGGTAACGACTTCACCTTCACCTTAAAACCAGGAAAGACGTATGTGATCAGAGGTTCTAAAAATGGATATGAGCATGATTTAAAAACCATTACAGTGCCTGAGGCTGGTGATCTAAAAGATGTTAATATTCAAGAGGACCTTTATTTAGCACCATTAATTTTTGCAGAATACCTGCCGATTTCTCTCTACTTTGATAATGATGAACCTGATAAAAATACAAAATCAGTAACTACAGCAAAATCATATTTAGAAACTTGGGATCAGTATTATGGAAGGAAACCAACATTCATAGATGAGTTCGGAAAAGGGATGACGGGACAGAAAAAAATGATGGTGACCAATCGACTTGAAGGATTCTTCGAAGATCAAGTGAAGAAGTCTGGTGATAATTTGAAACTCTTCTCTGACCTGCTTTATCAATTTCTCAAGCAAGGCAACAATATAGAATTGATCCTAAAAGGATACACAAGCCCGCGTGCCGAATCCGATTACAACGAATACCTCTCTAAGCGAAGAATTGTCTCTGTGAAAAACCACTTTGAGAGGTACAGTGGAGGTATCTTCAAGCAATACATTGACTCAGGTAGCTTGGTCATTAGACAAAGAGCATTTGGGGAAACCCAAGCGAAATCCGATGTGAGTGATAAACTCGACGACGTTAGAAACTCAATTTATGGTGTACCCGCTTCTTTGGAAAGAAGAGTTGAGATTATAGAGGTGAAGCAAGCAGAAAATTTTCAAAACGGTACGCGATAATTATTCTATTTAACCATGATTTTTTCGGCTTTCGCCAAATAAGCGCATTTCGCGAAAGCGAGAAAAAACATGGAAAATCCCTTAATCGATATTAATACTCAAAAAATATATTCAAAATGAGGCTTGAATTAAAGAACATAATAAAACTCGTAACTATTGCCATCATTCTGGCAATGGTCCCTCAAGCGGTAAAAGCTTCTCACATCATCGGTGGAGAAATACAATATAAATGTCTTGGTGGTAATCAGTACGAAATAACAGTAAACGTCTATCGTGATTGTTTTTTTGGAAAAGATGATGCGCCATTTGATGATCCTGCATCTGTTGGTATTTTTGATATGAATACCAATGATTTGTTGATCGATATGCGTATCCCTTTTATGGGAGATGATACATTAGATTCTTTTTTGGCAGATCCATGTTTTATCGTTCCTCCAACGGTTTGTGTGCATACTACCACTTATAGAGATACGGTAGAGTTGTTGCCAAGAGCAGGCGGTTATCGAGCAGTTTATCAAAGATGCTGTAGAAACCAAACAGTCAATAATATCATCCTACCAGACAGAACTGGTGCTACTTATGAAATCATAATTACAGAGCGAGCCTTAAACGAATGTAATGCTTCTCCTGTATTTAAGGAATGGCCTCCGATTTTCATTTGTGCCGGTACTGAGATTTTCTACGATCACGGAGCGGTTGATGCACAAGGTGATTCGTTAGTCTATAGATTGTGTACGCCCAATGAAGGAGCTTCTTTTGGTTTTCCATTGCCGCAGCCACCAAACAATCCTCCTTACGATACATTGGTGTGGAGAGCTCCATATAATCTAAATAACATTTTAGGTTCTGGTCGTCCTTTGGCAATTAATCCAAGTACAGGTTTGCTTACAGGTCGCCCTGATGATATTGGACAATTCGTTGTAGGTATTTGTATTGAAGAATATCGAAACGGAACTTTGCTTTCTCGCACGATTCGTGACTTTCAATATAATGTTGGGCTTTGTGGGCAAATATTCTCCTCAATACAATCTCCTGCTGCTCAGTGTGATAACTTAGAAGTTGATTTTGATAATGATAGTCAATTTGCAGATGAGTATCTATGGATTTTTGACTTTCCAAATATGAATCTTACCTCAACAGAGGTATCTCCTACTTTCACATTCCCGGACACGGGGACTTATAGGGTGGCATTGATTGCTGAGCCTACTAGTGTTTGTGCAGACACCTCCTTTGTAGATTTAGTTTTACAAAACAATTCCTTAAATGCGGATTTTGAGATCGTTCTGTTTGACTGTACCGATAGTACTCAGATTGTGATTACGGATCGTTCTGTAGATCCAGTTTCACCCGTTGTTTCATGGAATTGG
The DNA here is from genome assembly GCA_937967625.1 of uncultured Saprospiraceae bacterium. Taxonomy (GTDB): domain Bacteria; phylum Bacteroidota; class Bacteroidia; order Chitinophagales; family Saprospiraceae; genus JAGQWW01. Next base: position 11,374 of record CALCJP010000093.1, read on the forward strand.
ACGTTTACTTTCCCTGATGGAAGCACTCAAACGTCAACAATGCAAAATCCTATTTTTAGTACCATGATATCCGACACCATAGATATTCGCTTAGACGCTGAATCTCAGAATGGATGTTTGTCCACGGTTTCTAAAAAAATACCTACTCAAATATTTGATCCAGGGTCAACTATTCCTGACTCATTATTTATATGTCAAGGACAGTCTGTTGAGTTGAATCCCAATGGTTTTTCAAACTATAATTATAGTTGGACTCCTGCCGTTAGCTTAGATCGGACGGATGTGTTTAATCCAACAGCTACTCCAACGACAACGACAACGTACCAAGTTGAGATATTTCAAAACCTTCAATTTTGTAGGAATATGAATGAGGTGACGGTTGTTGTTCAACCAGGACCTTTACTTGATTTTACTTCTGAGTTGAATTGTGATAACCGAACGATCAGTTTTACAAATAATAGTGTCTCTGCTGTAAATAGCTATACGTGGAGTTTTGGAGACCCAGCTAATTCTACATCGAATCAGCTCAATCCTGATTTCACCTACCCTGGTCCTGGTACTTATACCGTTACCTTGAATTTGGATCAAAATGCTTCACTATGTGATGCTCCATTGAGTAGAGATGTGGTAATTGAGGATCGAAATTTAGATGCTGATTTCACCTTAGAGTATGTGAATTGTGAACCTGGAAATTTAGAGGTGAAAATTGATAATGCAAGTAATGTGTCAGGTCATAACGTAACAGACTACAATTGGAACTTTGGAGGTTCGTTAGGAACGGCTACCGGTCCAAATCAAACGTTGACTTTTAATTCAAGTCAGGTGTTGACAGTTGACTTAGAAATTGTTACTGACCAAGGGTGTAACAATAGAATATCAAAAGACTTCGACATTAATTTAGTTGAACAGGTTCCCGATGCTTCCCAGCAGACTTGTATCGCTGACAGCATTGAATTAAACCCATCTTTTAATCCAAACTATACCTACGAGTGGTCGCCATCAACTGGTCTAAGTAATCCTAATTCGCCTAACCCAAAAGTGGCTTTAGGGAACCCTCAAGATTATACAGTTAAGATTTCTGCTTTTGGAGCAGATACTTGTGAGATAGTTCAAGACGTATCAGTTTTTGTTCCGCCTGCACTTAACTTGCAAGCAAGTGATGATGAATTGACATGTGACGCTTCTGCTACTTTACTTGCAAACTCTTCCTCAAATGATATTGAATGGTTGGACGCAAATACAATGGCAATTGTCGGAACCGGTGGCACTCTGACAGTGGCGGTTTCTGGTCAGAATACTTATATCGTTCGAACTGGAGATAGCTTTGGGTGTGAAGAGTCGAAAGTGATTCAAGTAGCAGGAGGCCCGGTAGATGTGGATTTTCCAACTGATCAAGCGCTGTGTTTAGGAGAGCCATATACAGTTGGCGTAACGAATCTTGACGTCAACGATGATTTACAGTATTCTTGGAATCCAAGTAGTCGAGTCCTATCAGGCGGAAATACTGCCAACCCAACCATTGATGAATCTCCCGGCAATTTCGATTTGTATGTTGATATCGTTTCTCAATATGGTTGCCGCTATGCAGATACTTTGAATTTGGTTTTGGTTGATCCATCACCAATGGATTTTGATTATGAAGTGCAATGTGATGGAGAAACAGTTGAGTTCAATAACCTTACGGCAAATGGATTTGACTTTAGATGGAACTTTGGCGATTTGACTACCAATGCGGACACCTCTCAAATTGCTTCACCTTCGTACTCTTACCCAGGTTTGGGTACTTATCAAGTCGCCTTGACGATTCCATACAATGTGTCTTGTCTTGATACCATCATAAAAACAGTAGATGTCTCAGATAGAGTTTTAGACGCTGACTTTGACGTAGAATATTTGAACTGTGATGAAGACGAAGTGACAATTCAATTTACAGATCGCTCATTTAGTTTGCAAAACAATATTACTTCTTCAGTTTGGGATTTTGGACCTCGCGGTAATCCGACTGGTCCTGTGATAACTTTCACCTTGACCGCAGATGAGGTAATAAATGCCAACTTGTTTATTGAAAATGCAGCGGATTGCGCCGATACGATGATGCAAGTAGTCGATTTTGAATTGTTCCAGTTAGACTTGCCAGATGAGCCATTGGTTCAATGCGAAGGATTTGATATTTTCTTGAATCCAAACGGCAATCCAAATTACATCTATGAATGGACTCCCGCGAATAGAGTAGATGATCCAACTGCAGCCAACCCAATGTTTACGGGGACAGAAAGCACGACATTTTCCGTAAGGATATTAAATATAGGTTTTGATACCTGCGAAGTGATCAAAACGGTTGATGTTGAAGTTCCAGATCCAATCAGAATCGGTCTCGATGCAGATACGACTACCTGCGGCAATCCAATCGTTCTTCAGCCTTCGCTGAATGTGAGTGTAGATTACTTTTGGACAAATCCGCAAGGAGATAACTTGGGCGATACGCCAACCCTTACCGTTAATCCGCAAGACACAGCAGTTTATATTTTAAATGTTGAAGACCCCTCTGAATGTGCCTTATCTGATACGATTACAGTAATTAATCGACAGGTGGACGCAATGCCTAATGGTAACATTGATGTTTGTCAAGGTTATCTTTCTTTTGCAGAGGTGACCAATTTTGACCCTGACGATGTGTTTACCTCAATTACGTGGACTCCCCTTGATAAAATTATTTTGGGACAAGGAACACCACAGGTTCAGGTATCTACAGAAGAGCCAGGTCAAAATATTTATAGAATATTTATTGAAAACCAGTTTGGTTGTAAAGACACCGTTAGTGTCATTCAAAATGTTGGACCTTTTGATTCTGGAGGAGACCGTAGTGTGGAAATTTGTTCTGAAGTGGCGACAGAAATCAATCCTGACTTTAACCCAAATCATCAATATGAATGGATTCCAACAACAGGACTAAGTGATCCAAATAGTCCAAATCCAACAGCAACCTTGATGGGAGGTACTACTACCTATACCGCAGTCATATCAGAAACGGTAGGCGCGTTGACTTGTGTTGATACAGTCCAGGTGGCTATTGATGTTCAAACACCAATTCAATTGCAAGTAACGCCTGATGACACCTTGTGTCAATCACAATTGGTTACCTTAGAAGTCTTCGCACCTCTTGCCGGTTTGGATTTTGAATGGTCATTGAGTCCAACTTTCGATGATGTAATTAGCGATGAAAGAACCCTTCTTGTCAATAATACGGGTGTAAATACTTTTTATGTAAGAGGATTTACACAAGACTCTCTGATGTGTCAATATCTGGGAGACGTGACTATTAGTATGGTTCCGATAGAGGTGACAATAGATCCTGACACGGTGGTTTGTTTTGACGTTACCGAAACGATTGACTTGACCAATGAAAACCCAGATCAAAATCTGACTTACATTTGGTCTCCGACAACCGGAATTCTCTCAGGAGTAAATACTAATTCAGTTGAAGTAAATCTGACCAATAGCGTCACTTATAATGTAGAGGTTGAGAATCAATACTTGTGTAAGGAAGACATAACCGTCAATGTTGATGTCTCTAATTTCGGTTCGCAGATTGACGTTTCAGCTACACCTGATTCAGTTATTGCAGGTGGCGAATCTCAACTTGAAGCTACTTTCTTAGGTGGAGTCAGCTATAATTGGACGCCACCCGCGACACTTGATGATGAGTCCGCTAATAATCCAATTGCGAGACCAGAGGAAACAACTACATATACTGTTAACTTAGCAGATGAATTTGGATGTGTTGACAGTCGAACAGTGACCGTGGTCGTTTTCGATCCAATTTGCCAAGAACCTGCTATTTTCCTACCGAATGCCTTCTCTCCTAATCGAGACGGAGAAAACGATGTGCTCAAACTATTAGGACTTTTTGTTGAAGAAATGCACTTGGCAATTTACAATCGTTGGGGACAATTGGTATTCGAGTCTCGCGACCAAAGTTTTGGTTGGGATGGAACGTACAAAGGCGAAGAATTGAGTCCTGACGTATATGGATTTTACCTTACGGTAAGATGTATTGATGGCGAAGAATATTTCAAAAAAGGAAACATTTCACTCTTCCGATAGAGAAAAATTGTTTAAAAGTATAAAAAGTGCTGATTTTCGAAAGGAAGTCAGCACTTTTTGTTTTAAGCCAAAAAACAAAACAAAATTTTTATTTCTCCCCTTTCGGGAAATTATTTTTTTTGTTGATCGGACATTAATCGAAATATGCTCCCAATAAATACATAGTATTTTTTAGCATTTGAAATCTCCTTCAAAAATGTTCCCCGAAAGGGGGTAAAAAATGGCGATGTAAGTTTTTTCTATCCCGAATGTTTGCCTACTTTTGCACCTCTTTTGAATATGAGGTCTGACAAAATAAAATTTGGCAACTCGATGCGAAAATATTTTCTAAGCTTTTGTTGTATTGTTTGTTTGTCTTTGTTTGCTTCTGCGCAGCATGATGGACACAACCACGATGGTCATGATCACTCAGGACATGACCACAGTCAACACCAACACGGTGACCACTCAGGTCACAACCATTCTCACGATGGGCACGATCATTCAGGACATGATCACAGCAATCACGATCATGGCGCACATGCAGGTCATGCACATGCTGCCGATCAAGGTCACGGACACCACGGTACAAAAAATGGATGTGGTGTAGAAACTCATCATGAGTTCAAGCCAGGGGAAGCGGCTTTCCACCACATCTCCGATCAGAACATTTATAGTATTGGACCATTTTCTCTCCCATTACCTTGTTTTTTATATGCACCTGAAAAGGGATGGGATGTTTTCTCTTCAGGAAAATTTTACGCAGACTCACACGGAACGGGTGAAAAAGCATACAATAAATATGTCCTTTTCGAAGGCTCAGTAAGAAGAGTACAAGATGCTTCTTTCCCTGATGGGGCAGTTGAATTGGGACACCATGCAGTTTTTGGCAAAAAATTGAAAGACGCAAAAGGAAAAGATAAAGAATTCGCCTTTGTTTGTTACAACGGACAGCAATACCAATGTGATAGTAAAAGTACCGCAGACGCAGGGATGTTTGGTGGAGGAATTACTTCTTTCTATGATTTCTCAATGACCAAAAATGTTGTTTCAATGATTTTGGTCTTCTTGTTTTTGGCTTGGGTATTCTTGTCAATGGCAAAATCATACAAAGCACGCAGAGGAATGGCGCCAAAAGGCATTACTAATTTCATGGAGCCAATTTTCATCTTTATTCAAGATGAAGTAGCAAAACCATTTTTGGGACATAAGTGGATGACTTACTTGCCGTTTTTGCAGTGTATTTTCTTTTTCATCCTTGGCTTAAATCTTTTTGGACAAGTTCCATTCTTGGGAGGTTCTAACGTTACTGGAAACTTGGCTTTCACTGCAGTTTTAGCAATTGCAGCATTCTTAGTAACTAACCTCAGCGGTAATGCACATTACTGGGGACACACGTTGTGGATGCCTGGTGTACCTGCCATTTTGAAAATTTTGGTAATCACGCCAGTGGAGATTTTGGGTTTGTTCATCAAGCCGATTACGCTCATGCTTCGTTTGTTTGCCAACATCACAGCAGGGCACATGGTAATCGCAATTTTCGTAGGATTGATTTTCGTCTTTGGACAATCAGGAGCGAACCCCGGAGCTGCTTATGGTACTGCCGTTGGCTCAACGATATTGACGCTGTTTATGATGGCGATTGAGTTGCTCGTAGCATTCATTCAAGCATTCGTGTTTACGATATTGACTGCCTCTTACATTGGAGCAGCCGTAGAAGAAGCACACCATTAATTGATATTTATTTCCCCTTTCGGGAAATCGCTTGTCCCGATTTATCGGGGATCATATTTCGCGAAAGCGAAACTTAACTTGATTATTTTATTTCTTTAAATACTTTTTAATTATGACCGGAAATATCGCCGCAATTGGAGCTGCATTAGCAGTAATCGGAGCCGGAATCGGAATTGGAAACATTGGTGCAAAAGCAATGGAAGCCATTGCAAGACAACCTGAAGCAGTTGGTGACATCAGATCAAACATGATCTTGATGGCTGCCTTGATTGAGGGTGCTGCACTAATTGCAATTATCTTAGCTTTCTTTGGATAATTCAGTTTCAACGAAAATGGGTTAGCTACGAAAACGGTTGGTTTTTGGGCTAACCCTACTTCAACTTTTTTATAATTAGGAATTATTTCAAACGATAAAAATACTTAAAGCATGAGTTATATAATACTTGCAGACTTTAGTGTTATCAGACCTGACTTTGGTTTGTTTTTCTGGACGACAGTTATCTTTCTACTCTTTTGGTTTTTGATGTCTAAATTCGCTTTCAAACCAATCGCAGAAGCATTGCAAGAAAGACAACGTGACATCCAAGACTCTTTAGATGAAGCCAAAAAAGCTCGCGAAGACATGGCGAACTTGAAGTCAGAAAATCAAGAATTGTTGCGTCAAGCTCAAGAGGAAAGAGTCAACATTTTGCGTGAAGCAAAAGAGGCTAAAGACTCAATCATTGCGGAAGCAAAAAATAAAGCAAGAGACGAAGCAAAGAAAATTGTCTCTGATGCCAAAACGCAAATCGAAAATCAGAAGATGGCTGCCATCGTAGAGATGAAAAACCAATCGGGAAGAATGGCAATTGATATTGCTGAAAAGTTGCTCAAAAGCGAGTTGAAAGGAGAAGGTGCAAATGAGTCATTTGTGCAGCGATTGGTAGATGAAGTAAAATTAAATTAGAAAATTCGAGAATAGAGCATCTGCTCAATCTCTCAATCTCTAAAAAATGTCAGTAACTAGAATAGCAACTCGATACGCAAAATCTTTAGTCGATTTAGCGATAGAGCAAAATAAATTGGACCGTATCAAGGAAGATGTGCAAGCCTTTGAAAAGGCGACCAATCAGCGCGACTTTCAGATGTTGATGAAAAGTCCAATCGTAAAAGGCGACAAAAAATGGAAGATCCTTCAAGAGATATTTGAAGGTAAATTCGATCCATTGACGATGGCTTTTATGAAGATTTTGGTTAGCAAAGGGAGAGAAAGCTATTTGCCGGAGATTGCGCGCGAGTTCAACTCATTATTCAAACAACGCAATGAGATTTCTTCTGTGAAAATCATCACAGCTAAAAAACTCTCAGATGCTGCCCTTGAAGCAATAAAAAGCAAATTGGTAGGAAGTAGCAATACTTATAAGAACATCGAAATTGAAACCGAAGTTCAGGAAGATTTGCTTGGTGGTTTTGTAATTGAATTTGACGATAGACTATATGATTCAAGCGTCAAGCATAAATTAGAAAAACTCAGGAAAGAATTTAAAGACAATCTATATAAATCAATGATTATTGCTGATTAGGATTGACCATTTTTCTCCCTTTCGAGAAATACTATTATTTCACGAAAGTGAAAAAATAAATGCCTTTCAAAACAGCAATTACATTTTTTAAAAATCCTTTTTTTAAAAGAAAAATTTATAACCATGGTTGATGTAAAACCGGACGAAATATCAGCAATTTTAAAACAGCAATTATCTGGCTTTGACGCAAGCACTGAGTTAGAGCAGGTAGGAACCGTACTTCAAGTAGGTGATGGTATCGCTCGTGTGTATGGTTTGAATAGTGTACAATCAGGAGAGCTGGTACAATTCGAAACAGGCGTGAACGCAATCGTTTTGAACTTGGAAGAAGATAATGTTGGGGTTGTATTGATGGGGCCAAGTGATGGCATCAGAGAGGGTTCTAAAGTAAGACGAACTGAAGAAATTGCTTCTATCGAAGTTGGAGAAGGAATGTCTGGGCGTGTAGTAAACACTTTAGGTCAACCAATCGATGGTAAAGGAGAAATAAAAGGTACTAAGTATCGTATGCCATTGGAGCGAAAAGCTCCAGGTGTAATTTACAGAATGCCTGTATTTGAGCCACTTCAAACTGGTATCAAAGCGATTGACGCGATGATTCCGATTGGACGTGGACAACGGGAGTTGATTATTGGTGACCGCCAAACTGGTAAAACAGCTGTGGCGATTGATACGATTATCAATCAAAAAGAATTTCACGAAAGAGGTGAGACCGTTTACTGTATCTATGTGGCTTCAGGTCAAAAAGCATCTACAGTAGCAAACGTTGCTAAGACATTGGAAGAGTACGGTGCGATGGAATATACGACTATCGTTTCCGCTTCTGCTTCTGATCCTGCACCACTTCAATTCTACGCACCATTCTCAGGAGCTGCGATTGGAGAATATTTCAGAGATACAGGTCGCCCAGCTTTGATTATCTATGATGATTTGTCAAAGCAAGCAGTGGCATATCGTGAGGTGTCACTTTTGCTTCGTCGTCCTCCAGGGCGTGAGGCATACCCAGGTGATGTATTCTACCTTCACTCACGTTTGTTGGAGCGTGCAGCAAAAATCATTGCAAATGACGAGATCGCGCGCCAGATGAATGATTTGCCAGATTCATTAGCAAATGCAAAAGACGCAGACGGAAATCCATTGGTGAAAGGAGGAGGATCTTTAACAGCACTTCCAATTATCGAGACGCAAGCAGCCGATGTATCTGCCTATATTCCAACCAACGTAATTTCGATTACTGACGGTCAGATTTTCTTGGAAACCAACTTGTTTAACGCAGGTGTACGTCCAGCGATTAATGTAGGTATCTCAGTAAGTCGAGTGGGTGGTTCTGCTCAGATTAAGTCAATGAAGAAGGTATCAGGTACCCTCAAATTAGACCAAGCACAGTATCGTGAGTTAGAGGCATTCTCTAAATTTGGTTCTGACTTGGATGCTTCCACAATGGCTGTACTTGAAAAAGGAAAGCGAAACGTGGAAATCTTGAAACAGCCACAATACACTCCTTCAGCAGTAGAAGATCAAATTGCGATTATCTACTTAGGAACTAAAGGGTTATTGAAAGATGTACCAGTAGATAAAATCAAAGAATTTGAAGGTGTATTCCTTCAAGCAATGAAGCAACGTCATAGCGATGTTTTAGCAACATTGAAATCAGGTAAATTGGAAGGATTGGATAAAATTGAAGCATTGGCAGCTGAATTATCCTCTCAATACAAATAGCATAAAGTGTATTTCGCTTTCGCGAAATAATGTTGTTTCGCGAAAGCGAAAAGTAAAAATACACTTTAGAAAAACCTATTAATAAAGCAGAACTGACTTAGATTATGGCAGGTGGCTTAAAAGAAGTTCGGGAGCGGATAGTATCCGTCAAAAATACACAGCAGATTACCAAGGCAATGAAGATGGTAGCTGCGGCTAAGTTGCGTCGTGCCCAACAAGCAATTACGCAACTTCGTCCATATGCAGAGAAGCAAAACGCGATGTTGAAAAACATTCTCTCCAATCTTGGAGGGGAAGCAGACATTTCTTTTGGAAAGGAAAGAGAAGTGAAAAATGCTTGTGTGGTAGTCGTGACGTCCAATAGGGGTTTATGTGGCGCATTCAATTCCAATATAATCAAAGCTGCCAACGCAGTAATCAAAGACCAGTTTGCTGATTTAGAAAAATCAGGAAACTTGAGAATACTTCCTATTGGAAAAAAAGCGAATGATTTCTACAAAAAGCGCTATCCTGAAAATGTGCTTATCAATGACCACGTCATGCTTTTTGATGACCTTTCTTTTGCAAATGTATCGCAAGTGGCTCGTCGATTGATGACGGCTTTCGCCGAAAATGAGTTTGATAGCATCTATGTTTCTTACGGGAAATTCAAAAACGCTGCAACGCAATTTGCAATTACCGAAAAATTTCTACCTGTCACACAGACAACGGTAGCTGAAGAAAGTGACAATACTTCCAAGGCAAACTACATCTTTGAGCCTAATATGGAACAACTTTTGGAAAATCTTGTGCCAAGCATTCTGCAGTCAAGTTTTCAAAAGTATGTTTTAGATACTCACGCTTCAGAACATGGTGCAAGAATGACCGCAATGGATAAAGCTTCTGAAAATGCTGATGAGTTATTGAAAGAGTTGAAACTGTCCTATAATAAAGCCCGCCAAGAAGCAATTACTAAAGAAATTTTGGAAATTGTAGGAGGTGCAGCAGCATTAGAAGGCGGCTAACGTTATATATTTGAACATCTGATAATATGTTTTTATAAAAAAACGTATATTTGTGTGTTCACAGAGAGTCTAACAAATTAAGAATAATAGCCCGAAGAGTTGACAATGTCTATACTCTTTGGGCATTTTATGTTTTTAATTCTATTCTATTTTAACAGTTATAAGAGTTGATTATTTTTTAAAAAAACTTATTACGTCATGAAATCTCGTATTACAATTATGACGGTTGCTTTACTGCTTTTTGCAACCGCTGCCTTTTCTCAGGATGAGGCAAAATCTAATAAAAAAGCGCCTTCCAATATGATTCCTTGGGAAGTCGGAATCTTCCTCGGAGCATCTAATTATCAAGGTGATTTAGTTGAGCCTATTTTTGCCCTAGAAGGTAATACAGGCTTTGCTGCAGGGCTTTATGGACGGTATCATATGACTCCTAATTTTGCTTTAAGGGCAAATTTTCTTTATGGACAAATTAGTGGCGATGAATCCATTTATGAATCAAGAGTTGAGCGAAGCTATTCATTCGAGTCTGCGATAAGCGAAGTCTCAGCAATGGTAGAATGGGACTTGCTCGGCCAACGAAGATTCAAAGATGGGAAATACAATACAATTGTTTCACCATTCATACTTGCTGGAATTGGATATGCCTTTTATGATCCAGAAGTTGACTTTTCTAAGTCAGCTAACCGCCCAGGAGCAGCCGAAGATATGGCAAATGATGAAACAAGTCGGATAGCAATTCCTCTTGGCGCAGGTGTGAAATTTGATCTAACGAAAAAGTGGACATTAAGTGTGGAAGGTGGTTTTAGGACTCCAACTTCAGACTATCTTGATGGTGTCAGTGAATCAGCGGATCCAGAAGATAATGATTGGTTTTCTTATTTAGGTTTTAACTTAGGGTATAGGTTCTATGGAAGACTTGATACGGATGGAGATGGAATTCCAGATGTAAAGGATAAGTGCCCTTTAACAGCAGGCGATAAAGCTTTAGAGGGTTGTCCTGATAGAGATGGTGATACTGTCATCGATAAAAGAGATAACTGCCCTGATATTGCCGGCCCAGTTGATTTAAAAGGATGCCCAGATACCGATGGTGATGGTATTGTTGATATCGAAGATCAATGTCCTCAAGTAGCAGGAGGAGCAGCATTGAAAGGCTGTCCTGACTCAGACGGTGATGGTGTTATTGATATGGAAGATCAATGTCCGAACACTGCAGGTTTAAGAAGTATGAGTGGTTGCCCTGACTCAGATGGAGACGTTATTGTTGATGCAAATGACGAATGCCCAAATGAAGCTGGAACCTCCCTAAATAATGGCTGTCCTGAAAAAGATTCGGACGGTGATGGTATTAAAGATAGTGCAGATGATTGTCCTGACGTGGCAGGTATAGGTGCTTTCAAGGGCTGTCCAGATACAGATAAAGACGGAGTCCAAGATTCAAAAGATAAATGTGCTACAACTCCTGGCCCTGCATCTAATGGTGGCTGTCCTGAAATCAAGCAAGAGGATAGACAAGTGCTTCAATTAGCAGTTCAAGCAGTTAGGTTTGAAACTGCAAGAGATGCATTGAAAACAGAGTCTTATGCAATTCTTGATCAGGTAGTTGATATCATGAACAGGTATCCAGATTACAATGTAAGAGTAAGAGGATATACTGATGATAGAGGAAATGCAGCAGCGAACCAGAAACTTTCTGAAAATAGAGCGAGAACGTGTGCTAAATACTTAGAAAGTAAAGGAGTTTCAAGAAGCAGAATTACATCACAAGGATATGGTGAAACAAATCCAATTGCATCAAACGACACTCCAGAAGGAAGGAGATTGAATCGTCGTGTTGAATTCGATTTAAATTTACGTTAAATAAATTAATCAGGACGGATATTCATATCCGTCCTGATTCTCTTAGTTGTTCTTTTAGAATAAATTTATATATTTGCAGTCCCAACCCCTTTATAACTAAAACACCTGAAATAACTCGACAAAAAGTATTTCTGCCCAAGAAATAAGCCCAGATTTTATTTGCATAAATTTTGTGAAAAACATCCCTTTACCCCTTAATATATTTTTCTAAAGTCCTTTTTTTGACTAAAAAATTACTCAGATGAAGATTTTTTAAGTGATCTTCATCTGCTTATTTTGTATCTAAAAAAACGTATTAATTCTACAAATCTTAAAAATTGAATAATGAAAAGATTGATAACAACTTTCATCGCGCTCGCGATGTTCGCTTTCAATGTGGAAGCACAAATAGCAGGCTCTGTAAAACTTGGGCTTGCTGGATATCAAGGAGATGTCCATTGCCGTACTGACGAAAATATTGGTGCACTTAGCCGACTAAGTGGATCCTTTGGGCTTGGCGCAAGAATTCCTCTTGCAGAAGCGGTAGGTCTCAGAGTAGAAGGAACTTATTTCAGCCTTTCTGCCGATGAAACTGAATTCAGTGACAAAGGGCACATTTCACGTGGATGGACATTTGAAAACAACTTTTTAGAATTAGGTGCTCTTCTTGATTGGGAAATTCTTGGAAACCGTCGTTTTGATGAAAATGGTAAATTCAAGAGAACTCTTACCCCATTAGTTTTTGGTGGTATTGGATTGGCGTTTAACAATCCCGAAGTAAATTTTGCTGGTTCTAATCATCCAGAAATTCCTACAGATATAGATGAGGGTGATGGTATTCAATTCGCAGTTCCTTTAGGAGTAGGGTTGAAATATTATCTAACTGAAAAGTTTGCTCTTGGATTAGAAACTGGAGTTCGCTTGCCTCTTCATGATTACGTTGACGGAGTTAGCCTTACGGCAAATCCTGACGAAAACGATGCTTATGGTTGGGGTGGACTTAAAGCGTATTTTGGTCTTGGCGGAAAGAAAGACGCTGACGGCGATGGTATCTCTGACAAAAAAGATGCTTGTCCTAACACACCAGGTTTAGCTGAGTTAGATGGTTGTCCAGATAGAGATGGCGACGGTATTACTGATAAAAGAGACAACTGCCCTGACGTGGCTGGTCCTATTGATTTGAAAGGCTGTCCAGATACGGATGGAGATGGTATCGTTGATATTGAAGATCAATGTCCACAGGTGCCAGGTGGTGCTGCTCTTAAAGGTTGCCCTGATTCAGATGGTGACGGAGTTATTGACATGGAAGATCAATGTCCAAATACTGCTGGTTTAAGAAGTATGAGCGGTTGTCCTGATTCAGATGGAGACGGTATCGTTGATGCAAATGATGAGTGTCCAAACGAAGCAGGTACTTCCCTAAATAATGGTTGTCCTGAAAAAGATTCAGATGGTGACGGCATCAAAGATAGTGTTGATGAGTGTCCAACTGTAGCAGGTATTGGTACATTCAAAGGATGTCCGGATACTGATAAAGACGGCGTTCAGGATTCTAGAGATAAATGTCCTACTACTGCTGGTTCTCCAAGCAATAATGGTTGTCCTGTGATCAAGGAAGCAGACAGACAAGTACTTCAATTAGCAGTTCAAGCAGTTCGGTTTGAAACTGCAAGAGATGCATTGAAGACAGAGTCTTATGCAATTCTTGATCAGGTAGTTGATATCATGAATAGATATCCTGATTACAATGTAAGAGTAAGAGGATATACAGATGATAGAGGTAATGCAGCAGCAAACCAGAAACTTTCTGAAAATAGAGCAATAACTTGTGCTAAGTACTTAGAAAGTAAAGGAGTTTCAAGAAGCAGAATTACTTCACAGGGATATGGTGAAACAAATCCAATTGCATCAAACGATACTCCAGAAGGAAGAAGATTGAATCGTCGTGTAGAGTTTGATTTGAACTTAAGATAAAAAAAACATAGAGAGGTGATAAAATATTTATCACCTCTCATAAAGAGCGTTAATACGAGAGTTACAATATGTAACTAAGTTTTTTTAGACTCTTAAACTGTTTTGAGTCTCCCTTTGCAAAAGGGAGACTTTTTTCATGTCTGTAATTGTGATTAGAATTGCTTTTAAGCCTTCCTTTAGCGTTCACAATTGGTAACATTCCACGAAAGTGGAACGAGTATTTTAAGAGCTAACCATATTAAGGTGCAAACTTTTTTAGTTCTCCCCTTATTTCAATCATTTCTTGAGCTGTTGATAATCGACGTAATAGATAAACTTAATGGATAGACTATTTGACTGGGGTAAAGCCCCTAATTCATCAGTGAGATTATCGAAATAGTTGGAAGGTAACTGATCGTCAATTTCTGCCCCTAAAATTGCGTTTTTCCAGATCACAAAGAGGTCGCTACCAGGAGCAAAACGCCATCTGAAGATTGCATCAATATTAAAAGCATTGAAATTGGTGTCATTGACTTCATCGTATGTGGTTGGCTCCAATTGACCATTGGAAGGGTGAAGTGAGAAATAATCATAGTTTACAACGGTTGCCCAGTAGTGTCGAAGTCTAAAGGATAGATTCATTTTGTTATTAAAGGCGTAATTGCTTCTGATGCTATTTTCTAAGACCTTCTGATCTCTTTTTGCATAAATGATGGTTCCGTCATCAAGTGTTTTTGCCCACCCTAATTCTTTAATCTCATTTTCAGTTTCGATGCCTAAAATAAATGATAGCTTATCATTTACTCTAATTCTTGGGAGGAAGCGTAAGTCATAACCATATCTACCTTCACCTTGATTAAAATCATTAAATCTCCCTATGCGCCAGCGAAAATCATAGGCTAATTTTTTTCGATAATCTGAGCTAAGGAATCCGCCCCAAAATACGAATCGAGGTTGCTCATAATAGGTAGTCCAATTAAAAGCTCGTGGACCAAAAAAGTCGCGTCCTCTTGCTGGTTCAAAATATACCCAAGTACCTAACCCTAAGAAGCCTTTTGTAACGGCTCCTGTTTCAATATTGAAGCCTAATTCGGTAAAAGTGTTAGGGGAATACAAAGTTCCATAACTTCCAGAACCACGCAGCCAGCGACGATTGAACCTTCCTTTGGGCTGATAGTCATCAAAAGAGGCTCCTGCATAATATTTTCGTTCATTTGGAGCGAAGAGAATTCCTAAATCATTGATATCATAGTTTACGCTTTCCTGATTGTAACCTGCTTCCCATCTGTAATTTCCAGTTACTTTTTGTATTTGGAGATTGGCAGTGTTACCGAGGCTGATCGAATCTGGATAGTACTGCTGAGAGAGACCATATTTCCCGCTAAGGGAGTAAGATTGTTTTTTGTTGAAAAAATCAAAAACGGTACCTGTGACGTTTGCATCATAAGTGCTGCCGGCACGCATGACATTGGTATTGATTAGCGAAATGTAAGAGTTGTTTGGTAAGTTTTGGTCAAGAGAAACTACGTTGTAGTTAGTCAATGGAGATGTAATAACCTTTCTTTGATCGCCTTCGGAGTTTTCGATTGTTGCTTCGGTTTTTGCCGAAACTGCATTGAAAAAACCAATGCCTAAACCATTTGAATTCCTTCCTGAAACTTTAGTGGCATTGTATAATTGAGTTTCAAGAGGGTTATTGATTATTTCCTCATCTGCTGTTGTTGCTACATTGAAATAATTGACGGGTCTTCCGCCAACTCTACGAGAGTAGAAGAAATTGCCTTTATTGAAAAGTTCGACTCCTTCAGTAAAAAATTGCCGATTTTCATTAAATCGAATTTCGAAAGGGGATAGGTTCAAAACTTGATTGTCAGATTGCGCTTCGCCAAAATCTGGAATCAATGCCATGTCTAAAGTAAAGGCATCATTGATTCCATATTTTAAATCCATACCGCCGCCAATTGAGCGTCCCCACGCATGAGCAGGGTCGTTTCCTCTGTCATAATAATCTTCAAGGTAGGTAACGGCAAATGGAGTAAAGGATAGTCTAAAAGGCGGTTTAATATCTTTAATTCCATTTAAAACACCAGACTGAAAGAGCAATTTAGAATTGGCAGGATCGACCTCATTCCAAAAACTGGTTTGGCGGAAACGCCTAACCATTCGAGCAAAATTGACGCTCCATTTTTGTTCCTCTGCGTCAGGAAATCGTAGTGCAGAGTAAGGAATTTCCATCTCAACTTGCCAGCCATCATCTGTAAATTCAATAGCACTATTCCAAACGGCATCCCAGTTAGAATCGCCTCCAAAAACATTGTCAAAGTTTCCCTCCCCCGCTGCCGCGGAATATTTGATGTCATACTGAACCCCCGCAGCAGTTGTGAAAAAACCAAGGGCATTGGTTCCGTCTTGATAAGCATCTATAATGATTCCGAACCAATCAACAATCCCTATCTGATCTCGCTCGGTAAATTGTCTCATTATGCTATCAGGAGAGACATCATCCATCTTAGCGAAAACGTACATGGACTGATTGTCATATAAAATTCGTACCTCACTTTTTTGAGCACATTCGATGCCTGGGTTGGGAGAATTTTCTATGAAGCCATCTGCGACAGAAGCAGATAACCACTCTGGCTCATCCATTTTTCCATCTATGGAAATGGAGTTTTGAATCTTTAGCGCATTGAGCGATTTAGGTTGGCAAAATGCCAATAGCGGAAAGCAGATGGCAATGATAAGTAGCGTTAACCTCATGGAGTGATTTCTTTAGTTTTACAAAATCTGCAAAACGAGTTTTCTTACTTCTTTGGGGTAGATTATTTCAAATGTATTTATGCTTTCGCAAAATGACGTCATTTCGCGAAAACTTGTCCAATATTTTATATCGGGAGTGAAATGATTCAAGAGGAAAAATCACTCAAGAACCAAATTCTCGTTTTTATTAAAAGCTTTATAACGTCCTTTACTAAAATGGGTGCCGTTAAATTCCATTGTTTTTCGCAATTCTTTTTGTTCTTCAAGTGGGCGTTTTGAGAAATCAGAACACTTTGTGGAGCAGCAATTCGTGAATTTCTCAGAGCACTTCTCACATTGAATAAAAAGAATATGGCAGGCATCATTGGCGCAATTGACATGAGTGTCGCAAGCGTCTCCACATTGGTGACACTTCGCGATGATGTCTTCGCTTATGCGCTCCCCCATCCGTTCGTCAAACACGAAGTTCTTACCAATAAATTTATTTTCTAAACCTAATTCTTCTGCTTTTCGGGTGTATTCGATGATACCGCCTTCGACCATATAGACATTTTCAAAACCTTTGTGCTTGAAGTATGCGCTTGCTTTTTCGCAACGAATGCCGCCGGTGCAGTACATGACGAGGTTTTTGTCTTTCTCAGTTTCAAGCATCTTTTCGACAATCGGTAAAGACTCTCGAAAAGTCTCAACGTCGGGTCGAATGGCGTCTTTAAAATGTCCCACTTCGCTTTCATAATGATTGCGCATGTCCACAACGACTGTGTTGTCTTGCTCAGTCAACTCATTGAATGCCTTGGCGTCCAACTCTACTCCTCGTGCAGTCACGTCAAAAGAGTCATCGTCTAAACCATCCGCCACGATTTTAGGGCGCACTTTTATTTTTAACTTGTAAAAAGACTTTCCGTCATCATCAACGGCGATATTGAGTCGGATCCCCTCCAAAAAAGAAAAGGAATAAAGTTTCTCCTTAAAAAGGTTAAAGTTCTTTTTGGGTAAAGAAAGCTGCCCATTGATGCCCTCTTTGGCGACATAAATTCGACCAAAAACCTCCATCTTATCAAACATCAGATACAACTGATTTCGAAAATCATCGGGGTCAGTAATGTTGGCGTATTGATAAAAAGAAAGGGTCATGCGGGGCTCAGTGCTTTCGAGCATGCGCTGTTTTAACTCATCGCTATTGATGCGATTGTATAATTTTTTCATGATAGGAGTTTATGGTTGACAATTGCAGGTTATCTGCCATAAAAGATTGAGCCGCAAAGGTACGGGTTAAATCCCCTTAAATGTGATTTGACGGAAGTCTATTTTTCCGAAAGGAAATAAAAATGGGTCAGACTTATATTGAGATTTGACGAAAGTCAAATGCCCCTTTCGGGGAATGTTGGGAAAGAGCAGGCTGTCTAAGGACGAGCCTTCTGATTCGCTTCTTTATGCACTTCTCCTTTTCCGAGACACTGAGGGCATAAGCGCATCTGGTCCAACATTTTCTTACCTGAGCAAACCCTACAAGTAAGTTTTCCAGATTGATCGCAGAGATTGCATCGATGAGTTTTATGTTCGAACTCAAACTTGCCAGTTCCCTCACAAACATAGCAGATGTGTTCTCCCGCACCTGAACAGACATCACAAGAGGCAGGCGCATCTGTGGTCTTTTTTCCATTACATAAATCGCAACGAATCATTTGCGATTTTTTTGGATCGATACGTTTGTAGGTGTGGAAATAATGAAGACTTTTTTGGTAAGCATTTTCAAGACTTAACTGAGCATTATGATAGCCATCTATCATCGCTTTGGAGCGTTCGATAGGCGTTCCGTAATAGAAAGGATTATACCATTCGCCCTCAAATAAATTGGTAGCAAAAGGAATA
This sequence comes from uncultured Saprospiraceae bacterium, assembly GCA_937967625.1. GTDB lineage: Bacteria > Bacteroidota > Bacteroidia > Chitinophagales > Saprospiraceae > JAGQWW01. Next base: position 29,897 of record CALCJP010000093.1, read on the forward strand.
ATCGCGATGTCGTATTTTAATTTATAACTATTTCTTCCGATGAAATAACCCGCTAAAAAATCTGCTTGAAGTTCTCTTTTCCAAGTTTTGAGTGAAGTGTTTATTTTGCACTGATAGATGTGAACATAAGCATGAGCCAATAACGCAATAGCGGAGTGTTCTCCAAATTCGCGTGTCCAAAGCTCATCGTTTAAGAGATTTTTTCCGAACTGAATCGTGCCATCATAAAACTCAGGGTGTAGCGAAGAGCATAAGGTAAGTGTCTCAAATCGCTTGATGTCTTCATGTATGTAAAAATCAGATTTGATTCCGAAAACAGTATGTAACTCCTCTCTGGTCTCGTAGAGAATATTATCAATTGCAACGTCGCCGGTTGTGTGTGTGCCCAAATCAGTGCTATGCAAATCGTCAACATGCCCACTACACTGAGCGTGAAGTTGAAATTGACTGAAACCCATAAGGACAAAAAATAAAATTCTCAGAAAACTCATTTGAAACTATTAAAAGGGAGTTGGGTGTAGAAGTTACAAGCAAAAAATTAGCCAAGTATATTGAATTGATTGTCAACACTATAGCGCTTGAAAAAGTACTGCTGCAAGGATTCCTCCAATGATGGGACCAACCACTGGAATCCATGAATAACTCCAATCACTTCCTCCTTTTTTCGAGATTGGTAGGATAGCATGAGCAATCCGTGGTCCTAAATCTCTTGCGGGGTTGATAGCATAGCCAGTCGTGCCTCCAAGAGATATTCCAATGCCTAAAACAACCAGCGCAACCGGCAACGCATCCAAAGAACCCAAACTCACCGCTTCTTCGCCCATGGAAGCTCCTGTAATATATAACACACTGAAAACCAGAACAAAAGTCCCAATTACCTCAGAGACCAAATTGGAAAAAGTGGATCGAATCGCAGGTGCCGTGCTAAAAGTTGCTAATACTAAATCCTTATCATCGGTAACATCATAGTGGTCTTTATATTGAAGCCAAACGAGCGATGTGCCAACAAATGCACCTGCCAATTGAGCACCAATATAGGTAGGAACTAAACTGAAGCTAAATTTGCCGGCCACGGCTAACCCAATCGTCACAGCTGGATTGATATGCGCACCTGAATAGGGAGCCACAATAAAAACAGCAATGAAAACGGCAATCGCCCAACCAAAATTGATGAAAAGAAAACTACTACCTGATCCCTTAGTGTCTTTGAGCAATGCGTTGGTGACCACGCCATTCCCTAATAATAGAAGCATGGCGGTTCCGATAAATTCTCCGAGTAGTGGTGTCATGATTTTTTCGTTTTGTAGGAAATAATTTGGACGCAAATTAAACATTCAGCAGTACTTTTCCGCTTTCGCGGAATGACGTTATCCCGATTAAAAATCGGGAGCGAAAAATAATAAATCATTTGAACCCAAACTTCTCTAAAGTTGCCTAATTACGCATCTTTGTGTCGCTTTCGCGGAAAACGTGAATTGAAGTTGTTTAAGAATAGGTTTTAGAGGCGAAAATTTGAGGTTGAAGGTTCTGAAGAAGTCAAATTTTCAAAATCGGATTTGCAGCTTAAAAGCTATTTTTAAATAACTTCATTAATCAAAAATAACTTGAGAAAATGGCAGACGACAAAAAGATTATTTTTTCGATGGCAGGGGTTTCAAAAATCTACCCGCCACAAAAACAAGTATTAAAAAACATTTGGCTTTCCTTCTTTTACGGAGCGAAGATTGGCGTTTTGGGGCTCAATGGCTCTGGTAAGTCAACCTTACTAAAACTAATCGCAGGACTTGATGATAACTATCAGGGCAAAATAGAGTTTGACGGCACTTACAAAATCGGCTATTTAGAGCAAGAGCCAACTTTGGACGAAACCAAAACCGTCAAAGAAATTGTCGAAGAAGGCGTCGCAGATACCGTCAAGTTGATGAAAGACTACGAGGAGATTTCTCTCAAACTCGCCGAGCCAATGGACAATGATGAGATGATGAAGCTCATCGAACAGCAGGGAGAGATGCTCGATAAAATCGAAGACATCAATGGCTGGGAACTTGACCATAAACTCGACACCGCAATGAATGCCCTTGCGTGTCCGCCAAGTGATCAGAAGATAAATGTCTGTTCAGGTGGAGAGCGACGTCGAGTCGCATTGTGTAGATTGTTATTGAGCAACCCCGATATTTTACTACTCGATGAGCCGACCAACCACTTGGATGCGGAGTCAGTGCATTGGTTGGAGCAATACTTAGCCAACTTTAAAGGAACCGTAATCGCCGTAACTCACGACCGTTACTTTTTGGACAATGTCGCTGGTTGGATTTTGGAATTGGATAGAGGCGAAGGCATTCCGTGGGAAGGAAATTACTCCTCATGGTTGGAGCAAAAATCAAATCGTTTGGCACAAGAAGAAAAATCTGAAAGCAAGCGCCAAAAGATTTTGAAACGAGAGTTGGAGTGGGTGCGTAGTTCGCAAAAAGCGAAGCAGTCAAAAGGAAAAGCACGTCTGAATGCCTATGAAAAAATGGCGGGACAAGAATCAAGAGAAAGAGAGGCAAAACTCGAATTATTTATTCCGCCTGGCCCAAGATTAGGAGATAAAGTCATCGAAGTAAAAAACCTCTCAAAATCGTATGACGGTCGTATTCTTTTCGAAAACTTGAATTTCGATATTCCTAAAAATGCCATCGTTGGCATCATCGGTCCCAACGGTATGGGTAAATCTACCCTTTTCAGAATCATCATGGGGCACGAGACTCCCGATACGGGCGAAGTAATCATCGGCGACACCGTGCAGATGAGCTACGTCGATCAAAGTCACGAAGACCTCAAACCTGACAAATCAGTTTACGAAGTCGTCTCTGGTGGCAATGACATCTTGGAAATAGGAAGCATGACTGTCAATGCACGTGCCTATCTAAGTAAATTCAACTTTAGTGGCACCGACCAGCAGACCAAAGTAAAAGATCTCTCTGGTGGAGAGCGAAATAGGGCGCATTTAGCAATCACATTGCGCGAAGGCGGCAATGTCTTGCTCCTTGACGAACCTACCAACGATATTGACGTTAACACCTTGCGTGCCTTGGAGGAGGCAATTGATAACTTTGCGGGTTGTGCAGTGATTATCTCTCACGACCGTTGGTTTATCGACCGTTTGGCGACGCATATTTTAGCTTTTGAGGGCGACTCACAGGTGGTGATGTTTGAAGGAAACTTCTCTGCCTATGAAGCAGCGAAGAAAGAACGACTGGGCGATATTACGCCAAAACGTCCGAGATTTAAGAATGTGATTAATGGGTAACCATATTTCGCGAAAGCGATGAAACCGTAGCCTGAGCGAAGCCGAAGGCTAAATAGCAAAGTCGAATTTTTTGATTTCGGTTTCGACTCCGCTCAACCTCCGGTATAGTTGGGACAATCATTAAAAATACCGACCTTTGTATTTATTCATTTACTAATTTGAAATTCACTCATTTAGAATAATATGGCTTTAGTAGAAATGAAAGTGCCGGTCATCGGCGAATCAATATCAGAAGTAACCCTTTCCTCATGGCTCGTAGGCAATGGAGAATACGTCAAATTAGACCAACCCATTTGCGAATTCGAATCAGACAAAGCAACATTGGAATTTCCGGCGGAAGCCGCTGGTAAATTAATATACGTAGCCGCAGAAGGCGATGATATCCAAATCGGCGCATTGGTCGCAAAAATTGATACAAGCGTAGCTGCTCCAGCAGGCGATGCTGCACCAGCCGCACCCGCTCCAGAGAAAAAAGAAGAAGCACCCGCTGCTCCGGCACCTGCCCCAACAGCGACTTCTCATGCCGCTGGCCACCCTTCTCCCGCTGCCGCGAAAATATTGCGTGAAAACGGCACTGCCACTTCAGCCGTAACGGGCACGGGCAAAGGAGGAAGAATCACAAAAGAAGATGCTCAAAAGGCAGTAGCATCTGCGTCGGCACCTGCTCCGGTAAAAGCCCCAGCAGCAAAACCTGCGGCACCTGCGCCACAAAAACCGAACTTCGGTACAAGAAGTTTTAGCAGAGGCGAAGAGCGCAAAAAAATGAGCCGCATGCGCCGAACCATCGCCAAGCGTTTGGTTTCTGCAAAGAACAATACCGCCATGCTGACTACTTTCAATGAGGCAGACATGACGGGGATTTTTGCAATGCGTAAAAAATATCAAGAGCAATTCGTTGAGAAGTTCGGTATTAAACTGGGCTTCATGTCTCTCTTCTCGAAAGCATGTGCGAAAGTGCTTATGGAGATGCCTGACGTCAATGCGTTCATAGATGGTGACCACACAATCTTTCATGATTATGCGGACATCTCAATAGCAATTTCTACAGACACCGGTTTGGTTGTTCCACCAGTAAAAAATGTAGAATCACTCAGCTTAGCTGAAATCGAATGGGCAATTAAAGAACTCGCTGGCAAAGCACGTTCTGGCAAATTGACCATCGAAGAGATGACTGGAGGAACATTCGCAATCACCAATGGCGGTATCTTTGGCTCGATGATGAGTACTCCAATTTTGAATGAACCACAATCAGCGATTTTGGGAATGCACAACATCATCCAACGCCCCGTGGCAATCAATGGTGAAGTCGTAATTCGCCCGATGATGTATTTGGCATTGAGTTATGACCACCGTGTGATTGATGGAAAGTCTTCTGTGACCTTCTTGAAGAAGGTGAAGGAATTGGTGGAAGATCCGACGAGTTTGTTATTGGATTTATAATTCTTCCTTTCGGAAAAAATCCGCTATGAGCGCCACCGCGTGGTGAATCTCTAAATGGAACAAAAAAAAGGTGCGTAGCATAATCTTATTAAATTTAAAAAGATTGTTGCACGCACCTTTTTTTATTGGCTATGTTATGATTTTCAAAATGCGCATTTGGCGAAAGCCGCCTCAGCTTTGAGCGTCATCTTCTTAGAGAGACAAGCCTCAAATAAATCATTTGGCGAAAGCCGTATCAATAATAGCTTGCTGCTCTTTCTCATGCCGCTTTTTGAAACCTGTCGCAGGAGAAGCACTTGCTTTCCTTGCCGCCAATTTCATTGGCACTTTTGAGCAGTAATGGAAAATCATGTGTTGCCATGCACCCATGTTGGCGGGTTCTTCTTGTACCCAGATGACTTCGGCACCTTTATATTTTTTGAAGACAGCTTCCAATTGTTTTTCCGGCAACGGATACAATTGCTCAATGCGAACGATAGCGACATCGTCTCTTTTATCTGCTTCTTTTTGAGCCAACAAGTCGAAGTAGATTTTACCGGAGCAAAGCAACAAGCGCTTGACTTTTTTAGCAGCTTTTGCGTCCATGCTTGGGTCATCCAATACTTCTTGGAATTTATTTCCCGTCTCGAAGTCTTTGAAATCAGAAATACACTGAGGATGGCGCAACAATGATTTGGGCGACATCACAATCAATGGTTTTCTAAATGGTCGCTCCAATTGTCTTCGCAACACGTGGAAGAAGTTGGCAGGAGAAGTGATATTGGCAACTGTTACGTTCTTTTCAGCGCAACCTTGCAGGAAGCGTTCGAGGCGGGCACTTGAGTGCTCCGGTCCTTGCCCCTCGTAGCCGTGGGGGAGCAACATGATTAAGCCGCTCATGCGTTGCCATTTCGATTCGGCAGCCATGATGTATTGATCGACCATTACTTGAGCGCCGTTGTAGAAGTCACCAAACTGTGCTTCCCAAATCACCAAGGCATCGGGCGTTGCCAAAGAGTAACCATATTCAAATCCAAGCACAGCAAACTCAGAGAGTAGCGAGTTGAAAATTCGATATTGTCCTTGATCGGTACTCATGCCATGCAAGCGATTCAACTCCTCATATCCTTTTACATCTCTGAAAATCGCGTGGCGGTGACTGAAGGTTCCGCGTTTGACATCTTGACCGCTCATGCGCACATCTTTGCCTTCGAGCATGATGGAGCCATAGGCTAATAATTCGGCGAAAGCCCAATCCAATTGCTTTTTGTCAAGCAATTTTTGTGCATTCTTTAGCAAGCGATTCACTTTGCCGAGAGGCGTAAAGTCCTTTGGCAAAGTCATCAGGTGATTCAAAACCTTTTGAATCGTTTTCTTATCGATTCCCGTAGCAGGGGAGGTTTCGTAATCCTTATGTGTGGTTTGTTTTTTTAATTTTTTCCACGCCAATTCTGGTTCTTGGTGGTCATAAGGAAGTGGTTTTTGGCGCACATTATCTAAGCGATCTTGAAGAAATGCCCAAAACTCTTTATCTAATTTTTCCGCCATGCTCTTATCTACATCGCCTCTTTTCGTCAAAGTATCCACATAAATCTCACGTGGATTTTTATGGTTCTTGATGAAAGAGTACATCTCTGGTTGCGTGAATTTTGGGTCATCTCCTTCATTGTGACCATGCTTGCGATAGCAAACCATGTCGATGAAAACATCGTTGTTGAAAACCTGACGATATTCCAATGCCAATTCGGCTGCGAAAATCACCGCTTCAGGATCATCTCCATTTACATGAAATACCGGTGCTTGCACCAAACTCGCTGCGGCAGTACAGTAAGTTGACGAACGCGCATCTTCAAAATCAGTGGTAAAACCAACCTGATTATTGATGACATAATGGATTGTTCCGCCAGTGTAGTAGCCATCCAATTGGCTAAACTGAACAGTCTCATAAGTCACGCCCTGACCCGCAACAGCCGCATCTCCATGAATCAAAATCGGAAGGATTTTGTCATAGTCACTCTTATAAAGAATGTCTGCTTTCGCTCTCGCAAAACCTTCTACCACCGGGTTGACTGACTCCAAGTGAGATGGGTTAGGAACGAGTTTGAGGTTCATCGTCTTACCACTGATTGTTGGCAATTGACCTGAAAATCCTAAGTGATATTTTACATCGCCGTCGCCATAGATTTCATCTGGCACAGCGGTTCCTTCAAATTCGTTGAAAATTTGGTCATAGGTTTTGCCCATGATATTTGCCAACACATTCAAGCGCCCACGGTGCGCCATACCGATGATGGTTTCCTTGACGCCTAATTCAGCACCTGCATTGATGATGGCGTCCAAAGCGGCAATCGTTGACTCTCCTCCTTCGAGTGAGAATCGTTTTTGACCGATATATTTTGTGTGGAGGAATTTTTCGAAATTAACGGCGCCATTTAGCTTTTCTAAAATACGCTTCTTTTTTTCTTTGCTTAAGCCAAAATCGCTTGAGAGGTTTCTGTTTTCGATTCTTTCACGAAGCCATCTTCTTTTTGCGCGACTTTCTATCTGATGATATTCGAAGCCGATGTTGCCGCAATAAATTGTTTTGAGTTTATCGACGATTTGGCGCAATGTGGCATTTTCTAAACCGATTTCGCCCCCTGCTTGAAAGACTCGATCCAAGTCATTTTCCGAAAGGTCATAATCAGCCAAGTCCAAATGAGGGCGACGGTCGCGTCGTTCTCTGATGGGATTGGTGGTCGAAGCCAAATGTCCACGATTACGGAACCCTTTGATGACGCTGAATACTTTCAACTCATCTTTGAAAAGGTCAGCAGAAACTTTGGCTGCTGCGCCATTGGTAGCAGCTCCGTTGGTCGCGCCATTCGCGTGCTCGTCTGCGTGATTGTGATATTCGAAACCTTTGAAGAAGGTGCGCCAATTTTCCTCGACAGAGGTAGGGTCTGCTGTATATTTTTCATACATGCCTTCGATGAAGGTCGGGTGCGCATTTGCTATGAATGAATAATCTGCCATTTTTAATAATTTTTCAGATTAGAGGCGTTTTCAAAAAATCGGTTGTAAAGGTACTTTTAATTTATTTTTTTGTAGCCACTTTCCCTTTTTTTAGCTTACGCTGAAAATCAAGAAAACGATTCAATATATGGAAATCAATTACTCCAAGAATTTCTCCATTATCAAGCACCGGAAGAATTGAGTGAGAATGTTCATGCAGTTTTTCATAAACACTTTTTAAACTCTCATTTGGCGAAAGCCCTGGAAGTGGATTTTGATTCGTATAATCCAAAATAGAAGCATCTAAATCACTGTCCTCTACTGCTTTGATAATTGACTTTTCATTGAGTGTTCCGATGAGATCTTGACTCCCGAAGCCAGTTCGGGACAAGTTTTCGTCAAATACCAGAAAATTATATTCCTCCACTCTTTTCAGGTAGCCAAATGGAATCTGCATTTGATCTTTACTTTGCAATCGCGAAAATTTCGAATGAAAAACCTCCCCTGCTGTAAACTGCTCTAAATTGCTTTCAAAACGAATATTTGCCAACTCCTGTCGTGCCGCCACGAAGATGAAAACCCCTATCAATCCCAATCCAAGTCCATTATTATTAAAAGCATAAACGATAAAAAGCACCGCAAATAACTGCCCAACGCGCACTGCGATATTGGTAGCCATCAACCGCGAAGTTTTCATCGAGAGCAAGGAGCGAAGCACTCGCCCGCCATCCATCGGAAATGCAGGAATCAAATTAAAAACCGCCAACGCCACATTGATAAATAGCAACGCCGGAATCAAATCAGACCAAGTCTCAAAATTGAGAATCGGCTGCGAACCAACTAAATGTTCTGATAGTGGATTGAATAAAAAATAGGGCATGAGCAGCGCCGCAATCACGACATTGACTGCGGGCCCTGCAATCGCAATCAGGAACTCATGCAACGGTTTTTCGGGCAATCGATTCAATCGCGCCACCCCTCCGATGGGGAGCAGAATGATGTCTTTGGTGGTGACGCCATAATGTTTCGCGGTAAGCGCATGACCAAATTCATGCATGACTACGCAAGCAAAAACGCCCAAAACCAAAACCGTGATGAAAATGATTTCTTTAGTATTCAGTCCCATCCCTTGCAGTGCCAACGGGATGATGAGCAGTAACAGCCCAAAGCTCCAATGCAACTTGACTGGAATGTCGAATATTTTCGCGATTAAAAGTGATTGAGACAAGTTGCTAAGTTTAAAAATTAAAGCATCGTCTCTCGAAGAGGACGATGCGTTTTTTTGTGTCGCATCGTCCCTTTCAGGAGACGATGCTCAACTAATTTTATGCGTGTTCTGCGACCCCTTTCGAAATCGGAATATATAGATTCCCTTTCAAAAGATTTCGAGAGATAACGATGCGTTGCACCTCTGAAGTGCCCTCATAAATTTGAGTAATCTTAGCGTCACGCATCAATCGCTCCACATGATATTCTTTTACAAATCCATAACCGCCATGCACTTGAACGGCTTCGACTGAGTGTTTCATCGCAACTTCTGAAGCATACACTTTCGCCATTGCACTTGCAGCGGCGTAGTCCATGTGTTGGTCTTTCAACCATGCCGCGCGATAGACTAACATTTTGGCAGCTTCGATGTCGGTTGCCATATCGGCTAACTTGAACGCAATTGCCTGATGCTTGCTGATCGGTTTTCCAAATGCCTCTCTTTCTAAAGAGTAAGCAGTTGCCAATTCGTAAGAACCTCCTGCAATTCCGAGCGCTTGGGCAGCAATTCCGATTCGTCCTCCAGAAAGTACTTTCATAGCGAACTTGAATCCGAAACCATCCTCTCCAATTCGATTTGCTTTTGGCACTTTGACATCGGAGTACATAATGGTATGCGTATCAGAGGAGCGAATTCCTAATTTATCTTCTTTTGCGCCAATCGCTACGCCATCCCAATCTGTCTCCACGATGAAGGCATTGATACCTTTGTGTCCTTTTTCAGGGTCAGTTTGAGCAATGACCAAATGTATTTTTGAGGTGCCGCCGTTGGTGATCCAGTTTTTGGTTCCGTTCAAAAGATAGTGGTCGCCCATGTCAACAGCAGTGGTTCTTTGACTCGTTGCATCACTCCCTGCTTCCGGTTCGGAGAGGCAGAAGGCGCCTATCCATTCACCCGTAGCGAGTTTGGTAAGGTATTTTTGCTTTTGATCTTCAGTTCCGAATTCTTCTAATCCCCAACAAACGAGCGAGTTGTTGACAGACATGATTACGGAGCAAGAATTATCAATTTTGGAAATCTCTTCCATCGCCAAAACGTAGCTAATCGTATCCATTCCGCTACCACCGTATTCAGGTGAGACCATCATTCCCATAAAACCTAATTCGCCCATTTGGCGAACTTGATCTGTTGGATAAATCATATCGCGATCTCTTTCGATGACGCCTGGTTTCAATTCATTTTGCGCAAATTCGCGAGCTGCTTCTTTTACAGCAAGTTGTTCTTCGGTTAGGCTAAAAAACATATTTATTTCTTTTATTAAGTTTAAGATAGTGAAGTTGTTTTATGTAACTTCAGAGGGGTAAAGCAAATGTTTATAGTTTCAGACTGCAAAAATAGTCTTTTCACAACAAGGAAGGAAACATGAAAATCAAATGATTGTTTCGCCGTTTTTTAAAAGCATTTTTTCAAATTTGCGGTTCAAATCTAAAATACTTGAATTTCTTTCAAAACATACATTTTGTCAATTGGTGGGTTTTGGGTTTTCTACTCCTACTTCCGCTGATTTATTGGTGGTATTATCGCTCGCTTTCGCGAAATAGGCTGACATTGCGAATGCCCAATATCGGTAGCTTTCAGCAGACCGGTTCGTGGAGAAGTCGTTTGCGAAAACTCTTGCCATTGCTCAGAGTGTTGGCGTTGGGGGCGCTAATTTTTGCATTAGCGCGACCTCAGAAAACACTCAAAGAAGAAGACATCAAAGCAGAAGGCATTGATATTTTCTTAGTGATGGATTTGTCGCGCAGTATGCTTTCCAGAGATTTTGACCCTGATCGATTGGAGGTGAGCAAGCAGGTAGCTGCCAATTTCGTTGACAAACGCCCCCACGATCGAATTGGGCTAACCATTTTCTCCGGCGAAGCATTCACCCAATGTCCCCTCACCACCGACCATCGAATTGTAAAAGAATTTTTATCAACCCTCCAATGTGGATTTTTAGCAGATGGAACTGCCATCGGCATGGGGCTGAGTAGCGCCGTCAACCGAATTAAAGATTCCAAATCAGAGTCAAAAGTCGTCATCTTGCTTACTGATGGCGTCAATAATTCAGGCTACATCCAACCGATGACGGCTGCCGAAATTGCAAAAAAATTTGCCGTTAAGGTCTATACGATTGGTGTGGGAAGCACGGGCATGGCGCGCTCGCCCGTAAGAAAAAGAAGAGATGGAACTTTCGAATTTGATTTCACCAGAGTTGAAATTGATGAAGCATTGCTCCGACAAATTGCCGAACAAACCGGTGGAAATTATTTCCGCGCCACCAATGAAACCGAGTTAGGACGTATCTATGATTACATCGACAAGTTAGAAAAAACAGAAATAGATGTTACCGTCATCAAGCGACACAGTGAGATGTTTCATCCTTTTGCGCTTGCTGCTTTGATTTTGATTTTATTGGAAATTCTTTTGAAGCAAACTGTTTTGAGAAGTTTGCCGTAAGGCGAAAAATAATTGATTCTTACATTTAGCCTTTCGGCAAATGAAATACTTTCTCGCTCATTTGCCGTAAGGCTAAAAAATCTTAAAATCAGACCACTCCCGTTAAATCTTGGTTAAACAGGTCAACTAAGTTTACAGAAAATCTATTTTTGTGAGTACGCGTTAGATTAGCGATTATGAATAAAACAGCGATTTGGTTAATTATTGGATTGATGGGATTGGCATTGATAGGTAGTATGTACCTACAAGCCAAGTGGATCAGTGATTCGATTAAGACCAATGAAGAGCAGTTTGATAAAAGTGTTTTCGCTGCGCTCAACGCCGTTTCCAATCACCTCGAAAATGTAGAAAAAAAAGAAGCCTTTCATTACATGAATGGGTATTCGACTATTTATTTTGAGAAAGAAGTTGTGAGGCGTGAGGGAAATAGCTCCATAAAAGTTGACTTTTCTTACGAAGAGGTTTCTGGTAATGAAAACTTAGATGTTCTCGAAAATAATTGCCAATGTGCCAAATGCGTCAGTGAGCGAACTGCCAAGTTTGCCAGAATGATGCGTTTCAATGAGCAAATTCATGGAATTCCGATAGCAGAGCGGGTTTCTGATTTAGATATGCTTAGCACTTTTATGCACAAGGAGTTAGCCAACCATGCGATTCATATTGATTACAACTACGGCGTTTATTCCAATAAGGAAAAAAGTTTGGTGATTACAGACGACCACTTTGTGGTAGAAGATAGCAGTCCGCGAGTCGTTCAGGCAGGGCATAAAAACTTGATTACTTCCAATTATAAAGTCGATCTTTTTAGAGAAGACATCCCTTCTCCGGGGTTGTTGATGATTTATTTTCCGAACAAAAGCGAGTATGTCTGGGGTTCGGTTTGGCGTAACTTGCTTGCGGCACTACTTTTCACAGCTATCATCATGTTTTGTTTTGGATATACGATCAATGTAATTTTCCATCAGAAGAAACTGTCGGAGATGAAAGGAGATTTCATCAATAACATGACGCATGAGTTCAAGACACCGATAGCTACCATTTCACTGGCAGCCGATTCGATCACGAATCCATCTATTTTAGGTAGTCCTAATAAAGTGAAGCGCTTCGCAGACATCATCCGTCAAGAAAACAGACGGATGAATAGTCAGGTGGAAAAAGTGCTCCAAATGGCACGAATCGACAAACGTGATTTTGATCTAAAACTCACGCCACTCAACATGCATCAGGTCATCGAAGGGGCAGTTGCTAATTTTGCCTTACAGGTAGAAAAACGAGATGGAAAACTCGAAATGGACTTGCAAGCATCGACTCCAACCATCGAAGGCGACCTCACTCACGTCACCAACATCATCCATAACCTAATGGACAATGCCAATAAATATTCTCCCGAAAAACCCGAAATCACCCTCCGAACGCGCAACGTTCGCAATGGCGTAGAAGTAACCGTCGAAGATAAAGGAATGGGTATGAATCGCGAAGCCCTCAAAAATATCTTTGATAAATTCTACCGCGTCCACACCGGCGACTTGCATGATGTGAAAGGATTTGGACTGGGGCTGAGCTATGTGAAAGCTATCATGACTGCTCACAAAGGGCAGATTGATGTGAAGAGTAATTTAGGAAAGGGGAGTAAGTTTATCTTATTTTTCCCTTTTAAAGTGAGTGAATGATTTCACTTTCGTGAAATACCGTCATTTTGCGAAAACTTGTCCCGAAGTTACTTCGGGGGCGAAATAAAAACCGTCCACCTTCAAGCGAAGCGACCATCCACCGTCAACCGTTCTATTCCTCCTCCTCTTTCGCCTTTTTAGCTTCGTATGCAGCACGCCGTTTAGCGTCTGATTTCTCATAAGCTCTAATGATGGCTTTCACTAATCGGTGACGCACCACGTCATCGGCAGTTAGATTTACGGTATCAATTCCCTCTACATGATCCAATAAATTCAACGCAATTCGCAAACCTGATTTTACCTGATAAGGCAAGTCAATCTGCGACAAATCTCCCGTGATAATACACTTGGCTGAAGGTCCCAAACGCGTCAAAAACATCTTGATTTGTGCATGGCTACAGTTTTGCGCTTCATCTAAAATGATGAAGGCATCGTTGAGCGTTCGCCCACGCATAAATGCCAACGGAGCAATTTCAATGGTTCGCTCTGCCATGAATTTGTTGAGTTTTTCGGCAGGAAGCATATCATCGAGTGCGTCATATAATGGACGCAAATAAGGATCAACTTTATCTTTCAAATCACCCGGCAAAAAACCCAAACTCTCCCCTGCTTCCACTGCCGGACGTGTTAAAATAATTTTTTTAACCAACCGATTTTTCAAGGCACGAACAGCGAGTGCCACTGCGGTGTAAGTCTTACCTGTACCCGCAGGTCCGATGGCAAAAACAATATCATTCTTTTCGCTTGAGTCAAAAAGGCGCTTTTGATTGACTGTTTTTGCTTTAATCTCTCTGCCTCCGCGACCATGCACGATGGTTGGATTTCCGCTTCCATTGCTCAGTTTCGTATTAAAAGGATTATCACCTTTTATCAAATCCTGAACCGTTTGGAAAGACAATTCCTTGTGCTCTTTGAGCAACCTGACCATCAATTCAAACTTGGATTTTACCTTTTGCGTGTCCTTTTTGTCGCCAGAGAGTTTGACACTATTGCCGCGAGAAGTAATCGTCACGTTAGGAAATGCTCTGGTCAACAGATTTAGATTTTCGTTGTTTCGACCATACAATTCAACTAAATCGAGATCGTCAACGGTTAGATTTATTTCACTCAATATTTGTAATTTTTTAATTCGGACGAATAGAACAGGTATAAGTCAATATTTGTTCCATTGTCTTTTCGAACTTGTGCAGATCAGTTCCCAAAGATATTTTTATAAAAATAGAATCGAAACATTTCGAGTTCAAAAAGAGGGAAAAAGTTACCTTCGCCACCATGAGTTCTATACATCAATTTAAAGTTCCCTCGCTCAATGGAGGCGAGATAGATTTTTCCGCTTTCGCGGGAAAAAAGATAATGGTTGTCAACACTGCGAGTGAGTGTGGACTGACGCCTCAATATGAACAATTGCAGGAATTGCACGAAAAATTCTTTGAGAAGGTAGTCATCGTCGGCTTCCCTTGCAATGACTTCGGAGGGCAAGAACCCGGAAGCGAATCTGAGATTGAAAAATTTTGCGTCTTCAATTACGGCGTGACTTTCCCCCTTTCGGGAAAAGTGAGTGTAGTCGGCGAAAAACCACACCCAGTCTATAAATGGCTCCGCAACAAATCTGAGAATGGCGTAGAAAGCAGCGAAGTAGAATGGAATTTTCAAAAATATCTGTTGGACGAAAAAGGGCAATATGTCAAAATGTTGGCGCCATCAGTGATTCCGATTGATGAGCAGATTTTGGATTGGCTCAAGTAAAAAGTAGCACCCAAATAAATTTGGGTGTCGAAATCATCTCATTTGCCGAAAGGCTAAAACGTGTAAAATTTCCGCCCAAATAAATTTGGGCGCTACTATGAACCAAGTCATCGGTCAAGAAAGGGTAAAACAGCAACTGCGCACAGCAGTCAATAGTGGTCGTATGTCGCATGCACAAATCCTATTGGGACCGAAAGGAGCAGGTGGATTAGCATTGGCGTTGGCAACTGCACAATACCTCCTTTGCCAAAACAAAACAGATGATAAAGTTTGTGGAACCTGTCCTGCTTGCCACAAAGCTGCTAAAAACATTCACCCTGATATTCACTTTACGTTCCCTACCATCGGTGGAAAAGCGACGAGCGAAGACTTCATGAATGAGTGGCGCTCGGCATTGGACGAAAGTCCTTATTTTGATGATTTCAAGTGGCTGCAAAAAATTGGTGGTGAGGGCAAGCAAGGCAACATCACCGCCCTCGAATGCAATCGAATGATTTCAAAATTAAGTTTGAAATCATTTGAAAGTCCTTATAAAGTTCAGATCATCTGGCAAGTTGAATATTTGCAAAAAGAAGGAAATCGCCTCCTCAAACTCATAGAAGAGCCACCGGCGAATACTTACTTTTTGCTTATTGCTCATGATTCTGATCAGGTGCTCAACACTATCCTTTCAAGGTGTCAAATTGTGAAATTTGGGGCACTTAAAGACACTGAAATTGCAGCTGCCTTGCAGCAACGCAATCAGGTTTCTGAAGAAAAAGCGAACTCAATCGCGCACTTGGCAGATGGTAGTTTTTCGGAAGCACAAAGCATTTTGCAGCATGCAGATGACGAAAACAGTGTGAATCGTAGCGCACTATTTCTTGACTGGCTACGAAAGTGTTATCTTGGCGACGGCGTTGCAATGACCAAATTATCGGAAGCACTGGCGAAGCTCGGAAGAGAGCCGCAAAAGTTTTTCTTGCGATACGGTCTGCATTTTTTTCGAGAATTTTTGTTTTTTAAGACAACGGGAACGGAAAATGTGCGACTTTTGCCATCAGAACTTGAAACCGCTCGTAAGATGAATCAAGTTCTCGATTTTGAAAAAGTGGAAAAAATCACGCAATTGTTTTCAGATTGCATTTATCATGTAGAGCGAAATGCGAATCCAAAAGTGCTATTTTTAGACGCTTCGATTCAACTGAATAAGATTTTCAGACGTTCCTGATTACGAGTGATTTTTTCAAATTTGAAACACGGATAGAGTGAAGTTGAATGATTTTGTAGATAAATGTACTCTATCGATTTTTTAACTTGAAGGTGCTTTTCACTTTCGTAAAATATTGATAATCAATGTTTTACGAAAGTAAAATAAAAAGCGCTTCCCAAAATATAACCTATGGCATGTGTAGGATGTACCTGCGGAAAAGGTACAAGTGACGACACGGGAGTTAGTGGGTGCCAAAGCGGAGGGTGTTCCTCAGGAGGTTGCAATCGACTCAATACTTTCGATTGGCTCTCTGCTTTAGAAATAGAAGATTCCCAAAGATTTGACAAAGTGGAAGTCAGCTTCAAAAATGGAGCACGCAAAGAGTTCTTCTACAATCCAGATTATATTGATGCGGTTACTGGCGACTATGTGGCAGTGGATACTGGCGCTGGCTACGACGTAGGAAAGGTGACCCTTTCTGGTGAATTGGTGCGCCTGCAGATGAAAAAGAAGCGTGTCAATGAAAAGAAAGACTTGAGCAAAATCCTTCGTATTGCCAACAACAGGGACATTGAGCGTTTGGAAGAAGCTCGTGCGAAAGAGAAAGATACGATGATTCGTGCGAGAGTGATTGCACGTTCTTTGGACTTAAAGATGAAAGTGGGCGATGTTGAATATCAGGCAGATGGGAAAAAGGCTACTTTTTTCTATACAGCAGACGGTCGTGTAGATTTCCGTGAATTGATTCGCCACTTTGCAAGAGATTTCAAAGTAAAAATTGAAATGCGTCAAATCGGTATTCGACAAGAGTCGGCTCGAATTGGTGGTTTGGGTTCATGTGGACGTGAATTGTGCTGCTCGACTTGGTTGACTAATTTCAAATCAGTCAACACGGGTGCTGCACGGTATCAAAATCTCGCTATCAATCAGGCGAAATTGTCTGGTCAATGCGGTCGCTTGAAGTGCTGTCTTAATTTTGAATTGGATGCCTATATGGATGCTTTTTCGAAGTTTCCGAAAAGAGCAGATAAACTCAAAGCACAATCAGGCACGGCATCACTTTTCAAGACAGATATTTTCAAGCAGATCATGTATTACATGTTAGAAGTGGATGGCGGTCGTCGCATTACTTTTGCTCTGGACATCGAGGTGGTGAAGAAAATTAAGGAGATGAATAAGCGAGGTGAGTTTCCTGTTGATTTCACGAGTTTGCAGATAGTCGAGGAGAAACAAGCTGATGAAGAAGAATTTGATTTCGAGGCAAGCGACTTGACAGGCGTGATAGAGCTACCTGCCGAAAAGCGCCGCCGAAAAGGTCGTCGCAATAACCGTAATAAAAATAAGCCTTCCGGCAAACGTCCTCAAAACCGCTCTCAAAACGGAGCAAAGAAAAAGGATGAAAAACCTGGAAATAAGCCAAAACCTAAATCGAATCAACCAAAGAATAAGGCCCAAGGCAACGATTCGAAAGATGGAAATAAAGGCGGCGGCGCTAATAGAAAGAAAAGAAACAACCGCAATCGCAATAGGAATAGAAACCGCAATCAAAATAATCAGAACAACAACAAAGGAGACAAATAAATTATGCAATACGACGTAACTGTCATTGGCTCCGGTCCTGGGGGCTATGTTGCCGCAATCCGATGCGCGCAATTAGGAATGAAAACCGCTATCATCGAAAGGTATAATACACTCGGAGGCACTTGTCTCAATGTGGGGTGTATTCCTTCCAAGGCGTTACTCGATTCTTCTGAGCATTATCACAATGCCGTTCATAAATTTGAGTCGCATGGGATTGACATCAAAGGAGTCAAAGTGAATTTGCCGCAGATGATCAAGCGAAAATCAGAAGTAGTAGATCAAACCTGCAACGGCATCAACTTCCTGATGAAGAAAAATAAAATTGATGTTCATCACGGTCATGGTAGCTTTAAAGATAAAAACACCATTTCCATCGCGAAAGACGATGGCTCAACTGAAGAAATAACTACTGCCAAAGTCATCATTGCAACGGGTTCGAAACCAATAACGCCGCCTGCTTTCAATTATGATAAAAAACGGGTCATCACTTCCACAGAAGCATTGAATATCACTAAGCTTCCACAGAAAATGGTAATCGTTGGCGCAGGAGTGATAGGCTTAGAGTTAGGCTCTGTTTATGCCCGTTTGGGCACTGAAGTCGAAGTGGTTGAATATGCAGATAGCTGCATCGCTTCAATGGATAAAGATTGCGGAAAAGAACTCAGGCGCTCCCTCAAAAAATTGGGCATGAAGTTCCACCTCAAGCACATGGTGACTGGAGTAAAAGCAACTTCAAGAAGCGTAACCGTCGGTGTCCAAAAAAGAGATAGTGAAGAGACTTTCGAAATCAAGGCAGACTATTGCCTCATCGCCATCGGCAGAAGAGCATATACTGACAACCTTGGTTTAGAAAATGTAGGCATCGCAAAAGACGATCGCGGTCGCGTCGAAGTCAACGGTCATCTCGAAACCAGTGTGCCAGGCATCTACGCCATAGGCGATGTGGTCAAAGGAGCGATGTTGGCGCACAAGGCAGAAGAAGAAGGCGTCTTCGTCGCCGAAACAATGGCGGGGCAAAAGCCACACATTGATTATAATTTGATTCCGGGAGTCGTTTATACCTGGCCCGAAGTGGCAGCCGTTGGGCAGACCGAGCAGCAATTAAAAGATGCCGGTATTGCCTACAAAGCAGGTAAATTCCCTTACAAAGCATTGGGGCGCGCACGCGCGAGTACCGATATCGAAGGCTTCGTAAAAGTTTTGGCTCATGCCGAAACTGACGAAATCTTAGGCGTCCACATGGTCGGCGCCCGTACCGCAGATATGATTGCAGAGGCAGTAGCGCTGATGGAGTTTAGAGCATCTGCGGAAGATGCGGCTCGCATGAGTCATGCACACCCGACGTTTACAGAGGCGTTTAAGGAAGCGTGTTTGGGAGCGACAGGGGATAGGATGATACATGTTTAG
>CALCJP010000094.1 GCA_937967625.1 uncultured Saprospiraceae bacterium
TTGGGTCGCCGCAGGAGGACAACCGGTCGGCATTGGATTTGGAATTGCTCTGATGTAATAAGGACCACCTCCACACATATCGCTTGTTACGGTAAAATTTATAGGGTCGATGGTAACATTCAAAGGGTTGCCTGGAGCCCATCCAACTGGAGGAGCTGCTGTACCGCTGTTTCCAAGACCTCCAGCCCCCGTGATATAGTCACCTGGAGAATTAGAAAAGGAACCAGTCCAAGTCACCTCGGAAGGGGTGCATGATGGACAATCTGCATTTTCTACGATCTGGGTTCGAGATCCGCTTGGATTATTAGTGAATGCTCCCAAGGTTCTGGTGCAACTATTTTGAGTGTAATAAACCGGAGCACCAGTTCCGCAAACTCCTGCAAAATTATTGACGGGAGAAGCATCCGCACTGGTATAGACCACGATGATTGCATTAGGAGGAATGTAGGTGCCAGGTCCAGCAGGAATTGCAGTGGGGCAACCCGTTAGTGGAATAGCTGGAAATTGATAGGCGCAACCTGCCCCAATATCTGCATCCGCAGGATTAAAGCTATTATTATTAAAATCAAAATCTATGATTAAATCATTGATATTTAGCCCACCTCCTGAGTTAACAATTATCAACTCATTGGTTGGATCAACTGGAACCGCTCCATGCTGAACAAATGCTAAAATGCTTACACAAGCATCACAAGGATCTCCGGAAGTGACGGAACCACAATCCATAAAAGTGCCTTGACCGGAGGCTGGATCAAATGAGGGATCACTCGAATAATACCAATCAACACAATCACCATCCAAAAGCCCTGTTCCTTCAACTGTGAGATCAATATCATCCCCGACGCAAAGGTCACAAGCAGTGATGTCAAAATTACAAAATGAGGAAGATAGGTTTTCGTTAGTAAGCGTGGGGCATTGTGCGGAGCTAAAAGTTGCAAATGCACTCAAACAGAGGAGGAGGATATAATTTCTCAAATTCACAGTTTTTATTTAATGCCAAAGTTAAAATTCCTGCGGTGATAATTTGCTAAATCAACAGAAGGATTCTTTTAATTTAACTCTCTTAGAGGCTACTTTTGCCTTCTAAATTGGTTTTCAATGAAAGTTTATTTTGACAATGCCGCCACGACTGCCGTTGATGAAGAAGTCGTGAAAGTAATGGCGCAGGTGCTTCGAGAAAATTATGGAAATCCTTCCTCTATCCATGCTCAAGGGAGAAAGGCAAGAGCCACGATTGAGGAAGCAAGGAAAACTGTTGCGAATGCACTCAATGCATCGATTGGTGAGATATTTTTCACCTCCTGTGGCACTGAATCCAATAATATGGCACTCAAATGCTCGGTTCGTGATTTGGGTGTGGAGCGGATTATTTCTTCCAAAATCGAGCACCATGCCATTACGCACACGCTTGATTCTATTCAAAAAGAAAAAGAGGTCGAAGTCACTTTCGTGAAATTGGATCGCTTCGGGCGCGCCGATTTGGATCATTTAGAATCACTTCTGCAATCCTCCAACAAAAAGACTTTGGTTTCCTTGATTCATGCCAATAATGAAATCGGAACTATCAACGACATCAAATCAATTGGTGAAATCTGCCATGCGTATTCCGCTCTTTTTCATACAGATACAGTCCAAACAATGGGTTACTACCCTATCGACCTTTCGCAAATGAAAGTGAATTTCCTTTCCGCCTCCGCTCATAAATTTCATGGGCCAAAAGGCTGTGGATTCATTTATATCAATGGAGAAAACATTATCAAGCCTTATTTGGATGGCGGCTCGCAAGAGCGAAACATGAGAGGCGGAACGGAGAATATTGCTGGCATTGCAGGTTTGGCGAAAGCCCTTGAGGTCTCCTACGCCCATTTAGCCGAAAGGCGAGAAAAAATCACATCGCTCCGCCAATTGATGAAATCTGAACTGGAAAATCACTTTCCAAATATCGAATTCAACGGCGACATAGATGGCGAAAGTCATTATAAAGTGTTGAGCGCTGCATTTGACAATGCCGACCTTTTATTAATGAATTTGGACATTGCAGGTATTGCCGCTTCGGGAGGAAGTGCTTGCAGTTCGGGTGTGGATGTTGGCTCGCATGTCTTAGCTCAACTCACTCCTGACTCAATGAAGACTACTGTGCGATTCTCGTTTTCATATTATAACTCAGAAGAAGAAGTACATTACGTGATTGACAAATTGAAAGAGATTTTACTTTCGTAAAATAATTTGAAACTCCCATGAACCAATTCGCAAATTCATGGTTTCAAAAAGCGACAATAATAACTCATTAGCATGACTATATTACTTTACATTTTCATTACAATTGCCACCTTTGCCGGGATGGAATTCATGGCTTGGTTTGCTCATAAGTACATTATGCATGGCTTCCTTTGGAACTGGCATGAAGACCACCACCAGCCTCATTTGAAAGATGGTTTTTTTGAAAAGAACGACCGTTTCTTTTTGGTATTCGCGATACCGAGCGCGAGTTCATTTATCGCAAGTCAAGTGACGCCTCACTTTTGGTTGTTTTTTGTTGGGCTTGGTATTTTGCTTTACGGAATGGTTTATTTCCTCATCCATGATGTATATATCCATCAAAGATTTAGTTGGTTTAAACAGTTAGATGGAAAATATTCAAGAGCGATTTTGAGAGCACATGGTGCCCATCATGCCGTCCAATCAAAAGAGGATTGCGAGTCTTTTGGACTATTGGTTGTCTCCTCTAAGTTTTTCAAAAAACGAAGTGAATGGAAGAAAATGGAAAAGAACAATAAGATATATTCTTGAGATTAAATGATTGATAAATTTTCTTAAGCTCTGCTGTTTTGGCAGGGCTTTTTTTGTGCCCTCGCGCGCGGAACCTCTCGGTTCGTGTGAAGCATCACTTGGCGTCCACGACAATAAAAATGCACTATTTTAGACCGTAGTCCGAGCGGAGTCGAGGACGAAATCAAAAACTCGAATTTGCAATTTCCATCCTCGACTCCGCTCGGACTGCGGTTTTTAAATCTGCGTTTTTTGAGAAAATTAATTTTAAAATTTTAATGGTGAGAAAATTACAAATGAGTAAAATTTAAAAGCAATAAAAAAGGCACAAAATGTGCCTTTTTCAACTCTCAAAAATCTTGCTCTATTCCACCAGGTCGATCAAAACTCGATAGTCATCAAATGGAGCATTCTCAGTTTTCATTTCCAGCATATCAACGAGCGCTAATTCTTCTTCATTATAGCGCACCTCCAAATCATAAGAAGTGAATTCACAACGGATTTCGATGGTTCCTTTTTCTAACTGAGATTTGCGCCAGTGGAAGGTTTTATCCATTTTTTCGAAGATTCGGTGATTGGCGTCTTTGTGATTGGTTTCGGGAGCGAGTGGTGTAACTCCCTCAAAATCAGTATTTTGGCGTACTAAGAGTTGTCCATTTTCGATGATGAAGAAACCTGTTTGGGGGTAGTCGCCATTTTCTTTTTGCAGTCGTGCATAAAGCACCAGTTGAATGTCTTCTTCATTTTTGATAAGGTCACGCCTCCACCCTATGCCTCGCCATTTGAGATCGAGGATAGCGACTTTTCCATCTTTTTCGAGGACGATGTCGGCGATTCCTTTATACTCTTGGTCATTGATTTTTGACTCCAATTCCTTTTCAGTTTCGAGGACTTTCCAACCATTTTTTTGAATTAATGAGATGAGATTCCAAGCTGAAAATTTCAGAAGATAGGCGAAGTTCACTTTGTCAGGTTCTCTGCCATACATATTAAGGACAGCTCCTTCTTTGGCGATTAGGTTTGGGATTTTTTCATCTATCCAATCTTCTACCTGCTGCTTGCTCCAACTATAAAAATCGAGACTCAACAATTGCTCAAAGAGTCGATGCGCCAAGTTGCCATAGAGCGTATTTTCCTTGACGATACTTAGGATTGAAGACTTCTTCAATCTGATTTTTTCCTTAAAGACCCACTGATAGGGGTAGTATAAAAGCGTTTGAAATTTGGTCGGTGTTTGAACGCCTAAATCACTAAGTGTCGGTCTGTTATCGATTTGAACAAAAGGATCTGGGCGTCCAAATTTTTTGACTTCAAGGTCAATGAATTTGGGCAATTCAAAGTGGGCAGACCAATTTGTTCCTTCCTTTTTATCTAAATCTAAAGTGATCTGATCCAGGTTTTCGAAAGTTGCTTCCAGTTCGCCGTAGAGGGGATGAGGGTTTACGGATTTGCCATCGACTGTTTCGGAAAGCATAACGATGAGTTGGTTTTTGGTTTTATGAATTGGGCGCAGTCGCTGCCATAGCATTCGTTGGTTTTCGAGTTTGGGAGTGTCTAATCCTAAACCGAGTCCTTCAATAAAATCTCTTTCGGAGGGATACCAACGAGAGAAAAACCTGACGGATTCCATCTCTGAAAAGTTCCACCAAAGGAAAGTATCGGTTTCATTCAAAATGGCGCTTGGGTAATAGATATTTGGCAACCGATTCATCGCTTCTGCTTCAAATTGGACAGGCGATGGCTCGTAGATTGTTCTAACTATTCGCTCTAACTTTAAGAAAGTTAGCGATTGCTCAGGAAGGGTTTCCAAAAGTTCTTTTACCCGACGCGCTTGCTCACTGAGGACGATGAGAGATGAATTTTTAGTGTCATTTTCAAATACTTCGAATGCCCATGATTCCAGTTTTTGAAAGATGGCGATAACGCGAGTTTTGGGAACGGTTTCATTGATATCGTATCGCTTTCGCTCAAACCAAAATTCGTATTCGTCTCTGATGGCTTTGTAATTGATGTCCTTATTTTCTTCTGACTGCTTTCGCAAATCATCGAAATAACCATTGATTTGGCGATTCCATTTTTCACTTTTGAGACCGGGTGTGGCAGCCATGAGTCGCCCAATTACTTGCGCTAAGCCATCATCCAATGGCTTGATAGCAAGCGAGACGAACTCCAATATTTTGTAAGGATCAATCGGCTCCCAAAGGAAGGCTGGTATCAATTTCAAAATCTGCAAACTCGGTCTTGCCAAAGAGGCAGAGAGGATTCCTAAACTGGGCAATCCTTCTTGAATCAGGGCATTGTCTAAACCTCTATTTTTTTCAGGAAGTAGCGTAACGGGTTGAAAACCAGCGTTTTGGTTTAGCAGTTTTGCAGTCCAAACGGCGGCTTCATTGGCTCGTTTGGATTTTAGGATAAGAAGGGAACCATCATTTTTCAAAGTTTTCTTTTCTTCCACTTTCGTGAAAAAGGAGTCCTGAAAAGCAGCGAGGTCTGAATCTTTTTGGGGCGCTACTGCCGGTGCTGCATCTTCGACGAGTCCTGTTTCCGCGAAAGCGGTAAAGAGTCGTTTATAGAGCGACGGCAACAACTCGAAGGGTTCATTTAGGATGATTCGGTCGATGGGCAATTGCTGATTTGGAATTGCTTTGATGATGTCATTGGCGCGATCGATATGTCCTTTGGTTAGTTTGAATTCGGGTTGCTGCGCATCATTAATGATTGCCTCAATCCATGAGAGGACGGAAACGCGATCCGGCATCGGATCATCAATCCGAAAATCGAAACCGGAAGCCGCTAATTCATCACGACGACGGAGCAATTCAGCCGCTGTGGCGAACTGATCTGCCTCAAAGGAATTGGCAAAAAACGCATCTGGATTTTCTTCCAAATAGGTGATTGCCACCTGCCGATATTGCTCAATGCGGAGGTAGTCAATATTGTTTTCGTGACCGATGAGTCCTAAATGTTTCTCAAAAAAGGAGAGCAGATTTTTTGGACCTGCTATGAGATAGTTTTTTGAATGGGTTGGATCCGTTAAATATGCCCCTTCGTCCAACTCCATTCCGAAATAAATTGTCATTGCGAATGGATTAGTATTATTTTTGCTGCCTGCTTTTGACAAAACGAAAGGTAGAATTAATATTATAATTATCAATCAAAATACATCATGAAAAAAAATCTCACTTACTTACTTCTTTTTTGCGCTATGATTTGCGCTCCATTCTTTTCTTTTGGTGCGACCTCAGGCATTCCGTATAAACTAAAACCGATGAGTCCGGTATCTGCGGAAACACCCGTAGATTTATCCACTTACGTGAAATCTCATCAAGTCAAAAAGGGCAAAAAAGGAAATTTTGTCAAACGATTTATGCAAAAGAAACTGGTCAAAAAACTCAATAAGAAATTGAAGAAAAAAGCGGCAAGGAGTGGACTCCTTTCTGATAGCAGAGTGTATTGGGGATTGATTTTCTTGGCAGGAGGATTATTGACGACGCTTCTTTTCGCAAAGTGGATTGCATGGATTGGTTCGCTTGCAATGGTGGTTGGTTTAGTACTCATCATCTGGGGTCTTATCGACGGCGCATAATCTTATTATTCCATTGATTATCAATTAATTATATCATGAATTTAAAGCAATTTATATATTTGTTTTCGGTTTTGGCAATTGCCCTTTTTGGGTACAATTGCGGAGATACGGAAGACCCTGAACCAACAAACGAAAACCCCGAATTAGCAATCAATTTAGTAACCGGAATCAACATGACTGACGAACAGGGCGCACCTGTTGGGAATGTGGGCAATCCAAATGTGTACCCTGGCAACTTGATGCTTTTTCCAAAGCCTTGTAAGGACGTGATTTCGGTTTTCGATATGTCAAATTTCAAAAACATTTGGGTCACTAAAGGGAATAAAAATCAAAGTTTTGCTGACATCGAATATGACCGATTGCTGGCGAATACTGACTACCCTACTGATTCCATTCTTTTGGTTACGGAATTGATTTTTGAATTGGAAAACCAAGATGTCAGTCAAGTAAATTTGAATTTGGAAAATTTATCTACTGGCTACTATAGAGTTTTCGTTGAAATGAAATCTGGCGATCTCTTTTACGACAACATCTATGTGGATAAGGAAACGCCACAGGGCGAAAGGGTCGATAAATTGGTGAGTGATTGGAATTAGGTGATTGTTGACTTCGGCTTCGCTCAGTCAACGATTGGAGCAACTGAACGTTGGCTGAGCGAAGTCGAAGTCAACAACCATGACAGCAGTACGAAAAGATTTTTTTTCACTAACATTGCGTTCCTGACTACAAAATTTGACAACTATGCAAGTACCTACAATGGCAGCGCTTCAGGCAGAAGGCAAAGAACCAGAAATCCTATTTTGGG
>CALCJP010000095.1 GCA_937967625.1 uncultured Saprospiraceae bacterium
AGCAAGGTGAAATACACTTCCTTATTTATTCACCCATTAGATGACAAATTGATTTATAACCAGGTTTCATGGCGCGTAGCGACATAAATGTTGGTAGGCTTTAGCATGAAACCTATAAAATCGGCGCGTAGCGACGTCAACGTTAAATTAACGTTAGTGTCGCTACGCGCCACGCATAGCTTCGAAAAGCGGATTTGCCGAAAGGCATTTATCATGGCGTTTTTGAAATTGAGGGACGTAGGTATCGAAGTAAGTTTATAAAAAGTTGATACCCTACCATCTGGGAGTGGTGGGACGACTTGAAGTCGTGCCACCACAAACGTACTCGTGGCACGACTTCAAGTCGTCCCACGAGTAAGGTGAAATACACTTTCCTATTTAAGACCCCAAATCCCTGAACCATTTGCCTTTCGGCAAATTTATAGATGCGTGGAAGGCACAAACTTAAATTCCCCTCGTATATGTTGCTGCCTCCAAAACATTCGTTTCTTGAAAAAATCTATCCATGTCCTTGATTCGGCTTTCCTTGATTTCAATAATGGTTTCGTTCTCGCTTTTCGCGAAAGCGCAATTGCTCATCAATGAGGTTTGCCCAAGTAACGATGTGAGTTTTTTTGATGAATTTGGCGACCACCCCGATTGGATTGAACTCTACAACGCAGGCAACGAATCTGTCAATCTCGATGGCATTTTCATAACGGACGAAGTGGATTCGCCTCGAAAGTGGGCGCTTCCAGCAGTGACGATTGCGCCAAAAGAGTTTTATTTGATCATCGCCTCTGGTCGAGATGTGATAGCAGATGCGCCGCATACCAATTTTAAAATTGCGAAGTCAGGAGAGGTCATCGCGCTTTTTAATGACGATAGAACTTTGATTGATAAAATTCAAATTCCGAATTTTGAAACCGACCGAAGTTTTGGACGACAAACTGACGGCAGTTCGAATTGGAGCTACTTTCTGGCGCCAACTCCTCAGGACTCCAACAACGGCTCCGATGAAATCTTTCGAACCGTAGCACCTGAGTTTTCAATTGAAATGCAATTTCAGTCAACTGATTTTGAATTAGAATTGACCTCGACAGATGCAGGAGCAGATATTCACTACACCTTGGATGGAAGTCGCCCTACTGAAAATTCGCCGATTTATTCGGAACCGATTTTGATTCAGAGAACGACTTGTGTGCGCGCCATTTCCCGAAAGGGGAATGAAATTCCTTCCAAAATTGTCACTAATAATTATTTCGTTGGGGAAAGCTTTACGCTTCCCGTTGTTGCGATTTCAACTGATTCGTTGTTGCTTTTTGATGATTCGACGGGGATGTTGGTTTCGGGGCCTGATGCAGAAAGTGCGTTTCCGTATTGGGGATCAAATTTTTGGAAGGACATCGAGGTGCCGATGCATTTTGAATATTTTTCTCCTGAAGGAGCATTTTGGGTGGAGTACGATTTAGCCGCAAAAGTGCATGGTGGAAGAAGTGCGCGAACGAAAATTCAGAAGTCGATGCGCCTTTTGGCGAAACCTGAATTTGGTGATGATAAAATCGTTTTTCCTTTCTTTTCAGACAAACCGCAGATTGAATCTTTCGAAAAGATCGTGCTTAGAAACGGCAGCGGTGATTTTGAAAAAGCACATATTCGAGACGCATTCGTCAGTCAATACCTCTCTGACGAAGGCTTGGATCTCGACCTTTTGGGCACCCAACCGGTGCAGCTTTTTCTGAATGCTCAATATTGGGGTTTGATGTATTTGCGAGAGAAAAGCGACGAAAGTTTTCCAATTGCAAACTATGGAAGCGAGTATGATCGACTCGACGTTTTGGAAGAAGATACGCTAACGATTCATGGCAATCGAACTCAATTTGAGGCAGATGTGGACGATGTAAAAAGTCTAGATCTCACCCTTTCGGGAAATTTTGAGGAAGCTGCAAACCGATTCGACATCGACAACATGACCGATTATTTCATCTTCGAAACGGCTATCAATAACTCGGATTGGGGGCATAATAATTTAAAACTTTGGAGGGATCAAGGAACCGAGGGCAAGTGGCGGTACTTAGCTTTTGACTTCGATGTCGGCTTAGGTGGACGCGGTTGGACCACTGCAGATGATTTTTATTTCGGCGCAAAAATGGAGCAATACGGTGATGAAAATCCTCACTTCACCATTTTCAAAAAGCTGTTGACTAATGCAGATTATAAAAACCATTTCATCAATCGCTACTGCGATTTATTGAATACGACTTTTCGTCCTGAGATTTTTTCGGGAGCTGCAATGGCTTATGCGGAGCAAGTTTCGGAGGGACATAAAAAGCATTTTGAGCGATGGGTAGATTGCGCAGGTTGCAATACTTTTGAGCGATGGGATACGCTTTCGCTACCGAAGCTTTTTGAATTTTGCGAGGACAAAGCGCCTTATGCGAGAGAAGACTTGATGTCCTATTTTGAGTTAGAAAAAGAGGTTTTATTAGAACTTAACGTATTCCCTGAAGGTGCCGGTTCCATCAAAATAAATACCATCACGCCAACTCAATTGCCGTGGACGGGGCATTATTTTAAAGGCGTCCCGGTCGAGTTGACGATTGAGCCTAATCCAGGTTTTGAGTTCGCTTTTTGGGAATTTTTCAATGAAGACCTCACAAATCCAAACCCAAATATTGCTTTTGATTTTGCGGAAGATGAAGCCATCACCGCCGTCTTTATCAGCGAAGAACCCATTGCCGTCAATTTAAACATCTACCCCAACCCAGCGTCGGAAACCATTTCCGTTTCGTTTATGAATGATAAAGTTGATGAGGTTAGTTTTGAAATCATTGGGGAAGATGGAAGTGTGTTTACTCAAATTCCTCAGGCAAGAATCGCTCGTGGTCTGATTGAGGAAAGCATTAATATTTCGAACTTATCGCCCGGTCATTATTTTTTGAAAATGAAACGTGGAGATGAGGTCTTTACGAGTTCTTTTCAGAAATATTGATTGACAATAATTATCGCACCAGCGTAACATCACCTCGCTCAACCACTTCTTCATCACTTATCAAATTACGATACCTAATCTGAAAAACATAAACATCAGTCGGCAATGGTTCGCCATTGAAAGTGCCATCCCAGCCAGTGGCGGGTGCATCATTGTTATAGACCATTTGTCCCCAGCGATTGAAAACTTGAAATTGAAGTAATTGGATTTTGTTGGAACCGATGGGGAGGAAGAAATCATTGCGCCCGTCGCCATTGGGCGAGAAAATGTTGGGGACTTGTACTTCTACGCATTCGACGAGTTCGATTTGGATGATGGAGTCGCAGCCGTTGAAGGCAGTGAGAGTGTCGATATAGGTGCCGAGGGAATTGGCTTCATCGCCATTGGGGAGAAAGATGGGTGCGCCTTGGCAGAGTTCTTCTATTTGGTTGGTGTATTTGGTGCCGCTTGCCAGTTCGCAGGCGAGGGCAAAGATGTTGCATGCCAAGACGTCATTGTTAGTGACAATCATGGGTCCTTGCGAGACATCGCCTGGTCCGTTGCAAAAGATACCGATGTCTCCGGCGATGAGATCGCCAGTAGCTAAATCATAGGTAAGCGTTGGGCGCCCTTGCCCGTCAGTGGCTAAGATTTCAAAACCGCTTGATGGGAGTCGGGTGAATACGCCTTGAAAAGAGCCGCCTTGTTCGAAATTGGAGATTTGACCGAAAGGTCCGTCAAAAAGCAAATTGAAGGGGTTGCCTATTTGTGGGCGGTTGGGGTTTTGGTTGATATTTTCGACGGCGTAGCCCCATCGGCGTGCCTCGCCTTGGGAGACGATGGCTAAATTATTGGGGCATTCTAAAGACCACTCATAAACTGCATCGAGTACTTCAGGTGGCAAAAATGTAGAATCTGATTGCACCTGATTGGAAGCGGGTTCTACGAAGACGGCAGGCATGAAAACGATGTCGCAGTTGCAGTCATTGATTCGAGTGGCGGTGAGGTTGATGGGGAGTTTTTTTAGATCAAATTCGCAATTGACCAATCCATCTATTCCAAAATTAACAGGCGTTAACAGCTTGATAGCCAGTGCGTTACGCATATTTTCGCCATCGAGCGAGTATTCAAAACAGCGACCATTGTTGGAGAAGCAGTAGTCTGCTGAAGAGAGATAGCAGAGTTGTAATTTTTCACTGGAAGCACAGCAGGACTGCGAGTGGACATTTGCCGAAAGGCAAATAGAGAATACCAAAACCAACCAATGAAAAGCGGTTTTCATTAAAAATGAATGTGAAGAAGTATTTTAAAACAGTTAGAGTAGCACAAAGATCAAACTTTTTTCACTTCCGTGAAAATAAAAATGGCTTTATGGCTATGGGGTTAAATGGTTGGATAACCATTCAACCATGAAACCATTCAACGCTACTCAAGCACCAAAATTTTCTGAGCCTCAGACAACCCCCTACCTTTGTCGTGCATAACATAGATTTGAGACCATTTCCCGAAAACTTGTCCCGAATTCGCTTCGGGAGGGAAAAATGACGGCTATGATTCATTTCGAATTATTCAGATGAACAAAAGCGGTTATATTTCATTTGGCTTCAAGTAAGAAATTCGATTACCTAACAGAAAAATCTTTTTTATGAAAAATGTTTATCTCACTCTTTCATTTTTAACTATCTCTATTTTTGGATTTTCTCAAGCAGCGCTTCAAGTAATTCACAACTCGGTTTCGGGCACGGTGGATGTCTATGCCAATGGCGCATTGCTGTTGGATGATTTTGAATATCAGACGGCGACTCCTTTCGTGACGGTACCTTCTGACACGTTGGTGCAAGTTGCTGTGGCTCCCGCGACTTCGACTTCAGTGGATGATGCGATTGCTACTTTTGACTTGACTTTCGAGGCAGGCAAAAACTACGTAGCAGTGGCGAGTGGAATCGTCGGTGACATGGATTTTCCATTTACACTTCACGCAACTGACAAAGGTCAGCAAGGCGCGATGAACGGCACGAAGTTCGAATTGATGGCTTATCACGGTTCGACGGGTGCGCCTGCGGTGACCTTGACCGAAATCTCCGGTGCGCCACAAATTTCGAATTTATCGTATGGTGAATTCACAGATGGATATATAGAATTGGATGAAGGAAATACCTTTTTTGATATGACTCCTGCTGCGTCGCCTGAAGTTAATGTGGGAACGTTTTTCGTAAACACTGCCGGTGCTGCCGGTGCTTCTGGTGTTGCGTTTGCTTCCGGTGTTTTGGGTGGCACTCCTCAATTTGATATTTTGATTGCCCTTCCAAACGGTGCCGTCGTGACCATGCTTCCGGTATCGCGTGTACAGATTATTCATAATAGTTCTTATTCACAAGCAGCAGTAATTGACTTGTATGCGAATACGGATTTGCTGGTCAATGACTTGAGCTACTTATCTGCAACTGGTTTTACTTTTTTTCCCTCAAGAACCAATTTTGATATTGGTATTGCACCACCAAACAGCACGTCTTCTGGTGATGCGCTTTTTACCATTCCTGGTGTTAATTTCGAAATGGGTAAAACATATATCATAATTGCAACCGGTATTCCTGGCAATGCTGACGCGCCATTTGAACTCGTGGTAAACGACCAAGCACGTATTTTCTCTGAAGATCCTGCTGGATTAGACATTCTTTCTTTCCACGGTTCGGAAGGAGCGCCTGCTGTAGATATCGCTGTTGATGGTGTTGGTACTGTAGTTGAAAACATGGCCTACGGCGATTTCGATCCTTACCAAACTGTTGCGCCTGAAAATTATATCCTTCAAATCTTCCCTACTGGAACTGAAGATTTGGTAGGCAACTATTTTGCACCACTCGCAGGAGCAGAGGGTTTGGCGGTTACGGTCATGGCAGGTGGTATTTTGGGAGGAGATCCTGCTTTTGGTACTTATGCCGTTCTTCCGAATGGACAAGTGCTTTCGCTTCAAGCCTTATCAAGAGCTCAAATCATCCATAACTCAGCCAACCCAACAGTTGACATCTATGCAGACGCTGATTTATTTGTAGATAACCTTGGATATAGAACTGCGACTCCATTTGGCTATATACCAGCTAACGTAGATATCAATTTGGGAATTGCTACTTCTGATAGCCAATCTTACAACGATGCCATCTTCAACAAAACCGTAAACTTAGATGCTTCTAAAAAGTACATCGTGATGGCGACTGGTTTGGTCGGCGATATGGATACGCCATTCGATTTGGCAATTTATGATGAAGCAAGAGAGGGCAATAAAGACAACTCTAAAGTAGCCGTTTTGGTCTATCATGGTTCTACTGACGCACCTACTGTGGATGTAACCACCGGTGGCGCTGTTTTAGTAGATAATGCTTCCTACGGCGATTTCGCGGGTTACTTAGAAGTTGACCCATTACGCTATCAATTGGACATCACTCCGGGTGATGACAACAATACCATCGTCGCAAGTTTTGATGGAGATTTGAATGGCTTAGGTGGCGGTGCGTTGACCGTTTTCGCAAGTGGCTATTTGAGCGGACAAGATCCTGCATTTGGACTTTGGGCGACTTTGCCTGATGGAACAACTTTTCCATTGGCAGGTGTTTCGAGCACTGATGAGGTGGACCAATTGGTCAATGACTTTACAATTGCGCCCAACCCAGTAGTCGATCAAGCGGTCGTTTCTTTAAACATCACCAATGCGACTCACGCAGACATCGTAGTGGTCTCCCTTTCGGGAAAACAGGTGGCAACTATCCACAGTGGCAACGTCGCTGAAGGCGTCAACACTTTCACTTTAAATAGAAATAACCTTTCGGAAGGCGTTTATTACTTAGCCGTAAAAACGGAGGTAGGAACTATCTCTCAACCTTTCATGGTAACGAAGTAAGTATTTATAATTTTTAATAGGAATGCACCCATTCGGCTTTGTCGGGTGGGTGTTTTTTTTGCCCCTTTCGGGGAAATGGGATACCTAAATATTCTTTCAAAAGAAAACTAATACACACTGATTATCGTTTTCCAAATAGAATTTAAGTCTTGTGAAAAATCACAAAACTTTCAACTTTGTACAAAAGACCTTACTTTCGTTGTAAAAAATAACTGATTATGGATGGCTCTTTGCAAACCCCATTTAACCCAGCACAGGTAGAAATTCTAAAACTTTTCTCTCAAGGACTCACAGAGGAGCAAACTGCCGAATTGAAAAAACTACTTGTGGCGTTCCGATTCAAATTGCTAAATGAACATGTCCAAAAGGTAGCAAAAACAAAAAATCTATCTCCAAAAGATATTGATGATGCCTCTCAGCAACATCGAAGAACAGCCTATAAAAGTAAACTCTCCAAGCCCACGAAATAGATGAAAGTCGTTATCGACACCAACGTTTTGCTCAATGTAATTTTTGAGGGCTCCAAAAATCATTGGATTCAAAAAGCACTCGAACAAGGAGAACTCACGCTTTGCGTTTCTACCGATATTTTAGATGAATACGCTGAAATACTTGAGTGATTCTATGATTTAGAAACTGTGGAATTACTTTTCTCAGTATTTGAAATTCTTCCAAATATTCAAAAAGTCAACAAATATTTCTTTTGGAGATTGATTCCCGAAGACCCTGATGATGAAAAATTTGTGGATTGTGCAATCGCAGCAGGAGCAGACTTTATCGTTACCAATGATAAACATTTCAATAAACTCAAAAACTTAGAGTTTCCAAAGGTAAAGGTGATAAATTAAGATGATTTCAAGTTGCTATATGCTCTGCATATCGGCTCTAAAATAGGCTAATCACATCAAAATACTTTTTTGACTTTATCTCTCCTCCTAAAACCAATACCCCAAATTAAAATACCACTCATTCCCCTCCGTCGAAGTGGCGTAGCTCACCCCAATTGGACCCAACGGCGTTTTGATACCATAGCCCACATACGCACTTTGGATGGCTTGACTATTTAAGGTATTGATGAGACCATCTCCCAGCAAAGCAAAATGGAAACCCACCTGAATATACTGATTTTTGAGGGGTCGTAATTGCCCATAGACAGAAGTGCGGAGGAGATCACTCCCAAACCGCTCTGCAAATGAAAGTCCCTCCATCGGTTTGAAGTTGTTGATAAAGTTTCGATTATTTCCGCCAAGGAAATAGACATAAGGCGGCGCTGTCGGACCTAAGGTAAGTCCAAGATCACCGGAGATGCCTAAAGATGCATTTCCCGAAAGGGGAATCACTTTTAAGAAAGAATAGTCTAAATTCAAACTGCGCTTTCGCTCGGAGCCATCAAAAATTTGAGAAGACAGTGGGTAGATATTTCTAAAACGCGCGGTGGAGTACAGTCCCCTTTCGGGAAAATTTCGATCATCGCGCGTATCATAATTAAAATAGGCAGACCCAACAAAATAGACCCCCTTCTCGCCGATAAATTCATTTTCTTCTTCGTCAATCAGCTGATCGGTGGCAGTCGAAAAATACTTGCCTTCGGCAGCAAGACCTGCTGAATATCTATTGCTCGAAAAGATTCGATAATACAACTCGTTGGAAAAATCAGTGTAATCAAAATTGAATCGCGCGCGCCGAAAAGTGCTATCGCCTGGAAACAAAACCTGCATCTCAGAAGGCACTTCATTGAAATCCAAACGCGAATTGAACCCGATATCGGGCATGGTGCCCATGTCCACGAGGTAGTTGATATTGTAACGGAAACCGTCTCCCAAAATCAAATTGCTCGAAAAAGTGGAGTTATTCAAGCCCAAATTGATCAAGGTCAGGTTGACCAACAAGTTGCTTTTATAAACATTGTCGTAATGCAAACCCACACGAAGTTGTTTGTCAAACCCCTCTTTCGCAATGGGTCTCAATTCCAAGTCGTAGTTGCCATTATCTCTTTTCCGGAAGGAAAAATCTACGTATTTCACTGCCCCACTTCCGAAGAGATTTGTCACCCCATCATAGAAGTCATCTTCATGCACCCAGCCTTTTAACCCTTTCGGGAAAAACTCCAAAATGTTGGCTTTTGAAAAAGTATTATCATTGATGATCCGCAACTTATCCACATAAAAACTATCCAATTGGGGTCGCAATGGCAGCGGATGATATTGAGCAATTCGTCCCTGCTTCTCAGCAATCCAATCTAAATCCTTGAAGTTGCTACGGGCGGCGTCCTCTCCTCTTTGGATGAGGGTATCCACTGCTCCAAAACTACTGACGCCAAATCCTTCGATGTCTGGATAAATAACAACATCACAAAAATCCAGCTGTGCCAATGAGTTCTGAACCATCTGAAAACTACTCACTTGATCAATGATTTTATCAATACCGCGCAATTCATCAGAAGTATAAAGGCCCGATTCGACATTGACGCCAATGACGATATCCATACCCTTTTCGCGAAGAATTTCAGCAGGAAAATTATTGACTATGCCGCCATCCATCACCGTGCATTCATCTACTTTATAAGGCAAAATCAAGCCTGGAAACGAGCCGCTCGCTCGGACGGCTTTCGCCAAATTTCCACTCTCGAAAACGATTTCCTGTCCGCACTCCGCATCTGTCCCAATACACACAAACGGAATTGGCAACTGATCAAAATCCCTTGTACCGGTCGCATGATGAGTCAATCGACTGAAAAAATTAAAAGCAGTCTGACCACTCGAAATCGCAGAAGGCAAGGCTATTTTAAAATCACTCACTGAAAGCGAAAGCGCATATTTTTCGCCATACTCTTTCTCGAAAATGGGCAGAATCTCTCGCGGCAAATTGTCTTGCATAATATCAGCCAGATTCGTATTCCGCAGAATACTATCCAATTGATGAGCCGTCCAACCAGAAGCATACAAACCGCCGATGATTGCGCCCATACTTGTGCCGCTGATGTAGTCGATTTTTATGCCTGCTTCTTCGATCACTTTGAGTGCGCCCACGTGCGCGTAACCTTTCGCGCCGCCGCCGCTGAGGACTAAGCCGACTTTGGGGCGATCTTTACCCCCTACCCCCCTAAAGGGGGAATTTGCTTTTTGTAAAAATGTAGTTCTTTTAAATGTACCCGACAGGTTTCCCCCATCAGGGGGCGGAGGGGGTACAACTTGTGCAGACGCAACAAAACCAATGCTAAGAAAGCAGGAGAAGAATAAAAGTTGAAGTGTAGGTTTTGAGACCGATGTGATGAGTTTCATGTATGTAAGTGATGACCATTCAAAATGGTAAGAGGCAAATAACAAACCGTTTTACTTCTAACGTAGATTTAGAAATAAAATTCCAAAACATCTATAATTTCCTTCGCCTGAAGATAGTTTGACTTACATCAAACCTGCAATCTCAAATCCAACAACTTTGTACGGATTTCTTTTAGCTTCCGAAGATTCTTATCCTTTTCGCGATACCAGCTTTTGTTTTCAGCCAATTCTTTTTCAGCGCCTTGGATAGTGAAGCCTTTCTCTTTGATGAGCGTATGGATTTTTTGAATCAATTCCACTTGGTCAGCGCGGAAGCGGCGTTCGCCATTTCCAAATTTATGGGCATCCAGCAAACTGAATTTACTTTCCCAGTAACGAATAGTAGAACGAGTGACGCTGAATAGTTTGGCGACTTCGCCAGTGGTATAGTAGCGTTTGGTCAACTCAGGTAATGCAATAGGCATAGTGTGTAAGTTATTATTTTCTCAAATAGTAGTTTGTTGGATACAAATATGGGCTGATTATCAGTGATTTACAAAAAAAAATTAAAGTGAATTTGTTGTTAGAGGTGAATTAAATTTGAACGTTTAATGCTCTTAACATTTGGACAGTATTGTTAAATGGGACATTTTGACCAAGACAAGCATCCGGCAATTTGATATTTTTTCTACTTTCTGGGGCACTAACCTCTTGGGTTACGACGGTCATTGAATTTTCAATCGCATAGGAGACTAACCACGCATCTGCTCTTTCAGCATCTAAAAAAACGGCAATTGCACTGGATCGATATTGATTACTATTTGAAGTAGCCCAGGCTGCAATATGAGCGTACGTTTTAATTGTTGGAGCGGAGTCTTTGAAAAAATTCTCTGGAAGATTCTCCTCGCACCATTCCTTTAAATCATCTTCATGTCTATAAATTTCAGATTTCACTTTGTCAATACTACAAATTTCACCCTTTTGAGCCAATTGAACTATCGTTGACCAAAAACTGGGAATTACATCGAATGGATAAGTAACTCGGTGGGCTTCAATAAAAAAATTAGCATCTACTAAAAAAGTCATCAGGTCATAGTTTTTCGTTCATAAAGGTTTGAAATGTTTTTCCCTTCATTCCAGTGAGTCGATAAGCATCAAGGTGTGTAATCTTCCTTTGATCTAAAGCACTTTTCACAAATCCAGCAAATCTCGGACTCACTCTTTTGCGCGCTGTTGCAAAAAAATCGCCTCCTCTAGCTTTACTCTCTTTTCGTGTTTTGAACTTTTGAATGTACTTGTTATAAAATTGGAAGAATTGTGGTTTTGTAATTAAATTTAAGTCTAACGCTCTACGACCTATTACTATCGGACTAACCTTAAATTGCTTTGCTAAATGATGAAAGCCTTGAGTTTCACCCCATGCCTTCTTGAGTGCCTGAGCTGGCACCAAAAATTCAGCTGCGACCATATCACATAACTTTTCTATAGGATGGTTAGAGGGTAACATTTTTGCATTATCGAAACCCGCACTGAACCCAAGCCAAACATGTGCTAATTCGTGCACAATTGTAAACATTTGAGCAGCTTTAGCATCTCGATTATTAACAAAAAGAAAGGGTACAAAAGGATCAACCAGTACAAAGCCCCGACATTCGCTTGGTTCAATCGGACGTTTATTATTATTTCCTACTACTCCATTAAAAGTTACAACAATGCCAGCCTCTTCTATACTTTGTGTCAACTGATTCAAAGCTAACTCCCAATTTTTACAGCCTTTTGCCCAGTCCTCATGTAG
>CALCJP010000096.1 GCA_937967625.1 uncultured Saprospiraceae bacterium
TCCACCAAACTCATTCATGGCGGATTGCGGTATCTAAAACACTTAGACATTGGCTTAGTCCGCGAAACGGGCACCGAACGTGCCATTGTCCATCGTCTCGCGCCTCATCTCGTATTGCCTAAAAAAATGCTTATGCCCCTCATCAAAGGAGGCAATTATGGCTATTGGGCAACCTGGTTTGGCTTATGGGTTTATGATGTCTTGGCAGGCGTTGAAGGCGATGACCGACGCAAAATGCTCACCAAAGAAAAGACCCTGAAACTCGAACCCCTCCTTTCGGAAAACGGCTTAAAAGGCGGCGGCTTTTACGCCGAATACCGAACTGATGACGCTCGACTCACGGTCGAATTGATCAAAACTGCAACCAAATTTGGCGCCATCGCAGCCAACTACGCTACGGTGGTTGACTTCAATTACGATGGCGAAAAAATCACTTCCGCCAATCTGCAAGATGAGCTGACTGGCGAGACATTTTCCGTAAGGGCAAAAAAGATAGTCAGCGCTGGCGGACCCTGGGTGGACAAATTGAGAAAGAAAGATAAATCACTGAAAGGCAAGCGATTGCACCTCACCAAAGGCGTCCATCTGGTCTTCCCACATGCGAAGTTGCCGGTAAAATATACGACCTATTTCGATGGGCCCGATGGGCGGATGATCTTCGCGATTCCGAGGGGGCAAATCACTTATGTGGGCACCACCGATACGACTTATCATGGCAACATGGATAGGGTAGTGGCGACCAAAGAAGACGCCAAATACCTCCTCCGCGCGGCACGTCATGCTTTTCCTTCGATTGATTTAGAGATGGGCGATATCATTTCTAATTGGGCGGGATTGCGTCCGCTGATTCATGAAGATGGGAAGTCGCCTTCTGAGCTTTCGCGAAAAGACGAGATATTCATTTCAGAGAGCGGTTTGATTTCGATTGCTGGTGGAAAACTGACCGGTTACCGAAAAATGGCGCAACGAATCGTAGATTTAGTAGTACCCCAGTTAGACGATAATTTGAAATCATCGCCTGACTTCAAACCCGACTGCCAAACCAAAGACATCCCCCTTTCGGGAAATGATTTTGAAAATTACAGAGCCGTCGAGTCCTACATCGCCCAACTCGAAAAACGAGTCGAATCATTAGGCTTAGAACCCTACCGCGCTGCCTATCTCGTCCACAACTATGGCAAACAAACCGAAACCATTTTGGAAGAAATGGACGACTTCAATGATCCCCCCGAAGTCGCTCTTGCAAGAGCAGAAACATGGTTCGGCGTCTATCATGAAATGGTACATTCTGCCGAAGACTTCTTTGTGCGCCGCACAGGTCGATTGTATTTCGACATCCAATCAATTGCGGAGGTGAGAGGTGCTGTGATGGAAGACCTAAAGACCTACTTAAAATGGAATAAGCAAACCGTAGCCGCCGAAAATCAACGTTTAGATGACTTGATTTATGACGCGACAAATTACTATGAAAAAGAATTAGAACCAGAAATTGCCTAACCAAGCAACCCACGAATTGCTGCTACTTTCATAAATTAGTTTATGTTAAGTAGGGTGTTGCAATTTTGAAAAACCTAATACTCTCAAACAGACTATACTCAATAATTCCTTATCATAAACCTTGGTTCGCCGGAGGTTAGTTTGGTGTAAATATTGAGGCTGTCTCATAAGTTCAATTTTGCTTCCTGTTTATGAGACAGCCTCAAATTTAGATTATTAGCCATTTCCCGAAAGGGGAAAAGAAAAAATCACTTCACCAAGACCGTCTGCAATGCCTGCGCACTAATCGCCACTGCTTTGGTTTGCGCCCCCATTTGCAATTGAAATTGCTTCGCTTCTTTAGTAGGATTAAAAACAAGGACGGCAGTGGAGCCATCTGGATTTTGGGCAGCTGTCACCATCAGAGCGTCGTCGGCACTTTCAAAACCAATCCGTTTTGCACCCGGACGAATGAACTTGCTAAAATGCGCAAGGGTATAATACAACGGCGTGAAATACACCTCATCCTGCTCAGGATCAACGATGACGGGAGCCACACACCAGTTTTTCTTCCAGTTGGGGCCGCCCTCTCTATCCAGCACCATGTTCCAATCCACCCAGCCATCGACCCAGTTGTTGAGGCAACCGATGATGTCCCGCGCATAGCGATAGACGGGCACATATTTGGGGTGGTAATGTTTGTCTTTTTCGGGCGCCCAATCCCATCCCCAATCGGTCGCTTCTTTTGACCAATACCATTCGTCCTCGCGCCAATGCGGCACCTCCGCATCCACACATGCTTCCGATTGAATCAGGTGTCGGTTCGGTGCTTTTTGGTGTGCATACTGCAATTCATCAGGAAAAAAATCAAAGGTGCTCGCATACCAATGAATCGCCGTGCCATCAAAATATTTGGAAGTCGCTTCGTTTTGATACATGTCATCGACCCACTCTTTTACGTGTTCGCGATTTTGGTCGTAGCCTAAAATCTTTACTTCGTCTTTGCCATCTTTTTCAAGTTGAGGGCCTAAATAATTTTGGACAAAATTGGTCATTTCGCCTGGGCTGTAATGCATACTTTCCCAGTTGTTGCCATTGCCCAGTGGTTCGTTTTCGACGGTGATTGCCCAGATGTCGATGCCTTCTTTTTGGTAGGCATCTAAATATTTGGAAAAGAACTTCGCCCACGAATCGTAATATTCAGGCAGCAGTTTTCCGCCGACATAATTGTTGTTGTCTTTCATCCAGGGCGGCGCTGTCCATGGCGAAGAGATGATTTTAAACCCTTCTTTCGAAATCGCTTTGGCTTCTTTTATTAATGGGATGATGTCATCGCGATCTTCATCAATCGAAAAGCTCTCTAATTCTTTATCACCCTCCACTGGCGTGTAGCTATAATTGCTCAATGAAAAATCACAAGAGTTGATATGCGTCCGCGTCAGGGAGTATTTTGAGCCGCTTTCGCCAAAATAGGCTTCAATGATTTTTGCCCGATTTTCTTTGCCCAATTGATTGAGCAGATAGGCGGTTGATTCCGTAAACGAGCCACCGAAACCAGTGATGGTTTGGTAGGTTTCTTCGGGGTTGATTTTGATGAGCGCGCCCTCATTTCCGGAAGGGAAATCAATTAATTTAGTGAGTTGGTTGCCTGCGGCGGAGGTTTCGAAGACCTCTGCTTCGAGGGGTTGGTTGGTGGTGCAAGCTGCCCAAAAAATGATTGACAAGATTGCGAAACCTAATTTTGTAAAATTTGACATTTTGTAAATTTTTTTTGCTGTTCAGCAGGTATTAAAGTCCGTACCCTGAGCGGAGCGCTGCGCCGAGCGGAGTCGAGGTGTCGAAGGGTACAAATGCAAATTCGAATCTTTCAATTGCGCCCTTCGACTCCGCTCAGGGTGCGGTTTTTTATGGGCTGCTAAAGTGTCTAATTCGTCGGCGCTTTCCCCTTCATCGGCGGTACCAGCACCTCTTTCATCAACGCCGCCTCATCGCCGCCATAAGTTTTGGTAATTGGATTGCCATCACGCGTCAAGCCTTTGAAGACGCCCTGATCCACCAAGTCCCAAATTGCATATTTTGCTTTGCCGTTTACGTCCAGCAAACCGAAATGATTTTCAGAGCCGCCAGGGTTTTTGGCGTCTTTCCAGATTTCATCAAAGGCTTGGAAGTAAAAACAACTCAGTCCTTCGCGATTCGTCCACTCTCTCATCTGGTTGTAATACAATGCCTCTTTATACTCATCGCAGGCGCGCGTTCCGGTGGCGCTATAGAATCCATTGGAGGCACTCGCCCACCCTGTTTCGCCAATGTGGATGGGTTTATCAATGCCCAAACTTTTCATATAGGATTTCACACTCGCGAATTGCGTCATCGCATACTCCTGCGTGCGCTTCATGGCTACCGCTATTTTTTTCCTTTCGGAAAATGTTTCTTCCCCCTCGAAATTGCCCCAATAATTCGGATTGTAATGCGTGTCATGCATCGGATAGGTGTGCATCGAAATATAGTCAACCGCCTGCATTAATTTTTTCAAATCCTCGACGTGATACTCGCCTCCTCCCCCACCCCATGAGGCGAAATTGTCAGAACTCGTAATCCAAACATCGGCTGGCAGCTTGCCTTCTTTTTTCAGATTTTGGAGATGATTGACCCATTTTAAAATAACGCCGGGTTGGACATAATAGGCGGCTGCCCATTTGACCATTGCCTCGTTGCCGACCGCCATCACCTTCACGATGTCAGGAAATTCATTAGTCCAAGCGACTGCTTTTTGTATTTCGATGGTGTTCGCTTCGAGGTCTTCTCCATCGTGGTTTGGATTTTTAGATCTTGCGTTTTCGCAATCGATCCATATTCCCAACATGACATACATTTCAAAATTCGGATCCTCATTTTTCAACTCTCGAATCGCTTTCAATAAATTATGGGCATGTGGATAATGCGTCTTATAAGTTCGAACGAATTTGATGCCCATTGCATGAAGGATTTGCATGTCTTCCTTCAATTGAGCGATGGTAGGTTGAACCTTCAATGTAGTGTCGCGATAGCCACCGTAGGAAATGCCTAAGTAGTCCGGGTTGCCTAAAATTTCTTTGGCGGTGAGGTCTTTTTGGGGAGATTGGTCAGTTGAGTTTTGTTTGGTTGAAACACTACAAGAAACTACCAGCAAAACAGCTAAAAAAACTGAAAGTATTTTTGGTTTTGAATTAAACATAATCGAATTTTTTTTTGCACACACTTCTAACCGGAGTTCGAGCGGAGTCGAGAACGCAGCGGCAACGATCCGTTTTTACGTTTGCGCCCCTCGACT
Organism: uncultured Saprospiraceae bacterium; assembly: GCA_937967625.1. Classification (GTDB taxonomy): domain Bacteria; phylum Bacteroidota; class Bacteroidia; order Chitinophagales; family Saprospiraceae; genus JAGQWW01. The sequence goes on from CALCJP010000096.1 coordinate 4,787, forward strand.
CCGCTCGGGGTGCAGTCATGAAATTGGTGCATTTATTTTAACTCGGAGCTTACTAATTGCACACTAATTTTCTCCACCGCACCCGTTCGCTCAAAAACAGCTTTCGTGTCTTCAGGCGATAAAGTCAGCGCATCATACGCCTTCGATGTGCCGTTTTTATAGAAGACTTCCATTTTTGTCCTTTCGGACAATGCATACACCATCGGCACCTGACAGTAAGTAAAACAAAGCGATCCTGCTGCCAATTTAGCAGACTTTCGTTTTCCGTTCACGTCCACAAAATCGAAGGTCTTGGCTTCAGTCAAGAACTCATCTTTTCGCAAGAGGCAGGGGTTGAAAAGCAATTTTCCATCTTTTACAAAAACACCCAATTCGCCAAAACGACACAATACATCTTCTTTCACCTGACCCGTCATGCCCGGTTGCTGCGCACCTTTGCCTGCCGGCGTGTGCGAGTAGGCATCAGTCGGAAATGCGCCATAGAGCGTCGGTGGCTTATGGACTCCAATTCCTGCATTGATTTCATAATAATGCTCTAACAATCTACCGATCACTTCCGCACTTTCTTTCTCCTCAATTGCTTTCAAGCAGCACTCCTGCACTGCCAATTGCAACTTCGAAACCATGTGCCAATAAATTGAACCCAATCCCTCATAACCAAAGAAAGTCCCTGACCTTCCGGTAAATGCTTTATGATTAAACACCTCCTCAAACGATTGCAAAATCTGCTCTTTTTCCTTTTCAACAAGCGAGGCATAACCAGAAGAAAGCGAATCCAAAGCCGCACCTAAATCGTTGGCATTTTTGAAATTACCATTGAAATGATACGCCCCGAAAACGTCTTTTTCAATAATGATCGCATTGCCAGCTTTGACCAATTGAGTCAAAAGTTTTGAACCCTTGACGGCATTTTCCGAAAGGATATTTTTCTCTGTAAATTGAGGTAAATCTTTGTTGGGGTACAAAATGTAGCTGTACTGATCTGGTCTGAATAGCTTACTATTTTTTAACCCATCCAACGCTTCAAGTGCTTCTTTTGAATCCAAATAGCCTGAACTCAAAACCGCTACCTGCCCCTCCAACATCTCACTCAGATAAGAAATCGAAACCGCATCTTTCCCCTCGACCGTCATCAAATTGTAGGCATGATACAAATTATCACTCCGCTTGTTGGCACGAATCGAATGCTCCAAAAACGCCAAAGTCACTTCCACAAACTGCCCCAATTCTTTCATCGAAACCTCCTCGGTTTTTCCAGAGAAATCGTTTTGATAAATCGCGTTTCTAAAATCCGCTGCTGCCCTACCTAAGCCATCCAAAACCGTTTTGCGTTGCTGATCATTGAGGTCGCCTGAAAGCAAATCGCGATTGCCCTCCAACGTCCTTTTTACCTTTCGGAAAAAATCAGTTAATTCCGCCGACACCCCTACCCTATCCGTTTTCGCTTGCGCAAAAACAGGTTCGAAAAATTTCAAAAATCGACGTAAATAATAAAGTGTCACCATCGACACGCCATTGCCGACTAAGGCATTGTTGGCGTCGTTCCATTCGGGTCGTTGGGTGTTCATCCAAATCCCACCTTCGGGGATGAAGTTGGACACTTTTGCCAAAACGGTTGCCAATATTTTTTCAATGAAGTTGACTTTATGAATCGCACCTTTTTGGTTTTGAAGCAGTGCGCCATCCGCTCCTTTTTCATCTCGCCATGCTCTGATTTTGCCATCCAACTCATGGTCAAAATCAATGGTGTCTTTCGGATTTTTGAGGATGTCTTCGTGCCCTTTGATTTTATAAGGCACATTGGCATAAACGAAAAGATTTTCATCAAAATAGCTTTCCAACTTACCCGGTTTGCGATCTTCCAGCACCTCCAAAAATTTCAGCAAATAGATAATCTGATGGTCACCCCAATACCCAATGTACGACCAAGGATCGTCTGGCTCAATCGCTTCCCAATCGAAGCCACCTTTGGTCACCCGATAAGGATTATAGCCATCGAAAGTCGTTGCATTCAAAAATTTATGAATCATGCTTTCCGTAAACTCCGGATAGGAATGCGCCAGTGCTTCCCAGTTTTGGAAGATGTCTCGCCAGTTGCCTTCATAGTCCAAAATTTTGGAGCCATCCTCGCTTTTGGTGTTGATGGAAAAGCGATTCCAGGGGCGACTTGGGTCGCCGTGACGGCGGCTAAATTTGAGCGGCATATATTCCAAACACAATCGTCTGAAATCCATATCATCAGAAGCAAAAGCGACTTCTTTGAGTTGAGAAAGGGTGAACTCCTCCCCCATTTTATCAATTGCAGCTTTGCCATTTTTATAGGCAGCTTTGCTGGCTTTCGCCAAATATTGAGCAAAATCCGCTTTCTCAATTTGATAGTTATTATCAAAAATTCCACCCCGCATGATATTGAACAAGGTGTTCGAAAAGTGTCGCGTGTCTCTAAACTTATCGGCTGACAATTGCAAGGCATCTGCACCTGCATTTAGCTCGATGAGTTCTTGGGTGCCTTGCTCCACGTCTGCCTCTACGGCTGCAACCAATTTGGAGTCACCAATGATCTGAGCGGATATTTCGGCGACAGCCGCATGATTTTTATTGACATCAGCGACGATCATCCATTCTTTGGCGCCTTTCGGCGAAAGGGTGATTTCGGCATTGAGCAAGTACGCCCCTTTTTCAGCTTTGACGTCCTCCTCTTGGTGGAGTGGCATTCGCTTTCTAAAGTTTTTGACCTGTATGGAAGAGAGCAAATATTTCGGATTTTCTAAACCCGATGACCACACCACGTTGGCTTTTAGTGCCTCTGCCGGTTCTGCTTTATCGACCAGTACGGCACTAAGGGCATAGATGCCCAAACCGCTTTCTTTTATCAATTGATGGCGCTTGTAGGCATCCACCAAATTACTCAAAGAGTTCTGCACATAACTCCCAATCAGCGCCGGAACGATATTTTGAATGCCATCAAGCAAAGAGACATTGACGGGCGCATCGCCATCGTTGATCAATTTCGATTTTCTGACGAAGCCGAATTTATCACTCGAATTCCAGGCATAGCGAAAAGTGAGTTGTAAGTCATGATTGATTTCTTCAAAAAGGACTTTGTTGCCATGCTCGTTTTTGTAAAGATTTCGAGTGGTGCGATACATGCCTTCATAGCGCTCTGAGAAGGGTTCCCAGATTCGAGACTCTCCATATTTTTCGATGATGAAAATGGATTTGCTTCCCGTGACGTCAGCTGCCTCGGTGATCTTATCATCAGTGTAATAAGGAAAGAGTGCATACTCCGCATTCTTCCTACCTGCTGTCAAACCGCCATTGCTGGAGATAAACATCCAGTGGTCAGAGTGACTCACGATGGTCATGAAAAACGGACGCATGGCGTCGCTGTTTGAGATTTTATAGTAGTGCTCGTTTTCGAACTTGATGTAGCTGATTGCTGATTCCATTCTTTTATTTTAAAAGGGCTTTGCCTTATTTTAATTCGTTAAGTCTATTTGTACCGTTCAACAGGGTGAAACCCATTGGGGTGATTTTGCATTTTCCGAAAGGGGGAAATTAGTATGTGATTTTTGAAAAATGATTTTCGATTGAGTCAAGGGTTGCGCTTTTCCCGTAAGGGTCAAATTGATGTACTTTTTGCAGGGCGAAATATGCTTTTCGTGGTTGCAGTTTATAAAGTCCTTTTTGGTCGGGTTTGTCTTTGGCGCAGATTCCAAACCACTCTTCGTTCATATTTTTGCGCTTCTTTTCCGCTTTTAGGTAATCGAACTTATAGCCACCATTTCGCCAGGAGGCATTGGTGTCATGGACCTCCAAATTGTGGTCTTGTTTGTACTTCCACCAGCCATCACTAAACTGAAAGGTAAAGCCTCCGAGGGAGTTGCCGATCTTGCCCATCCCTGCTGCATTTTCGTAGATTTCCTTCCAGTTGCCTACCATATAGTAGGCTTGGGAAGTTTGATCTTCTTTTTCTTTCAAAGCATCGAAAGCATCTGACCCAAACTCCGTAAAGAGAATTGGTTTGCCCAAATCATCCCTTACTTTTTCAAAAGCATCGGTGAAAGAAATGCCGCGATACATGTTCGTCCCGAAGATGTCCATGTCTTTGCACTCCTCAATTATCAAATCCCAAAACAGCAAGTCGCCATTGCAAATCGCAACCGGTCGGGTCGGGTCTGTTTTTTTCAACAACACCACCGCTTCGTTAAAAAGCTGATACATTGCTTTGGCGCGCACCTTAGATTCTTGGGTAATTTCGGGGATGTCTTCTGTTTCGGGACTGTCCCAGAATAGTCCATAATTATTTTCATTGCCCAATAAATACAAAAGCAGTCCGGGGGTGTCTTTATATTCTTTCCCCATTTCCTCCACTTCTGAAAGCAGTAATTTCCGCACCTGCGGATCTGCGTAATTGGTATTAGCAGCCCACTCTTCTGCCAGCATCAAGCCATAGCGCCCAAAGGGATGATTGAACATGGTGTAAATTCCATATTCTTCATAGATGAATTGTATCCATTTTCGCGGTACGCCATTGTATTGTCGAATCGCATTGACACCCATTTTTTGAAGTAGGGGCATTTCGGCGGCGAGAGCGGCTTTGATAATTTCGTCGGGTTGTTCCCAAAGACTGTAAGTATAGTTGGTACCGATTGGAAAGTAATCCCAATTCATGCCGTTGATCATGAAGTCTTCACCATCTACGACCAACTTCATCCCCTCTTCATTTTGCACTATGAGGATGCCCTCTTCAGTGCGACAACTGATGACAAGCAAAAGGATAAGACTTAGAAACGAGTATTTCATTATCTAAATGATTCAAATAAATACAGCCTTGATGTAGTAATAATTTTTTCGGTTAGAATACAAAAGAAGACCGCAAACATAGGGAAAAAATTAGCCTGAATAAAACGTATTTTTCACTTTCGTGAAATGGGTTTATTTCACGAAAGTGAAAAATGAATCCGTTATAAATTTAGGTTGGGTTTAAACCTCCTCCAAAAACACATCTGTAAAGGCAAACTTCGTCCCATCAAACAACCCTCGATCTCCTAATTTTAAACTCGGAATCACCAACAGCGCCATAAACGAAAGGGTCATAAACGGTGCAGTCAGCGTGGTTCCTAATTCGGTTTTCGCGAAAGCGTCGATGGCTGCATATTTTTTAGCAGTCTGCCACCCGTCCTCGGTAGTCATAATCCCAGCGACGGGGAGTGGCAAAACCATTTCTTTATTATTTGAAACAGCGGAGATGCCTCCCTGATTTTTTATAATCAAATTGACCGCTTTCGTCAGCGAAATATCATCCGCACCAACGGCGATGATATTATGCGAATCATGCCCTACGCAGGAAGCAATCGCTCCCTCTTTTAGATTAAAGCCATTGATAAAGGCAAGCGCCGGCGGTGTTCTTTCATAGCGATTGATGACCGTTATTTTTAAAATATCATTGGGAATATCTGAGATTGCTTTGCCACTTTCTGTTTTGGCTTTCGCCGAAAATGATTCTGTAACAATCTCTCCATCAATCACACGAATCACTTGGATTTTTGGCGACACTACCCCATTCGGAACGGACATCGAAAACGACTTGCGTGGCATCAAGCCTATATTGAATTTGTTGGGAGTTTCGGCAGTGACTTTTTTGATTTTCGTCTCGCCGTTTTCGGCAACTAATTCTCCATTGATGAAAGTAGATTTTATTTTGAAATTTTGAAGATCATCCGTTAAAATAAAATCAGCAGAATCTCCCTGACGCAGCAAACCAACCTCCAATCCATAATGTGTTACTGGATTGACACACGCCACTTTTAAGACATCAAATAAATCACAACCTTTCGCCAAAGCTCGCGCTACCAATTGATTGATGTGTCCCTCTATCAAATCGTCTGGATGTTTGTCATCGGAGCAAAACATAATACGGTCAGACCATTGAGGCAGCAGATTTATTAATGCTTCAAAATTCTTTGCTGCACTCCCCTCTCGAATTAGGATTTTCATACCCAGCTTCAATTTTTCTAATGCTTCCTCTTTGGTAAAGCTCTCATGGTCAGTCGAAATGCCAGCAGCGATGTATTTTTCAATCTCCCTACCTCGCACTCCTGGTGCATGTCCATCAATCGGTTTGCCTAAATCTTTGGCGACTTGCAGTTTTGCGTGCACTTCTTTATCGTTAAAAATAACGCCTGGGTAGTTCATCATTTCTGCGAGGTATTTGATTTCGGGCATTTTTAAAAGTTCTCGAACGCCCTCAACGTCGATGACTGCTCCAGCAGTTTCAAAACTCGTGGCAGGCACACAACTCGGCGCACCAAAGTTGAATTTGAATGGCGTTTGTTTTCCGTTTTCGATCATGAATTTCACACCCGCAATGCCCAACACGTTTGCAATTTCATGTGGATCGGAAACCGTCGCTACCGTTCCATGAACCACTGCCATGCGCGCAAATTCAGAAGGAATCAACATCGAACTTTCGATATGAACATGAGCATCAACAAATCCGGGAAGGGCGTAGGTCGCGCCTTCTTTGGGTTCGTCGCTTAGTTTTGTTAGGTTGGAAATTTTTCCGCTAAGGATTTCGAGCTCACCATAGAAAATATTTTTAGCTAAAATATCAATGATATTGACTTGTAATTTCATCTGTCAGGTTTTGAGGCGGCAAGGTCTTCATTTTTGATAGGACTTTCACTTTTGTGCGGATAAGTAATTGTCATTCCTCCTCCTCTGCCTCTTTACTACGATCGAGGCGATTCAATTCAGGCAACTGACCGGGGATGGTATCAAGTAGGTTTCTGACTTCATCTATATTGTTGGTGATCTTGGAGATATGCCATTGGAGATTTTTGCGGGAGTATTCTTCTTTTTTTAAGCGTTGAAATTCTTTTAAAATATAAACTTTGAACTCAGGAGAAAGCCAAGAACAAAATTCTAAAGCAATATCGCTGTGGGCAAATGTGCCACCTCCTCTGCCTCTTTTCGAAAACATCCCAATCGCTCCAGATTTGTTAATCCATTTTTCTGGAGTAAAAATGATTCTGTTATCACTCGCTTGTGCCAAAAACGTGTCCAAATGCACACGTTTAAAATCTGGGTTATGTACTTCTTCCCATTTATAAAGAAATCGAACAGAGTTCGAGTTTCTCATCCAGTTGTGAATCACATATCGAGGTTCTTCAGCGTTTGCTTGACGGGCAATATCTGTCAACGAAATATACGCGGTGTTATCAATACTTTCTATGGTGATTGAAAGTCCCTGAACTTCTATTTTCTTCTTTGCCATCGCTTTGATTAGTTTAGATGGTAAAGATAATTAATTTCACCCTTTCGGGAAATTGAGTTTATTTTCCGAAAGGAAAAAAGTACTCCCCTACCCTATTTGTTTGAATACTTTTCTCTATCATCATTGTTCTCAAAAAACGTTTTAACGTCAAAAAAAATTGAGACCATTTTCCTTTCTGAAAATGACGAAATCACATTTTCACACATAAATAAACGTTTTAACGTCAAAGTATTAAGCGAAACCTACTATCACCTCACTAAATATTCAAGAGTTTTACGACGAAACCCGTTCAAAAAACTACATCTAATAATTCATCAATTTAAATTAACGTTTTAACGCTAAAACATTTTAACGTTAAAACGTTTTTGTTATCTTTGCGCAAAAGAAAATTACAATGATCATATCAATCACCAGCCTGAAGGGAGGCGTCGGAAAATCTACACTTACTCAAAACCTTGCGGTCTGCTTCGCTCACATGGATTACAAAGTCGCCATCGTCGATGCGGATATCAATGCCAGCTCGGAGCGATGGTCTGGTTTGCGAGACAACGATGAGTACCCTCCCATCATGACGGTAAGCATTGACACGCCAAAAGCATTGCGCAATAACGTGACCCTTTTGGAGCGTGATTATGACATCGTTTTGATTGATGGAACGCCGGCGCTTTCAAAATTGGTGAGTACGATTATGCTTCTTGGGGATATTATCTTGGTGCCTATCAAACCTAGCATCTTGGACATCTGGGCTACAGAACGCTTTCAGGAGCGCTATGAGGAAGCGGTTACCCTCAAGGGTGAGTCTATCCCCGGCTACTTCATTTTAAACGAATACAACGCACGTATGACCTTCAATCAGGAAGTTAAAGAGGCTGTGGATGACCTTGGTTTTGAAATCATGAAGTCAACCGTCAAAACCCGACAGGCGTACAAAGAAGCGATTCAATACGGCAAGGGCGTGTATGAATACAAAGACAAAAAGGCGAAAGCGGAAATCACCAAGTTGGCAAATGAGATAATTGGTTTGCTATAAATTTGAAGTTGAGATAGCCAAAATCACTATTTTAAACATAAAAAAGCGTTTTGACGTCAAAACGCTTTGACGCTTTTTAGAGATATACAACTAATTCCAGAATCATGGCAGCAAAGAAAAAACTTAGTCTAAAGGAAAAATTGGCGCAGGAGCGCCAAAAAAGGGAGGAAACAGCTAAAGTGACCTTGGCTCCTAAAAAGTCGCTCAAAAGGGCTAAAAAGGACGTCAAGGCGATTGAATCAACTGTGGAACGGATTCACAAGTCGGAAGTCCCTCCGCCCCAACCTGCCAAAAAGAAAATTGTGAAAGAACCCAAAGAGCGATTTACGCTTTGGCTTCCGGTTTCTGTTTATAATCAATTCAAAGTCCATGTGGCCACCCGAAGGGGGAGTGGTTCAGATTATATTGAATCATTAATTCGCAAAGATTTGAAGATAAAATAACCGCAATAACGTTTTAGCGTTTTGACGTCAAGACGTTTTAAGTTCACAGACGCCATGAATAGGTCCGCGAAATTATTTCACGAAAGTGAAAAAATACATCGGTGCAAAAACGTTTTAACGTTAAAACGTCAGCCCATTAAAAAACTGAATACAAAACAAACATTTTTACTGCTTCAGCTACCTCATTTAGATGTCTTTTATCTTAAAGGTGGAAGAAATTGGGACACCACCAACTACTGTTTGTTGATTTTTCTTTTATCTTTTTTACTGTTTTAAGTTAGGCTAACTCATTGATAATGAGTTGATTATCAAGCTACCTATGGAGTTAAATGGGAAGAAGTGTGTGATTAAATGGGAGGTTTGGTGGAATTTATTGGGAATTAAAGTGGAATTATATGGGAGTAAGAGTGGAACGATATGGGAAAAGGGTGGAGTAAATTGGGAATCTATGTGAGATTTTGGGGTGAAGAACCTTAAGGTGGAATAAAATGGGATAAAAAGTGTGATTATTTGGGAAATTAACCAAAAGAATATTTAATATTGCATGGCATACTTCCCAATTTATTCCACCTTAAAAGGTGCAAGAGGCAATTTGAAGGTTAAGTGTCCCAAATTCCTCCACCTTTTAAATACGAACAAAACTACAGATGGCTCAAAAAAAGAGAAAACGAAGTCAAAGCATACAGATCATTAAAAAATCGAATGATTTGATCGAAGCTCGATATCGCTTTGACATTTGGGAAACCAGAGTATTCCTTTCTGTGTTGTCACACATCCACCGCGATGATGAAGATTTTCAAGCTTATAGAATTCGGTACAATGAAATGATTAAGTCTTTTGGACTTAAATCGCACCAGTCATACGACCTATTGCGAAAAGGTGCCAAAAGTTTGATGTCAAAAACTTTTAGAGTCAACAATACAGTAGATGGATTTGATAGAGTGAAAGAGTATCATATCATAAGGACTGTTGATTATCTCAAAGAAGGTCAAGATGGTGCCGGTATCGAAAACCAAGAATATATTGATATCACAGTGGAACCTGAAATGAAGCCCTTGTTGCTTCAATTACAACGGAACTTTACGGCTTATAATTTAAAGCATGTTGCCAAGTTGGGTGCTCAACCAGTTCGACTTTATGAATTACTAAAACAGTATGAGTCTATCGGCAATCGAAAACTTTTAATTGAAGACATGCGTCGGATGTTAGAATACGAAAATGAATATCCGCGATTCGCTGATTTCTATCGCTATTTTATCAAACCTGCGGTTGCAGCAATCAATAAGAACACAGACATTGAAGTTTATAAAGAAGAGAAAATCAAAAGGGGTAGGAGAGTGCACGGTATTCATTTTTATTTTCGTGCGAAAAACAAACAGATGAAAATCCCAATTCAGCCGATTCAACAGCGACCTGCGATCAACTTCTCGATAGGGGAGGCAAATGAAATGACTAATGAATTGACACTTCAAGATCAACTTTTTGAAAAACACAGAGATGTGGTGGTGGGCAAATTTGGAGTGACACCTTCAGTTTTCATGAAGTTGTTGGAGACGCATGACGAGGGGCACTTAGAGCAAGCCATTCGCGTAACGCGAAGAGCCAATTACAATCAGCAAATCAAATCCAACATTGCCGGTTTTTTCATCAAAGCACTAAAAGAAGGATTTACGGATACGAAAGAAGAAATACAAAAGGGTAGGGTAGCGGCTGAAAAAGAAAAAGCCAAAAAGGCTTTACAGGCAAAGTATAATAAGGAAGTCAACGAAATCATTCGCGCCATTACAAAAGAGAATCCTGATATTACCAACCAGGCCATTTCTTCCCTTTCGGGAAATTACATCACTAAAGCCATCCTTGATGAAAAAGAATCAGAGTTGGGCCGCTCATTGGAGGTGGAAGATTTTCGAAAATACAAAGTGCTACGCGAGATGGTAAAAGGAAAGATTATGGAGATGGAAGTGAGTCGATTTCAGGAACTGAAGACCTCATTTGCCGAAAGGCAAAAGTCTATTAGGTAAAGGCAACCCATGAATTTTATTCATGGATCATGGCATAACTATCTTGCGAAAGGTATCAAAACAACCGCTCAATCCTTTGCTTCTGAATCGCCTGCCAAGCCATCATGCAAAACAAACGCGCTGCCTGATTCAGTTGCGCAAATTTTGGATTGGTGGTCAATCCTTTATGGTAGCGGTAGTAAATCTGCTGCGCAATTACTGCAATTTTGAAAAGCCCAAAAGAATAATAGAAAACGAAATCCTTGACTGAGCGACCGCTTTTTTCGCCATACATCTCGACAATTTCACTTCGGCTCGGATTGCCGGGCATGGCAGTAGGGGAGGGGATACCTTCTAAAATCATCGGCGGATCTTCGCCTGTCATCCAATAGGCAACCGAGGTGCCCAAATCCATCAGCGGATCGCCGAGCGTGCACATTTCCCAATCTAAGATCGCATTGATTTTTTGCCAGCTATCGTCTGCAAAAACGACGTTGTCATATTTGAAGTCGTTGTGGATTAGGCTATGCTCATATTTCGAAGGTTGATTTTTGGCAACCCAGTTCATGACCTTTTCCGCTTCGGGAATGTCGTCGGTGGCAGCTTTGAGATATTGCTTGCTCCAATTGCGCACCTGTCGCTCGACATAGCCATCGGGTTTGCCTAAATCACTGAGTCCTAAATTGTCGTAATTGAGTTGATGTAATTCGACGAAAGTCGTCAGCCATTCATTGGCGATTTTTGGAAATTCATCTGGAGTAACAGCGCGCCTTTTTGCTTCTTTGGCAGAGAGGATGATGCCCTCGACCTTTTCCATGATGTAAAACTGCGCTCCAATTATTTCCGAGTCATCGGTAAAACAATAGGCTTTTGGCGCTTTCGCGAAACCCCGATTCAAACCTGTCAGCACCTTAAATTCGCGCCCCATATCATGCCCCCTTTTTATCGCGCCTTTCGGCGGACGGCGTAAGACTAATTCGCGCTCTTCAATATTGAGGAGGTAGGTTAGATTTGAAAAACCAGTGGAAAATTGTTCGACTTGTAACTCGCTGTTTAGACTCGTAATCAATTGATTATCAAGTAGATAGTGTTTTAGGTTTTGTTCGTGGAGTTCTTCGCCTTGTCTTACTTTTTGTGCCATGTGTTTTGATGTTTTTGATTTTGTTTTGAAAAACCCCTGACCCCCAAATTGTGGGAACCTAAAGTTTCAACTTTACGCTTTCGTATGTTCAACGATTGCAAAATTTTAAATTTTGTTTATTCGATGGTTTTTTAAAAATCGTGAAGTAAAGAAGAACTTCTGCACTTGCAATACTTTAAAATTTTAGAGTTACAAAAATTCAACGCATGGTTCCCCCAACTTGGGGGTCAGGGGGTTTTCTATCAAGCGAGCAATCAAGCCGTCAACCCTCCATCCACAGCCAAAGCCAGCCCCGTCACATAAGTCGATTGCTCAGAGCAAAGCCACATCAGCGCATCGACCTGTTCCTCCGCTTTCGCGAAACGACGCATAGGGGTTACGTTAATTAATTTTTGAGGTAATCCGGGAGAGACTTGCTCTACCATTTCTGGATCAAAAAGTCCTGTTACCGAAAATGCCGGACAGAGCGCATTGATTCGAATATTGTTGCGAGCATATTCCATGGCAGCGGTTTTGGTCATGCCGACCACGGCGTGTTTGCTTGCGGAGTAGGCAACGTTATTCGGTAATCCGCGAAGCCCTGCGACCGATGCAGTGTTGACGATGATGCCGCCGTCTTGTTGGAGCATTTGGTCGATTTCCAATTTCATGCAGTAAAAAACGCCAGTTGAGTTGACTGCCATGACGGTGTCCCAAGTTTCGAGGGTGGTCTTGTTGGTTCGGGCAGGGAGGTTGCCGATGCCGGCGTTGTTAATGGCGATATCGAGGCGTCCAAATTCACTGACGATTTGGTCGATCATATTTTTCACTTCCGTGAAATCAGCAACATTCGCTTTTATGAAGATTGCTTTTCCACCTGCTGCTTTGATGGTTTCTAAGGTTGCTGCGCCTCCCTTTTCGTTGATGTCTGAGCCGACCACGATGGCACCTTGTTTGGCGAAAGCCAAGGCCGCACCGCGACCAATGCCCGATGCTGCTCCGGTGATTAAAACTACCTTATCTTTAAATTGCATGTATTTTCTTTTATCGCCTTTCGGCAAATTTGGGTTCATTTCCCGTAAGGGAAATCACAAAAAAGGAAAAAATAATTTGTTATTCCATTTGCGAGAGGGTATGTCTAATAAATTCTTTGGAACCTACTACTCGTGGGACGACTTTGAGTCGTGCCACGAGGCGACATGGTGGTGGCACGACTTCAAAGTCGTCCCACCACTAAACGCATCAGCAAGTCCTCAAAGGATTAAAGAAAAAGCCGCCAAAGATTTACCTTTGCTACCGTTGTTTCTAATTCAATTGAATCATGACGCAAGAAGAAAATTGCAAAATCAGTCGCTGGACATTGCTAAAAAGCAAACTCAATAACTTGACGCCCGAGGCATTCAAAAAAGGTATCGAATCCGATCCTGATGCCGTAGTCATCGACTGCCGCAAGCCCGAAGAAGTGAAAATGGGTACTTTATATAAGGCGTTGCACATCAACTACTTAGGCGCTGATTTTTTAGAACAAATGGAAGCCCTCGCTCCCGAAAAGCACTATTACGTCTATTGCCAATCAGGGCGCCGAAGCACGCGCACATGCACCCTTTTCAAAAACGGCGGACTTGAAAATGTCTATAACCTCGACGGTGGGTTGAATGAATGGGTGGAAGTTTTTGGGACAGCTGAACTAAGGTAGTGTTTTTGAGCATCGTCTCTCGAAGAGGACGATGCGATAGTTCGCTTCCGCATCGTCCCTTAGCAGGAGAAGATGCTCAAAACGGAGCTGATTACATGTTACAATTACAATTCTCCAAACACTCTATAATCAAACTAATGTCTCGCTCTTTTAGCGAATAGAGTTTCATGCGCCCCTGTTTTTTCACACTCAAAAGACCTTTGGTTCGCATGTTTTGCAAGTGATGAGAAGTGAGAGACTGCTCCGTTCCCAATGCTTCGCAAATATCAGAAACGTTCATATAAGGATGCACTTCCAACAACCGAATGATACCCAAACGAATCGGGTGTGCCACGGTTTTTAGGATGAAAGCGATTCGCTCCAATCTTTCAACTTCTTCCTTAAAAACAAACTTCTCTACTTTTTCTGACATGGAACAAAATTAGGTAAAAATTTGATTGCATTTCGCATAAGCGGAAATCCTATCGGACATATCCATAAATAGAAATAAAATGACAGACACTTCCTGCCATCACAAACAGGTGGAAGATGACATGGTTGAATCGCACTTGATTCAATAAAAAAAACATCGCGCCAATAGTGTAGGAAATCCCTCCTGCCAATAACCATAAAAGTCCCTCTAAGGGCAAGTTAAGCATCAAGGGTTTGATAGCAAAAACAACCAACCAACCCATCGCTACATACATCAAAGTGGAGAACACTTGATACCGCCCCGTGAAAAATAATTTCAACATCACCCCGACAGCAGCGATACTCCAAATCACTATCATCAACCACATGCCGCCAGCCCCATTGAGCGTCACCATCGAGTAGGGCGTATAGGTGCCTGCAATGAAAACATAGATAGCACAATGGTCAAAAATGTTGAGCTTCGTTCGGAGATTCAACTCTTGTGCGCTATGGAAAAAAGTCGAAGCAGCATATAAAACCACCATCGAAATTCCATAAATCAGGAAACTGATCTCATGTTGCGCCGCTCCGATCTCTTGTGCTCGAAGCACCAACGCAATTAGTGCAAACACGCTGATAATCAATCCAATGCCATGAGTGATGATGTTTAGCTTTTCCTCTGCGGGTTCGTAATAGGCAGGCGATATTTTTTTCTTCAACTGATGATTTTTAGAAAGCGTGATTTCTTTTTCGCCTTCCGGCAAATGTCTTTTCGAGACCTAAAACTAAAGTATTCCTGTCTGTAGTATTTAATTTTTTTCAATTAAATATGAATATATGAACAACCATTCATATATTCGTGCGTTAATCGGAAAAAAAACTTTTGATTATGACAATAGAACAAATCTATACCGGCTGCCTTGCTCAAGGCGCATACTACATCGAAAGCAATGGCGAAGCCGCTATCATTGATCCCCTGCGAGAAAGTCAACCGTACCTCCAACGAGCCGCAAAGGACAACTCTAAAATCAAGTACATCTTCGAGACGCACTTCCATGCGGACTTCGTGAGTGGGCACTTGGATTTAGCAAAAAAGACAGGTGCAAAAATCGTTTACGGACCCAAAGCAGATACCGCATACGAAAAGCACACCGCCTCCGATGGCGAAGAATTTCAAATCGGAAAAATTAAGATAAAAGTGCTTCACACACCGGGGCATACGCCAGAAAGCACATGCTATCTCCTCTTCGACGAAGGGGGCAGAGAACATGCTGTTTTCACCGGTGACACTTTATTTATTGGTGATGTCGGTCGCCCTGATTTGGCGCAAGCCAATACCGGTTTGACCCAGGAAGACTTGGCAGGTTGGCTTTTTGATAGCTTACGCAAAAAAATCATGACCTTGCCCGACAACGTGACGGTTTACCCCGCTCATGGCGCTGGTTCCGCTTGCGGCAAAAATATGAGCAGCGAAACCTTCGATCTTTTGGGCAACCAAAAAAAGAACAATTACGCCCTCCGCGCCGACATGACTCGCGAAGAGTTTATCAAAGAAGTTACCGATGGACTCATGCCACCTCCCAACTACTTTTCGGCGAATGCCAAACTAAATAAAACAGGCTACGAAAGTGTGGACGTGGTCATGAAGCGAGGCACCCAAGCCATGCCTCCCCGCGAATTCGAAACCGCAGCCAACGAAACCGAAGCGCTCATTATGGATGTGCGTGATAAAACCGTTTTCGTAAAAGGCTTTGTGCCGAACTCGATTTTCATCGGTTTAGATGGAAGTTTTGCGCCCTGGGTTGGTGCCTTGTTGCCAGATTTGCAGCACCCGATTTTAGTAATCGCACCCGAAGGAAGAGAAGAAGAAACCGTCAAACGCTTAGCGCGAATTGGTGCCGATAATGTTTTGGGCTACCTCAAAGGCGGCTTTGAAGGATGGAAAGCAGAAGGCAGAGAAGTGGATTCAATTGATACGATTGATGCCGCCGCTTTCGCGGAAAAATATAACGATAAACTACCCGTCCTTGATGTTAGAAAACCAGGAGAGTTCAGCGCCGACCACGTCGAAAACGCGAAAAACCTCCCCCTCGATTTCATCAATGAGAGGATGTCAGAGATCAATAAGGAAACAGAATATTACCTTCACTGCCGCAGCGGCTATCGTTCCACTGTCGCGTCATCAATTTTGAAAGCGAGAGGTTTTTCCAAATTGATAAATGTGCAAGACAAGTTTGATGAGATAAGCAAAATTGTTCCGGTAACTGATTATGTTTGCCCAAGCACTTTAAAGTAACGTGGCGCGGAGCGGCACTCCGCCAAAATGTCTCAAAAAAAATGAAATTCCTCCCTTTCGGGAAATGACGCTACCGCAGTTCGAGCGGAGCCGCGAACGAAAACAAAAGTGCTGCCATTCAATTACGTTCTCGGCTCCGCTCGAACTCCGATTAGTTTTAAAAGAATCAATTTTAAACAAAACAAAGCGGATTACCAATCCGCGTTACGGCAAGCGAGATAAACCAACGATAGTATGAAATACGGATTCGTAATCGACAACAGAAAGTGCATCGGCTGCCATGCCTGCACGACTGCTTGCAAATCGGAGCACGATGTCCCCGTCGGGGTCAATCGGACTTGGGTCAAGCAAGTAGAAAAAGGAGAATTCCCGAATACGCGACGACTGTTTTCAGTGATGCGGTGCAATCATTGCACCGACGCACCATGTGTCGAAATCTGCCCAACTGAATCGCTCTATTTTAGAGATGATGGAATTGTGGACTTCGACAAAGACCGCTGTATCGGTTGCAAATCATGTATGCAAGCCTGTCCCTACGATGCGCTCTATATCGATCCCGAAACCCACACCGCCGCCAAGTGCAACTACTGCGCCCACCGCGTCGATGTCGGTCTCGAACCCGCTTGCGTCAACGTCTGCCCAGAGCAAGCCATCATCTCCGGCGACATGGAAGACTCCACTTCTGAGATTGCACAACTCCTTGCACGTCAGCAAGTTAGCGTCCGAAAACAAGAAAAAGGAACGGTTCCAAATCTATTTTATATTGATGCCGATGACTCCTCTTTGGTGCCAACGGCAACTCCTCGCACTGGGGAGTACTTATGGTCGCAACAAGCCACCGGAGTCGGTCATTTTGCTAAAGAAGCAGAAAAAATGGCTTTCTCCAATGGCGACGTCGTGACCGCTCTTTTAGAAATCAACAAGCAATACTCAACCGCCGGAGAAATCGCACAAAACGGTCCTCAAAAATCTATCGATGTCCTCATGGGCAAAGACATGGGCAAGGAAGCCCGCCGAGTCTATGACACTCCTGACAAAGGAATTTTGTGGGGCTGGGAAGTTTCCGCGTATGTCTGGACAAAAGCCATTGCCGCCGGAGCAGTGATGATTCCACTATTGGCAATGATCTTCGGATGGGCGAATCCAACTACCGCCACAGAGTGGTGGGGCTACGGATTAGGCTTAGGCTTTTTGACCCTTACGGGAATATTGTTGATTATGGATCTCGACCAGCCAAAACGCTTCTTTTATGTTTTACTGCGCCCACATTGGAACTCGTGGTTGGTTAAAGGTGGCTACACGATTACCCTCTTTGGGTTATTGGTGACGGCTTTGGCAGCAACACTTTATTTCGATTGGAATGCCCTCAAATTTGGCTTAAACGTCGTGACCGTTTTGACCGCAGGTTTGCCTGCCGTTTATACGGCTTTCCTTTTCGGACAGGCAAAAGGACGCGACTTTTGGCAAAGCCCTTCACTTGCTTTGCACATGTTAGTGCATGCCTTGATGGCAGGCGCGGCAGTCTTTATGATAATCGCATTATTCACTACGACTTCCGTCGAATGGACGAGCTACCTTAAGTGGGTACTTTACGCTTCCATCGGTCTCAATCTTTTGACCATCCTTTTTGAACTCACCGCCACGCACCCTACCGCTGACGCGAAATATACCGTCACGATGATCACAAAAGGTCGGTACTCAAAGTTGTTTTATGGTGGTGTGCTGTTGGTTGGAAACCTGTTGCCGATTTTGCTTTTAGCAATTGGAGGAGGCAGTGGAGTGATGTTAGCAGCGACAGGAATTGCCGTTTTGATTGGCATTTACGCGACGGAGCATATTTGGGTAGAGGCGCCGCAAAGAATTCCATTGACGTAACGCGGATTGGTAATCCGCGACCAGGTTCCATTGACGTAACGCGGATTGGTAATCCGCGACCAGATTGAAAAAAGGAATGAAATGATTTTTTTGAAAAACAGTTTTGAAGAAAAAATATTTGTAATTTTTATTAGAGATTTCGCGGATTACCAATCCGCGTTATGTGAGCCAATGTGAAAATTCAGGATTGAGATAGCTAAACTCCCAATCTGACCAATGCGAACAAAGACCAGCTTCCACTGGATTTTGAAGTTGATAATTGACTTTTCGCTTAAAGCTGGTTCTATTTCGAATAACATGATCATAAGATTCAGAATGCCAAAAAGGACGCCCAGTTCGTTCTAAAATGAGGTTTGCTTTTTTGGCTGTCTGTCGCTTGAAGGAGTGAAGTACTCGAAACAAAGGTTTCTGAGTTTTATAAAAAATAGCATGAACATGATTAGGCATGATTGAAAAACAAACGAGTTTGAAAATTCCTTGTTTATGACGAAAGTCAAATGCTTCAGAAACGATCGTAGCAATTTCAGGTTGTTTTAACCAAGTTGGTCCAAAATCATTTTGGTCAAGTAATTTGTCGTATTTTCCAAAATACAGATCATGTTCTTTTTGAAGTGCAAGTTTTCGTTCTTCTTCGTTTTCAATTGTTTCTTTCAACTCAAGTAAACGAAGATCGCGAGCATCTTTTAGAGCCTGCCATTTTCCCTTTGGAAGGGAATTGGCGAGACGAAAACAGATGTCAAAAACAGCATTATCGGGCTGCCAATGCGGTAGTCTTCTTGAATAAAATTCTTTGTTCATAGTACTTCATGTAGATTGGTAATCTGCAATTTTCCGTAAATAAAAATTGATTTCCCCTTTCGGGAAATAAAATCAAACAACGTAAAAATATAGTTATAGAATCATAATACAAAACACGTAACGCGGATTGGTAATCCGCGACCAAGTTGAAAAAAGTATGAAAGATTCAATTTTTGAAAAAGTCGTTATTCTAAAAATTCATCTTTGTAACTTTTGATTAAAGATTTCGCGGATTGGTAATCCGCGACCAAGTTGAAAAAAGTATGAAAGATTCAATTTTTGAAAAAATCGTTATTCTAAAAATTCATCTCTGTAACCTTTGATTAAAGATTTCGCGGATTGCCAATCCGCGTTACGTGAACGAGAAGTAAAATCATGACAAAAAAACGATCCATAATAGAACGAATCGCCACGAGCCTCAAACTCATTCCTGATCTCACAAAAGATCGAGAAGAGAACCCATTGAAAGATGCGTTGGCGACGGAGACGAAAGAATATTCCCCGAAAGGGGATGAAATGAAGACCACTTCATTGACAGATTTTCCGCCGATTGAAAAATGGGATCACTGGACGGAATACGAAGCCAAAGAACATCCAAAACGAGTCAAGAAGAATTATGCAATCGTTCCGACGACCTGTTTTAATTGTGAGTCCGCCTGTGGTTTGACCGCCTATGTCGATAAAGACAAAAACGAAATCCGCAAGTTTGAAGGAAATCCATATCACCCTGGCAGTCGAGGAAGAAACTGCGCAAAAGGGCCCGCGACGATCAACCAAATCACTGATCCAGATCGCATCCTTTATCCACTCAAAAGGGTAGGGAAGCGCGGCGAAGGAAAATGGGAACGCGTCAGTTGGGATGAAGTGCTCGATGACATCGCAGGGCGCATGAGCAAAGCCATTCGCGAAAAGCGGAATAATGAAATTGCTTACCACGTCGGTCGCCCTGGTCATGAGGGCTATGCCAACCGAGTCGTGCAAACTTGGAATGTTGATGGGCATAATTCCCATACAAATATCTGTAGCTCCGGCGCTCGGTTTGGCTATAACATCTGGTACGGCTACGACCGCCCTTCTCCAGATCATGCGAATGCGAAAGTGATTTTGCTTGTCTCGGCACATCTCGAAAGTGGGCACTATTTCAACCCACACGCGCAGCGGATTATTGAGGCAAAGATGAAAGGAGCCAAATTGATCACCCTCGATCCGCGTCTGTCAAACACAGCGAGTATGTCCGATTATTGGATGCCGACCTATCCGGGATCGGAAGCGGCGATGCTCTTGGCGATGGCAAAAATCATTTTAGACGAAGGTCTTTACAATGAAAAATATCTCAGAGAATGGACGAATTGGGAAGCGTATCTAAAAGCACGTTTTCCAAAAGAGGAGGTGACATTTGAAAATTATATCCAAAAAATGAAGGACGAGTACGTGGAGTACACGCCCGAATTTGGAGAAAAAGAATCGGGTGTTCCAGCTGCCCAAATCGTTGAAGTTGCCCGCCTAATTGGTGAGGCAGGGGAGCGGTTTTGTAGCCACAACTGGCGAAGTGCCGGTAGTGGAAATTTGGGCGGTTGGTGCGTAAGCCGTGCTTTACATTTTTTACAAGTTTTGACGGGTAGTGTGGGCACCGTCGGCGGCACCTCGCCGAACTCATGGAATAAGTTCAAACCTAAATTCCATACCACACCTCCTGGTCAAAAGTTTTGGAATGAAGTTCACTGGCCCAAGGAATATCCGTTGGCGATGTTTGAGATGAGCTTTTTGTTGCCGCACTTTTTGAAGGAGGGGCGGGGCAAAATGGATGTCTATTTCAGTCGCGTATTCAATCCGGTTTGGACGTATCCTGATGGGTTTACTTGGATGGAGGCGTATCAGAATGAAGACCTGTTTGGTCTGCATATCGCGATGACACCGACATGGAATGAGACGGCATTTTTCGCAGATTATGTGTTGCCGATGGGACATTCTGCCGAAAGGCATGATTTGAATTCCTACGCCACGCACTCAGGCATGTGGATTGCTTTCCGCCAGCCGGTGTTGCGAGAGGCAGCCCGTCGAGCGGGAAAAGACGTGAAGTTCACCTATGAGGTCAACCCTGGCGAAGTTTGGGAGGAAGACGAATTTTGGATTGAGTTGAGTTGGCGCATGGATCCTGATGGTAGCTTGGGCATTCGCAAACATTTTCTTTCCCCTTATCGGGAAAATCAAAAAATTACCATCGACGAGTATTATCAATACATTTTTGAAAACACAAAAGGACTTCCCGCTGCCGCGAAAAAAGAAGGCTTGACGGAGTTGGATTACATGCGCAAATACGGCGCGTTTGAGGTAGAGAAACACTCCTATCTGAAAAACATGACCGAACTCACTGCCGAACAAATGCAAGGCGCTGAGGTCGATGCGGAGTCGCAAGTCATTTCCCGAAAGGGGAAAAAAATCGGCATCATGGTCAATGGCGTGCCGCGAGTCGGCTTCCCAACGCCGAGCCGTAAAAATGAATTTTACTCCCAAACGATGGTCGATTGGGGTTGGGGCGAACACGCGCTACCGACCTATATCAAAAGCCACATTCATCAAGAAAAGCTGGATCGCGAGAAAGGCGAATACGTCCTCTTGCCCACGTTCCGTTTGCCGACTTTGATCCACTCCCGTTCGGGAAATGCGAAGTGGCTCGTCGAGATTTCGAATCGAAATCCGATTTGGATTCATCCGCAAGAAGCAGAACGCTTTGGTCTAAAAACAGGCGATTTGATTCGAATGAACACCGACATCGGCTACTTTGTGGATAAGGTTTGGGTGACGCAGAGCATGAAACCGGGTGTGGTCGCTTGCTCGCACCACATCGGTCGTTGGCGCCGAAAACAAGACGCCGGCAACCGTTGGGCAACCAACACTGTCGATATTCAAACCGACGGAAAAGGCGGCTATAAAATGTCAACCGTCGAGGGCGTAAAACCATTCGATAGCGATGACGCAGACTCGAAACGAATCTTTTGGAAAGATGGTGGCGTACATCAAAATATCACGCACGCGGTTCATCCCGATCCGATTTCGGGCATGCATTGCTGGCACCAACGCGTCCGCTTAGAACGCCCACGACCGGAGGACAAATACGGCGATATTTTTGTCGATACAAATAAGTCGCACGAGATTTATAAGGAGTGGCTGGCAATGACGCGACCCGCTCCCGGACCGAATGGCTTGCGAAGACCGTTGTGGTTTAAGCGACC
>CALCJP010000097.1 GCA_937967625.1 uncultured Saprospiraceae bacterium
CGCTTTTGCGCCACTGCCAGTCGCAACATTACCTCCGATAATTTGCAAATCTTTATAATGATTCTTCACTTCTGAAATCACCTGCAACACGCCTGCCGAGTGTCCATGTGCCGTATCAACACAAATCACATCAACGCCCACATTCACCAAAGCATCGATTCGCTGCATGGTATCTGCGGTCACGCCAACTGCCGCACCGACCACCAGACGACCATAAGAATCTTTGCACGAATTAGGATAGTTCTGCACTTTCATGATGTCTTTGAAAGTGATAAGTCCTTTCAAAACGCCATGCTTATCTACGACGGGAAGTTTTTCAATCTTATTTTTTTGGAGTATTTCTTTGGCTTCTTTGAGGTCGGTTCCTTCCGGCGCGGTGACGAGGTTTTCTTTCGTCATGATGTCGCTGACCGGGCGGCTCATATGCGTTTCGAAACGCAGATCTCGGTTTGTCAAAATACCAATCAACTTATTGGAATCATTGACAATAGGAATACCACCAATTTTGAATTTGCGCATCAGCGCATGTGCGTCGCCAATCGTTGCGTCTTGCTTAATCGTGACGGGATCGATGATCATCCCACTCTCTGAGCGCTTTACAGAACGGACTTGTTCCGCCTGCGCTTCGATAGACATATTTTTATGAATCATCCCAATCCCTCCCTGTCGAGCGATGGCAATTGCCAATTCCTTTTCCGTGACGGTATCCATGGCAGCAGAAACGATAGGCACATTCACGCGCAGGTCGCGGGTGATTTGAGTTGACACATCTACTTCTCGTGGTAAAACTTCTGAATAGGCAGGAGCGAGCAAAACGTCATCAAAGGTCAAAGACTCGCCAATAAATTTGTCTTGGGTCGCTGTGTTTAAATCTTGCAGTATTTCCATGCGCAAAGGTATAGAAATTTGATTTCAAAAATGAAAAGCAAATTTTTAAAATTTCAGTTTTTTTCACTCCCGATTAAAATACGGGACAAGTTTTCATGAAATGCGCATATTTCGCGAAAGCGAAAAATTAGATTTTCATTGAGTTTTGAAGTTGAGTTTAAGTTTTGAAGTTGAAGTTGAAGTTGAGTTTAAATTTTGATTTTCATTGCCATTTTAATTTTCATTAAAGACTTACTTACCTTCGCTCCCTGAAAAAAGAAAGTATGTCAGCATTGACCGTATTTAGTGACGAGCATTTTATGAAGCAAGCCTTCAAAGAGGCACAAAAGGCTTTCGAGGCAGGCGAGGTGCCTGTTGGCGCAGTCGTGGTTTGCAAAAACCGAATCATCGCTCGCGCACACAACCAAACGGAATTACTCTCAGACGTGACCGCTCATGCGGAGATGATTGCCATCACAGCAGCGGCACAATCATTGGGTAGTAAGTACTTGGACGAGTGCACTTTATATGTGACGCTGGAGCCTTGCCCGATGTGCGGAGGAGCACTGGCATGGTCGCAGTTGGGCAAATTGGTCTATGCCGCCGAAGATGGAAAACGAGGTTTTGAAAAATTTGGAAGAGAAATGCTCCATCCAAAAACAAAAGTGGAATTTGGTGTCATGCGCGAAGAATGCAGCGAAATCTTAAAAGAGTTCTTTCAAAAAAAACGAGCATTAAAAATATAATCTGTGCAAGTGTTGGCAACCCATGAATTTCATTTGTGGGAACATGCGCTGACATGACGCGCAAACAATTGAGAAAACATGAAAATAAAGTTTTGCGGAGCAGCAAGAGTCGTAACCGGCAGCAGCCATTTGATTGAATTGGACAACGGTTTTAAAATCCTTTTGGATTGTGGACTGTACCAAGGAGGCGATAAAGAAATGGCAGATTTCAATCGCAACTGGTATTACGAACCCAACGAAATTGATGTGATGATTTTATCACATGCCCACATTGACCACTCCGGTCGCGTTCCGAAATTATATAAGGATGGCTTTCGCCAAAATATTCATTGCACTCATGCGACGAAGAGTTTATGCGCCATCATGTTGCGCGACAGCGCGAAAATTCAAGAAAGCGATGCCGCGTATTCAACCAAATTGGCAAAGCGTAGAAATAAATCCGCTCGTAAAATTGAACCCCTTTACGAAAGTCAACATGCCTATCATGTGATGAATCAATTTGTTGGGCATGGCTATGACAAATGGTTTCGAATCAATGAAGACGTAGAAGCAATATTTAAAGACTCTGGACACATCCTCGGAAGCGCAAGCATCACACTGCGAATCAAAGAAGATGGCGAGACCAAAATCTTAGCATTTTCAGGTGACATTGGGCGACCCAATCGACCAATCTTGCGCGACCCGCAACCTATGCCAGAGGCAGATTACGTCATTTGCGAATCTACTTATGGCAATCGTTTGCATGAAGAAGCGCCTGCTGAATCCAATCGCTTTCTGAAGATCATCACGGAAGCATGTGTCGAAAAAAGAGGAAAGCTCATCATTCCGGCATTCTCCGTAGGGAGGACTCAGGAGATTGTTTACATGCTCGACCGCATGGAAACGGACGGTTTGCTACCTCCAATTGATGTCTATGTGGACAGTCCGTTGGCGGTGAACGCAACGGTGGTTTTCGGAACACACCCAGAGTGCTATGACGAAAATTTGCATGACTATATGCTGATTGATGACAACCCTTTTGGTTTCAATAAATTGAAATACATCAACTCAGTTCAGGAGTCAAAGCAAATCAATAAGAGCAAAAAACCATGTATCATCATCAGTGCTGCAGGCATGATGAACGCCGGAAGAATTCAACATCACTTGAATAATAATATCGAAAATCCGAAGAACACCTTGTTGGTGGTCGGCTACTGCGCGCCAAATACAGTCGGAGGCGACATCATCGCTGGAAAGAAAGCAGTACGCCTTTTCGGCGAATACAAACAAGTCTTGGCTAATGTCGAGATTATGGACTCTTTCTCTGCACATGGCGACCAAGACGAGATGCGCGAGTTTTTGGCGAACCAACGCAAAAAATGCAAAAACCTTTTCCTCGTGCATGGCGAGTATGAGTCTCAGAAGAAATTTGCAGCGAAGCTACAAGAAGATGGTTTTAAAGATGTCGATATTCCTGAATTAGGACAGACTTATACTTTGGGCTGGGATTAATCCTTTTTGCCTCCCGAAGCAAGTTCGGGACAAGTTTTCGGCAAATGTCCACTCATAGAAAAACCGCCGGTTGAGCAGTGTACTCAACCGGCGGTATTCGTTTGTGCAAGATGTCATACACATAGCACATACTAAACCCAACGAATACACGTTTTTTTGACGTAATTTGCACAAAAGCCCAATTAGAAATTTTCTCCACCTAATAATTCTGCAATTTTATATTTCAAATCCATCGGATTTGCAGTCAAATTTTTAGAAAACAGTATGAAAAAATTTACCCTTCTTTTGCTTGCTTTGGGCATTGCATTTTTCTCTTGTAGCGATCTCAAGGACCTTGACAATCTCGACACCAGTAATCTGGATCGTGAATTTGCCATTCCGATTGGGAAAGCCAATTTTTCTATCAGAGACTTGGTAGAAACAGTTGGTGATAGCACACTGATTTTCATTGATCCAGACAGCACAATTCGCCTCAACTATAAAGGAAACCTAACTAACGAAACTGCCAATGAGGCAATCTTTGACGCCATCAGACTGGCGCTGACTGCACTGCCTCAATTTCCAATTTTGGATACCTTGACCGCGCTCCCATTTTCAAATGCAGAAGGAATTGACATCGACTATATGGATTTGAAAACCGGAAAACTCACCATTGTTTTAGTTAATAATTCCTCTGATTTCTTTCAAGTAGATTGGGAATTCACAAATGTCTTTTCTCCGAATGGGGAAAATCTAAAGGGCGAATTCCTCTCTAAAGCAAATGATACTCATGGTGAAATAGTTGACATCGGTGGATATACCCTACGTCCCGAAGATGGCGAGGTAAATTTAAGGTACGTCGCCACAAATCTGACAACTGGCCAACGCGTTACCCTTTCTGGATTCACTATGGGATTGAGTGAAATTACATTTGATCTGGCAGAAGGCTACTTTGCTCAGATTGTTTATGAAGGCACACCCGACACGATTGAGTTGGACATCTTCGAAAACTGGCAACGTGGCGATATTCTTTTTGAGAATCCAGTGGTGAAAATTTACTCCGAAAATTCATTTGGGATTCCTACGCGAGCGTTGATTCATTACTTTGATGTGCGCACTAAGAAGTTTGGTAATCTGGCATTAGAAAGTCCTTCTCAAAATATTATTGACTTCGCATTTCCAGACATCAATGAAGTCGGCCAGATCAAATATGACACCTTTATTTACAATGCAGAAAACTCCAATATCGAAGACATTCTCTTTGGTGGACCTCAGGCGATTCAATATGACATCGATGCCATTACGAATCCTGATCGCGATACCGCGATCAGAGGGTTTGTGAGCTGCGAGAGTTATTATCAGTTTATCATAGAAGCGGATTTGCCACTGCACGGTCGTGCTACTGGTTTTGCGGTGACTGATACGTTGGAGTGGAATTTTGCAGATTATGACGAGGTCGCGCATGCCGAATTCAAACTCGTCACCGACAATGAATTGGGCTTAGAGATAGTAGCCCAAGGTTATTTCTTAGATGAAAATGATGTGGTTTTGGATTCCCTTTTTGATGGCTCGAAATCTATCATGACTGCCGCACCTACCACCAACGGCTATGCCAGTGGCTCGGCTGAAACTGTGACCTATGTGCCATTCGACGAAAGTCGTTTTGAAAAAATAAGACCTGCTACGAAGCTACTTGTAGCTGCCGAATTTTACTCCCCCGCTAATGGTGACGAGTCTGTTTGTGTTCAGGTGAATCAAGGAGCAGAGATTCGGATTGGGCTGAAGTTTGGGTTGGATTGATGGTTTCCGCCGCTTCAGGCGGCTGATGGTTTCGCTTCGCTGATTGTTTCGTGGCGAAGCCACTGATTGTTTGTTTGATTGATTGATTGTTAATCTCGCTTTCGCGAAATGGGGTTGCAAATCGATTTGACGAAAACTTGTCCCGAACTTGCTTCGGGAGTCAAAAAAAAACAATCAAACAATCAACCACAAAGTGGCATAACAATCAGTGACGAAGTCACGAAACAATCAAACAATCAGCAAAGCGAAACAATCATCCGCCACAGGCGGAGAAAAAATCACTTCAAAACCGTCCCCTTCGCGCCAAACCACGGGTGCACTTCCACAGCCAATCTACCCGCTTTTACCATTGGGTCGCCACTTGCCAATTTTTCGGCTTCCTCTTTCGAGGCGACTGAGTAAAAACTCATGCCGCGCAAATCACCATCATCACCAAAAGGACCATTCATCACGATGATGCCGTCATGGTATAGTTTTCCTAAATATTCGAGGTGTTTGGCTTGGAGCGCTTCGGCAGCTTTTGGTTCCATCGCTTCGCGATTTGGGCCCTTTTTGAGAAAGACTACGAAGTATTCTTTCATTTGATAAATCACACCATCTTCTTCGTATTCAAACTCGCGTTGCGCGAAAGCGCTATTGGTTAGGAAGAGGAAAAAAGTGAGGAGGGTAAATATTCTAAGCATTGGAAAATTTATAATTGAAAATAGACTTTCGTCAAATGGTCTTGCTTCTCATGTCTTCGCTCTTGTGTCTAATTTTAAAATTCCTCAGTAGGTTCGCCACCTTCATCTTCGATGTCGTAAATCTCCGCCTCGCCGTCATTTCGTTTGATAGAAGAGTCTTCCATCTGGTCGATGAAATCAAGCGATTGATTCCAAAAGTCTTCGAAACTAGGCTGCACGCGCGCCCATATTTCTTTCACCTGACCGGGGTATTGTTTCAAAATAACATAGGTCGCTGATTCGGTTTTGGTGGCTTCATCAATCAAATGAGATTTGTCAGCAAACCACAACAAGACACTATAAAAAAGCACGAAAATCGCAGACATCAAGACACCTCCGAAAAATTTATTGATGATATTAATCCGAGCGCTTTGGAGGATGCCTTCGATTCCTTTTGCGAGTAGTTGAATACCGATTACGGTCAGTCCCAGGCAGGAAATGAATCCCAAAAGATACATCAACGGCGAAGTGCTATTGAAAAGTTGCGTGAGTATGTCGGTGGCAGCAGGAGCAAATTTCACCGCTACAATAAATCCAAAAAAGGAGGCAAATAGATACATCACCGTCTTGATGATGCCGCGAGAGAACCCCGACCAAAAACCACCCAAGACAGTAATAAAAAAAATTGCGTCAATTATCATCTGTGTATTTTCTTATGCGCTGCAAAAATAAAAGCATTCCAACGTTAATCACTCCTATTTTCGACCACTAAGCTTAATTTAGCGGCAAAAAACGAGTGTATGAGGTATCAATGGGTTTTGCTTTTGACTTTGGTGGGAGTAGTTGGTTGCAAAAATACAACAAAACAAGCTGACAATCAGCCACTTAAATCGGGCATTGTGGTTTTGGGCATCGCGCAAGATGCGGGGTTTCCTCAGGCAGATTGCAAAAAGGATTGTTGCCAAGCGGCTTGGCTCGACCCTTCGTTGCGCCGACATGCGTCTTGTTTGGCGCTTTATGATTCGCTCAAAAATCAGTTTTGGCTTTTTGAAGCGACCCCCGATATCAAGTTTCAAATGGATCGATTTAAAAAAATGGCGCCTGAAGTTTCCCTTTCGGGAATATTTTTGACCCATGCCCACATCGGGCATTACACTGGCTTGATGCATTTTGGGCACGAAGTGATGGGCGCAAAGGAGTTGCCCGTATTCGCCATGCCGCGCATGAGATCCTTCCTTTCGGAAAATGGCCCGTGGAGTCAACTCGTCGATTATAAAAACATCGATTTGCAAAAGTTGAATGCCGACAGCACGGTCATTTTAAATGAACGCTTTTCAGTCATGCCCTTCCGCGTGCCTCATCGCGATGAGTTTTCTGAAACGGTTGGCTATAAAATCATGACGCCTAAAAAGTCCTACCTCTTCATCCCCGATATTGATAAGTGGCACTTGTGGAAACGCGACATTATTGATGAAATCGCTGAGGTGGATGTCGCTTTCTTGGATGGTACTTTTTTCGCAAATGGCGAAATTCCCGGAAGGGACATGAGTCAGATTCCGCACCCGTTTATGGAGGAGAGCATGGAGTTGTTTCGAGATTTGCCGAAAGGCGAAAAAGCGAAGATTCATTTCATTCACTTTAACCATACGAATCCGACTTTGCAGATTGGGTCGGAGGCGAGAGCGGAGATTTTGGGCGCGGGGTTTGAGGTTGCGGAAGAGGGAAACCACTATTAACCTCCAACCAATCGTTGGCTGAGCGAAGTCGAAGCCAACAATCACATGCAGGTAGTTATGATTCTTAACTTCGGCTCCGTTCAGTCAACGAAAATTCTAACTTAATTTAAACTTCACTGGCAAATTATATCTGACATTTACATTTTGCCCATCTTTTTTGCCAGGTTCCCAACGAGGCATTTCTTTAATTACTCTTAGAACTTCTGCGTCGCATTCAGGAGAAAGACTTCTTACAATCTTAGCGTCGGTAATATTCCCAAAACTACTCACGATAAACGAAGCGACAACCATTCCTTCCACCCCCGCTTTTCGAGCTTCTGCAGGAAATTTTATTTGAGTATAAATATTGGTCAATAATGCATTTGTGGCGCATTCTTCGATCGCCTCCTGTCCGCCTGGCTCATCTTCACACCCAGGAAATCGAGGCATTTCATCTACTTTTTTGTACACTTCAGTTTGCACTACTTTCACGGATTCTTGCAGGGTCTCAGGGTTGAAATTGATAATTGTATCTGTTACAAATTCCACATCTGATTCCTCAATTTTTTTTGCAGTCAGTTCGTCGATTTCGGGCATTTCGTTTTCGACTACGGATTCGCAGGCGAAGACGAGCATGGCCATTAGTGGAAAAATCAAAAGATACTTCAACAAGTCGGTCGGTTGTGATTTCTTACTGGTCATCATAATAATTCGTTTTTTAAGTTGTGAATGGAAAAAATGATTAGCCAATACCGGCGCATTTTGAGTCGAAAGTAGACTCGAAAATGCGCGTGATTGGAGTATCAACAAATGGCCATATTGTTGTTTATTCGTCTGCCGAATCACGTAGTCATCGGCTAAAAATTCGTGCGTTTCGCGTAAGCGATTTTTGTATAAATACACCAGCGGATTCCACCAAAAAGCAATCGTAATTAACTCTACTATCACCACATCCAAACTATGCCACTGCGTCATGTGCGCCTGCTCGTGCAATACGATTTGCTGCTGCTCGGTGTCTGAAAGATGATTGAGTTGATTGCTCCAAAAAAGTGTATTGAAAAAAGAAAAAGGGGTGTGAATTTCGTCTGTTTTGCGAACGGAGAGGTTGCCCCATTGCTCTTTTTCGCTGTTTGATTTGAGTCGATTTATGTTATAAAATCCATAGAAAATTCTTCCTGCGGTCAACAAAGCCCCCAACAGATAGATGCCCATCAACAAGTTGCCCCAACTCCATGAGACATTATTTTCCGCTTCCGCGAAAACTACTTGTTCTAACTGCCCCGGACTAATCTGTACGGCTGGTAATAAGACTTCTAACGGACTGCCTTTCGGCAAATAATTACCAAAGTCCAAATACGGTAATGCCAAGCCCAAAAACAACGTCCCCAACAAATAGACTCGATTGATTTGGAAAAAGGTATTGCGACGCAACAACAAATAATAAAACAGATAGCACGCTGCCCAATAAAAAGTGACTTCTAAGAAATAGGTCATGGCTTGGTGATTTATAACTGGTGATTAGTTTTATTTGCTCCATTCTCGGTTCCACTCGAACTCCGAGTTTCTGCTCGTTCTTCGAGCGGAGCCGAGAAGAAAAATCACTATTTTTCGTCCTCGTTCAATCGCTCCAACATATCATTCAGGTCATTGACCGAAAGGTCATTTTCCTTAACCATGAAGGAGACCAATCGCTCCATAGAGCCATCGAAATAGTTTTGTACAAACGACTTCAAAGTTCGCTTGCTATAAGCCTCTTTGGAGACAATCGGGAAGTACTCGTAG
>CALCJP010000098.1 GCA_937967625.1 uncultured Saprospiraceae bacterium
ATTTTTCAGACATCAAGGTGACATCCAATTCGATAGCATGCATGATGTCAAACAAGGTCGTGATGCGCCCTTCTAAATCGTAGAACTTATTGATGACCACAATTTTCTTTGATTCGACCAAAGCATAGCCTGACTGAAAATTGCCCTTCTCATAGCGGATGACATAACCGTTTTCTTTAAAGATATTTTCAACCTTATCGAGTGTCGTACGCGTGTATTTCATTGTTCTTTTTTACGAGTTTTCTCTCCGCTGAGGCGAAGTAAATCACTGTTCTCCTTTAAAGTTATTTTGTGGGGTTCCTTTTTAGGAAAACAGCTTTACGAGCATGCTCTGAATTTGTTGATGAGCAACGGATTAAATTCATGCAGAATTCAGTCCAAATGCAGTAGGTACGCAACGTACACCTATCTCATCAGCGGTAAAAGTATTAGATAAAACCTTTAAAGTCATGTTTTACTCAGCGTATTTTTCCACATTTTCCAAAACTTAACATTTTAAAAGAGAAACAAATACGTTGAAGCATTTGACGGAAGTCAGTGAAAAATGAGTTTAGAAACCTGACTTCTGGGGGTGAAATAATAATTCAATGAGTTCTACTACTTTTAGAAATAATTTTACTTAAAATCGTCGATTATGAAATAGTTCTATTTAATAAATGAACTTGCTACTGCCTTACCTAATATGTCTATTTTTGCTTCCAATGCAAAAAAAGAGTTTAAAATGATAAAAAGAGCAATCACAAATTCACTAAAGAAAGATATTGAAAATTTGAATAAAATCATCTTGATTTTTGGCGCTCGGCAAGTTGGAAAAACGACTTTGATTAGAAGAATATTAAAAGAAATACCCTATAAAAATAGAGAAAATTTTCTTGATTTTGTTTTATAAAAACAACCCCTCCTCAATCATCTCACACAAAATATGCCCCAACATGATATGCGCTTCCTGAATCCGAGGCGTAATTGTTGACGGAACTTTTAAGATGTAATCGCACCGGTCAGCCATCGCCCCGCCGGTAGCACCGGTCATGCCGATGATGATCATTTTTTGCTGGCGCGCCGCTTCGATAGCTTTTAAAATATTGGACGAATTGCCCGATGTCGAAATCGCCACCAAAACATCTTCCTCGCGACCTGCTGCCTGCACCATGCGCGCATAGACGGCTTCATAATTATAATCATTCGCGACGGCGGTGACGAAAGAGCCGTTGACATGGAGCGCTTCCGCAAACAGAGGTGCACGTTCTTTATAAAACCTGCCCGAGAGTTCCGCCGCGATGTGCTGCGCATCTGCCGCACTGCCGCCATTGCCACAAAAGAGCATTTTTTTATCCTTTCGGAAAATGGACACGCACACCGCCACCACTTCTTCAAGTGTTTGGAGCAATCCATCGTCTTTCAACAATTGCTGTTTGACTTGAATGCTTTCGCCGATTATTTTTTTGAAACGCTCTTGCATGGCGGTAAATGTAGGAGTTAATTGAAATTAAAATGAAAATCAAAATGAAAATTTCAAAGGTGCTAAAAGAACGTAAGCTTTGAGCATCGTCTCTCGCAAGAGGACGATGCGACACAAAATACCCTGACCTCCAAATTGGGGGAACCAAGTGGTAATCACTTGGAGGTTAGTTAGTTCGATACGAACTTTTGTAATAGTTGAAAATCAAAATGCAACAAGTTCTAATTCAGGTTCCCCCAATTTGGGGGTCAGGGGGTAAATTTCCTACTTTTGAAAAAAATTCAAATTATGAACAAATACCTGGCACTCCTTATTGCGGCTTGTTTCTTTTTTAGCTGCAAAGAAAACAGCAGTTCAGAGACCTCAACTGCTCCCACAAAAGCCGTCGCCGACATGAGCGATGACGAATTGAAAACCTACGCCGATGAGTTAGCACAAAAATTCATCATTGCAGATGGGCACGTGGATTTACCCTATCGACTCTCGACTCGTTTTTTCAGATTGTATAAAGAATACATCGGCATTCCGGTAGAAAGTGATGAGGGAGATTTCGATTATGTACGTGCGCGAAAGGGTGGTTTAGATGCGCCGTTTATGTCGATTTACATTCCTGCGCGTTATCAGAAGACGGGAGGTGCGAAAGTCTTTGCCGATTCATTGATTGCAATGATAGATTCGATTTCTAACGTACATCCTGATAAGTTTCATCTTTCTACTACGCCTGATCAAGTAGAAGCCAATCATAAAAAGAATATCGTCTCCCTCCCGATGGGCATGGAAAACGGCGCGCCACTACTCGAACTTTCAGATGTCGAATACTACCATAAAAAAGGAATTCGCTACGTGACGCTGACCCACTCGAAGGACAATCAGATTTGTGATTCTTCTTATGATACGACTGCCACCCACGGCGGCTTAAGCGAATATGGCAGACAAATCGTCGCCGAAATGAATCGCGTCGGCATCATGATTGACATCTCGCATGTGTCCGATAAAGCGTTCTTTCAAACTATTGAATTGACGAAAGCACCCGTCATTGCGTCGCACTCCTCTTGCCGAAAATTCACCCCCGACTGGCAGCGAAATATGGCAGATGATATGATTAAGAAATTGGGCGAAAACGGTGGTGTGATTCATATCAATTTTGGCTCGACCTTTTTGGATTCCAAAATCAAAAAATCAGCGGATAGTCTTCGGACGGTGATGAAAAACATCCTTGCGGAAAAAGGATTTGAAGCAGAAGATTCTTTAGCCAAACCAATTATCGAAGCATTCAAAAAAGAACATAAAACAGCCCTCTACTCTGATGTCGAAATGGTTGCCAATCATATCGACCATGTGCGTGATTTGGCAGGTGTGGATCACATTGGTTTTGGGTCTGATTTTGATGGTGTAGGTGATTCTTTGCCGATTGGTTTGAAAGATGTGTCTGCCTATCCGAATTTGATTTATACATTACTTAAGCGTGGTTATTCAGCAGAAGATATTGAAAAAATTTGCTGGAAGAATACGGCGCGAGTGTGGCGAGAAGTTGAAAGAGTTGCAACTTCAATGTAACGTCTCTCTGTGAATCTCTGTGTAATAGCCCATTTTGCTTAGCTGTTACACAGAGTTGCACAGAGAAAAAAAGAGCCCTCCAAGGAGGGCTCTCGAATAAT
This sequence comes from uncultured Saprospiraceae bacterium, assembly GCA_937967625.1. GTDB lineage: Bacteria > Bacteroidota > Bacteroidia > Chitinophagales > Saprospiraceae > JAGQWW01. The sequence continues at coordinate 3,118 of CALCJP010000098.1, forward strand.
GATAAAAAATTATCATCCCGCTTTCCAAATAGTATTTTTTTGTGTTGTCTATAAGTTCAGTGTGTGGATGTTTTTTTCGCGGATGTTTTCTAATTCTTTAAAGTAGGCGGTGACTCTTTCAAGCCACCGCACTCCAATTTTTGGGAATATAATTTGTGAAACCCTTCGGCTTCAATTCATGGGATAACTTAGATTGTTTGATTGTTGCGTCCGCCTAAGGCGGACTGATTGTTGCGCTGCTTCGCAGCTGATTGTTAATCTGATTTGACGAAAGTCAAAACAATCAAACAATCAGCCACGAAGTGGCGAAACAGTCAAACAATCACTTCTATTCAATCAACAACATCTTTTTCACGCCGCTGAAATCAGTAGTTTGAAGTCGATAGAACAGTACGCTTTGGCTCGGCAAATCTGCCTTTTGCAACTCAATCGAGTGAGTACCCGCCTCATATTTTTCTTTGTAAATTTTTACTTCCCTTCCGGAAATGTCCGTGATGGTCAAATCGACCTTAGCCGCTTCTGGTAAGTAAAAACGAATCGTTGTTTTATCGCTGAATGGGTTCGGCTCGTTTTGATACAAACGCACTTCCGAAACTGAATTCAGAACTTCCAAATCCACTCCTTTGATGTCGCCGTTTGCACTGTAAGACTCAGCTCTCGTCAAGCTGCCGTCCATCCAAATATTGGATTCGACGCTGCCTGATTGAAGCGCCTTGAAGACCAATGAGAAGAGTACCGTCTCATCATCGAAGCTCTCTGCTTTTGCGCTGTACCAACTCGTGGTCAATCTGCCTTTCGGCAAATGCGCCTGTCCGAAGTTCTCAACAGAAGTGATCGCTCCCGGCACTATATCTGTCAGTTCAAATATTCGAGTATCGAATTGAATGGTGGATTGATAACCCAATATTTGACGAAAGTCAGCTGAAGTAAAGTCAATTTTAACTGATGTTCCTTTTTCAAACGATTGGTTATTTACCGCGAAAGTCAGTGCCTCATGATAGGTGCGTTCGTCCACTTCGCCGACATTGCTCATGTCTGCGTCGCCGTTTAAGTCACCAATTTTAATCGCCGTGAAATTCGCATAATGGGTACCGGAGCGCACATCATTCAGGTTTTGAATTTCAGGGAACTGCTCCTCCCACGGATTGGTCGGGTCAGGGAAAACATAATCGGATTTGACGAAACGCCATGAGGTGTTATTAGGCAAATCATTGGCGACATGCAAAACTAATTTTCGTAGCGCGACAATATCAAGCGTCGAAATATTTTGCGAATTGTTGGCGTCTGCCGCAATTAGTTTATAAGGTGAATCTATCAATTCCACGTTTAGAACGTGCTTGGATATTTGCACCAAATCATAGGTCGAAATGCCATTGCCAAAGTCATCATCACAGAAAGGGAAAATGGAATAATCTCCTCCTGAACTAAGATTTCTGAATTCAAACTGACCTGTTCGATTGGTTTTGGCGGGTGCCATATTGGTTCCGCTGATGGCAACTTCGATATTCTCAACAGGATCGCTTTGCTCGTTTTTGATGCTCCCCACTATGAATGGGCGCGAGCCACCGCAGGTTTGCTTATTGTCTTGCACATCTAAGGTCGCATTACAGAAATCGCTATTACCATTCTCATCAAAAACATAGATTCTAACCGGGATGAACCCAACGCTATCGCAATCAAATATCACCATCGAATCCGCCCTACTCAGCGTAAATGAGAAAGAGACATCAGTACAATTATCTACACTCGATGCGTCGAAGACTTGAGCTTTGACCCAGACCATTTGCATGACGCTATCAATATTGACTGAAATGGTATCATGGCAAACCGGCGTCGGTGGTTTCATGTCTTTGACGATGACTGGCACTGGGCAAACTGCCGTATTGTTACAGCCATCCATGACATTGATATTCACATTGTATCTGCCTAAAGGCACATCCATGATTGGCCCAAAGGAATTAAAATCACCCGAAACAGAATGCGTGAAATCCTTACTACAATCACTAATCACTTCCAATGTGTCAAACTCAACCGTTGCCACACAATTGTAACCTGCTGAAAACACCAAGCTATCGGGGCAATCCACCACAGGGGCTTGATTGTCAATGACAGCAATCTCTTGAGTATATTCCCACTTACCAGTCGCAATTGGATTATTGCTATCATAAGTGCACCAGTCAATAATCGTCCAAAGGCGTCTAATTTTAAAGCAGGCGCCCTGTACTCTATCGAACTGCATGTCTTTGTAGTTGCTATATAAATCAGCGCAAAAGTTATTTGCATAGATTGGATAGTCATAGCCTGTCGGCAAACTATCAGGGTGCAATCCTCTTCCACAATCATTGAAAAACATGGTGTCTCTTGGCCAAATAATTGTTGTTGGGTCAAATGGATTATTATTGACCACGTTGATGATTTGGCGGCAGGTGCCTGTGTTTCCATTATCATCGGTTTGGCGGAAGGTTCTTACGATTCTTCCGATGCCGCACATGTCGAGATTTAAATTGTCCGTATAAGTGACGGGGTCGCTGGCGCAAACATCATTTGAAGTTGCGCTACCGCCAGTTAGGGTCAAGTCATCGGGGTCATCGGTACAGCCGATGGTTGCAGTAGGTGGGCAAATTAGCGATGGGCGTAATTTGTCTTCCACTTCTACTTCTACCATACATTCATTTTCGTTGCCAAAGCAATCGAAGACTTTTACGCGCACCATGACAATTCCAATGTCATCACAATCGAATGTGATAGTGGGACCAAAACGCCCACCTCTCATTGGCTTCACTTCGAATCTATCAAAACAGCAGTTGTCATAACTCCCTGCGTCAAATGAAGTCGCATTCACCACAGCAGTACCCGTCGAGGTCAACGCTACATCCAATAGGTCTATGCAAATTGCAACAGGTTCTAAATCATCTACGACGGTCAGTTTGGTTACGCAGCTGGTGTCGTTGCCGCAGCTATCTCTCATTACATATTTGATGTCATGCTCTCCTATTGGAAAACCGCTTAGCGTTCCACCGTTACCGTTGATAATACCATAATTGGTGATGATTTGCACATCCACACCGCTACAACTATCAGTCGTAACGATAGGTGGAAAGTTGACCGTTGCTGTGCAATTGCCATGTGCATTGGAACTACCATCGTATGCGCCTGCTGTGAAGTCATCTACGCAGACGAAGTCAGGTGCATGTTTATCCATGAATTTAATCACTTGAATATGTGTGGCTGGATTCACCCCCACTTGTAAAGGCGCACACCAGTCCAAAACCGTCCATTCACGTAGGATTTTTTTGCCGCCACCACAATCAGGAAGTATCAGATCTTCATGTTCAAGATTGAACATACAGGTGTTGCCTGTCAAAATCGGATGTCCGTCCAGTTGCGGGTAGCCTGTGAAATCAGGGTGGGCAGCCGACATGGGTTGCGTACATCGCAATGCGGGTTTGCTCACATTATCAAAATCAGGTGGAAAAATCACTGATAAAAGTGGCTGTCTCACCAATTTGATAATTTGCTTGCAGGTAGCAGATTCATTGCCTTTGCTGTCCACTGCTCTCCAAGTTCGCTCGATAATTTGAACCGTTCCGTCTGCTCTTCCGCAGCCAAAATTGACAGAGGATTCATCTACTAACATTGGAGTGATATTGCCTTCGCAATTATCAGTTGCTACGGGAGAAGGAATCGTATTCAAATCAACTGAACACGGTAATGTGATGGTATCAGCAATCATACAGATGCCACTTGGGAAACCTGTTGAATTATTGATCGGACTGCTGATGTTCCATTGATAGCCGCCAGTGTCGCCATTGTTAGTGGCAGAGGTAACGAGGAGGTAATTGCCAGCAGCCAGATTTGCCGAAAGGCGAGGTGCATTTAGTTGAGTTCCTCCATTATCATCGGCAGTGATTAGGTTTTGACATGGATTGGTTGGGTCAAATGGAGCGGTATAAATTGCTCCTCCCAAATCAATTCCTGCGACCACCACTTCGAAATTATAAACACCTGCTATGGCTACACTAAAGGGTGTCGCTTCATAATGCACATTGGTGCTTGCGCCCGAAAGTGCACAAAAACCGGAAGCCGTTCCTTGCGCAAAATCAATGGTTCTATTATAGGTTGGGTCAGTGGCAGTTAGACTGCTGCTGATTAAACTAGTTTTATATGGATTTGCTTGACAATTGATGACGGGAGCGAATTTGTCCTCCACGTTGAGGTTGCCCCAGCAGTAATTTCCTGAGCATTGGTCAATCACACGAACGGTCAGGTTTTGCCCGATATGTGAGCCATTGACCGTATTGCCGATGCTTGCACTTCCGTGAAATATCATGACATCAAACAAATCGAAATCGCCATAGTTGCCCTCCAACACATCGTCGGGTTGGATGGTTACTTCACAATCGTCATCGAGGGAGATATTGATATTGTCATTGCACGAAAGTGCGCCTGTTGCTCTGCATAGGCGAATGACGATACTGTCCTTACCGGAGCAGCCGTTGGCATTGGAAAAGGTCACCTCTGCGGTGATGGTTCCGCAATCGCCTTTGGCTACCACTGAGTTGTCGATGGTGCCATTGAAAGTCGTATTGGAAGCAAATTCATCTGAAAACGTTCCACTAAAACCTGGATCAGAATCGACGACTGCCCATGAGTAGGATTGAATATTACTCTGTCCGCTTGTCACGTTTGCAACCAAAGATACTGGCTGATTTTCGCAGGCGGAGGTGTCTGTTGGAGAGGTAGCGCTCGAGATAATGCCCGCCACAGTAGGGTTGGGGCATACCTTCACATTAACGGAATGTCTGGTTGGGAAGCAGGCGTTGCTTACAATTGTATCTACTCCATTTCCTTCCATGAGCTGAGTGATGATTTCGTATTTGATGTTGGCGCATTGGGTCAGGTCATTGCTGGTCATGAGCATGATGTCGTCTTGAATAGTAATATTCAAAGGACTCATGGTTGCTCCATCAAATGGACCAGGAATCGTGTTGCTACTCAATGTAGTCGAAAGGACATCTCCACCAGTGATTGAGCTGACATTGGGGTCGCTTACTGATACACTATTGATGATGTAGCGAAGGAAGTAAGTGTAGCCCGCAGGCGGCGTTTGTAGCGTGTTGAAATCGACAACTGAGACGACATCAAATTCGACATCGGTCATTCCTGTGATCTGATCTTTGCATATAAAGAATGTGTCGATATCAGTTATGACGGCTCCTCCCATGCCAATGCGAGGAAAAGCAATTCCTTTTGCACAGTCTCTGAATTCTGTCGTCGGTTCGAAATTGTCGTTGTTTGGATGCGCCTGTAGGGCATTTTCCGAAAGGAAAAAAGAAAAAATGGTTGCGATGAATATGGCAGCAGATCGTGCCTTCCATCTTGCAACTCTTTGAAGATTGCGAGTTTGCATAATTTTTAGATTTTGGAATAAACGGATGAAAAAATTAAGTTTTTATTGCATATTTATAGTTCAGGCATACCTGTCCCAGTGGAACTTTGACACCTTTCAAAAATCCATTTTTATCATTTTGGACAAACCGATGACCGTGCTGCTTGAGGCGAGTCGAGCAGACAGATCAGACCAATATTGATTGAGTAGAGATGTGTAGTGTATGAAGTGGTTAAATCAGTAGAAAGTAAGGAGTCGTCTTTAATCCCTTTTGGAAAAAGCGAGTGCTTGCTTTTTAAGACAAGCAGCTCGCTCGCTCTTGGGATGTGCATGATAAAGGTCAGCTCACGATGGAGCTATTCCTTGCGTTTTTTACACACAACTCTTGGTTCGTAGAGCTACCGCTCCACGACAATCTTTTTGTCAGTTTAGAAATTTTGCTGTTGAAACCAGCTTTTGGGAAGAGTTAGGTAGCGCCGAAGCGCTATCCTGTTTTTTTTGTAAAATCGGTATGAGCAAATTGAATTGCTCTTAGTTGTTTCATGTGTGAGGGCGATGGGCTTTGAGACCCATATTGCTCTAACACCTTTAGGGTAGCAAATACATTGCCAACTTTTTTAATATGTTGAAAATTAATGAGAGAATGGAGGAATTACTGAATGGGAGGATGGGCTAATATGGCGAAGAGGAACGCAGAGTGCGCGGACGGACGCGGGGTTTCGCGGATTTTTTCATTTGCCTTTCGGCAAATATTTATATTTCACGAAAGTGAAAAATCCGTGTTCCTCCGTGTCCGTCCGCGTAATCCGTGTTCCTCTTCGTGACTATTAGCCATGTAACCATGAAGCCATGCAACCATTTTAATACTCCTCTTTCCACTCTGCTCCATATTCCTCAACTAAAATATTGTCAAGGTCATCAGCGATTTGGAAAAGGTTTTTGAAGAGCGTGTGACCGGTTTCGATATTGAAGTAACGGTCGTAGATAAGTAAGGAAAGGATGA
>CALCJP010000099.1 GCA_937967625.1 uncultured Saprospiraceae bacterium
AAATGCAAATAACCTGTATCACCAGCTTGCCCACCGCTCTCTGCGTAAAAGGGCGTTTTATTTAAAACCATTTGAATCTGCTTGCGCTTTTTGAGGGAAACGGTTCTGTATTTGAGGACTTTGGCGTCATTTACCGAAAGGTGATCGTAGCCCACAAATTCGTTCTCGTTTTCATCCAACACCTGAATCCAATCGCCTGCTTCTTTTTCAGCATCAGCGCGAGAGCGCTTTTTCTGCTCTTGTAAAGCCGCATCAAATCCCTTCTCATCAACTGACCATCCTTTCTCCGCTGCCATCAATCGAGTCAAATCAATTGGAAAACCAAAAGTGTCATACAACTCAAAAGCAGCATCACCATCCACGACTTTATTGTTAATTTTGATATTTTCGAATCTGTTGATTCCTGCTTCCAATGTTTTCAAAAACGATTTCTCTTCCGAAAGAATCGTATTTAAAACAAATTGCTCTTGATTTTTCAACTCTGGAAAAACATCAGAAAACCGCTCCGCCAGAAGCGGAATCAATTTTACCAAAAATGGCTCCTTGATATTCAAAAATGAATAGTAATATCGAACTGCTCTCCTCAAAATCCTTCTTATTACATAGCCAGCACCAGAGTTATCGGGCATCTGACCATCTGCGATCGCAAAAGCAACTGCCCTGATATGGTCTGCAATCACTCGCATAGCGATATCGGTTTTGGCAGACATCTCGTAGCTGCCCGTGTATTTGATGCCGCTTTCTTTTTCGATCAATTCAATGAAAGGCGAGAAAACATCTGTATCGTAATTAGATTTTTTCTTTTGCATTGCCATGCAAAGGCGCTCGAAACCCATGCCGGTGTCAATATGCTTTGCGGGTAAGTTTTCTAAACTTCCATTTGCCAATCGTTGAAATTGAATAAATACCAAATTCCAAATCTCAATGACTTCGGGCGAATCCATATTGACCAAAGTTGCCCCATCTACTTTCGCCCGATCTTCTTCTGACCGAATGTCAATGTGAATTTCAGAACAAGGACCGCATGGACCTGTATCGCCCATTTCCCAAAAGTTATCTTTTCTATCAAATCTTAAAATCCGTTCCTTGGGGAGCAACTTTTCCCAATATTTTTCAGCCTCAGTATCCGCTTCTAACCCATCTTTTTCATCGCCCTCAAAGACGGTGATGTACAATCTATCCTTAGGAAGTTTATAGACTTCCGTCAAAAGTTCCCAAGCCCACTCAATGGCTTCCTTTTTAAAATAATCACCAAATGACCAATTGCCCAACATCTCAAACATGGTGTGGTGATAGCTATCAATTCCGACTTCTTCAAGGTCATTGTGTTTACCTGAAACTCGAAGGCACTTTTGGGTATCCGCTACTCTCCTACTCTCTGGGTTTTTGTTGCCAAGGAAGTAATCTTTGAATTGATTCATCCCTGCATTGGTAAACATTAAGGTAGGGTCATCTTTCACTACGATGGGAGCAGAAGAAAAGATTTTATGCGTTTTTGAAGCGAAAAAATCTAAAAACTGCTTCCTAATTTCATTAGAGGTCATATCTGTTATTACGTGTTAATGTTTTGTAAACTTTTCTTTTATATGGATTCGAAATGGTAATCTTTGCAACTGTTCGCATTAAGACATTAAGATTTGGAGTCATATTTGAACTACCAAGTTCTTAATAAAGGTTCATTTTAATTTGCATAAATGTTTCATAATCAAAATTTTATGATAATTCTTTTGCAAATCTGGTAATGAACCCTACATTTGACCTTTGCCAAGTACTTTTAAACATACTATACGGAAGCCTACATTTATTGCTTCTGAACAAACAACATGAGAAAACTCGATTTACGCCATGAAGGCGCAAATTTAGATTTTTTGGCTAAGTTTTTCTGAATGAGAAAAGATTTCTACATTTACAACAAATCCACGTTAAATTACGAAAAAGTAAATACAACGTGGAAAGACAAATTAATTAGCGCAATAACCTTCTTTAGTGCAGTTGCGTTCGCCGCCATAGGGCTTGTTTTTCTAACTCACCAATTTTTCCCATCTCCTCAAGAGCAGGTTTTGTTGCGAGAAAATGAGCAATTACAGCTCAAACTTTCTGCATTTAGCAAAGACTTCGACTTGATGTCAAAGGTCTTGACCAATATCCATGAAAGAGATGGTGCTGCTCACAGAATGATTTTTGGAATGGATCCTGTCAATGAGGACGTTTGGCAAGGTGGTATTGGTGGACATACTCCTAACTTGGATTTGGCTACTTACTCCAAATCAGGCTACCTGCTTTCTGAAACTCAACGAAAAATTGATAGATTGAAACACCAATTAGCAGTCCAATCAAAATCATTGGATACGATAGCTAATTTGGCAAAAAACAGAGACATCATGAATGCTTCTGTGCCTTCAATCAAACCGATTAGAGAAGATAAGTTAAAAAGAAAAATCAGACACCTTTCCGGTTATGGTATGAGAGTACACCCAGTACATAAGGTGCGCAAAATGCACTGGGGGCTTGACTTCACTACTCCGAAGGGAACTCCAATCTACTCTACCGGTGATGGAAAAGTCGAAAGAGTCGAAAATAAGAAAACAGGTTACGGAAAAAATGTAATCATCGATCATGGCTTTGGGTATAAAACGCTCTATGCCCACATGTCTAAAATCGACGTGAAAAGGGGTGACAAAATCACAAAAGGTCAGATAATCGGTAAGGTAGGAAGCACGGGTACTTCAACCGCTCCTCACCTTCACTACGAAGTAATTTATAAAGGAAAGAAAGTAAATCCGATTCACTATTGCATGGATGGGCTTTCGCCAAAAGAGTACAAAGAATTAGTTGAAACAGCAGCTCAACCTAACCAATCGTTTGATTAAGCTACATCAGTCAGCTATAAATAAGAAAGGCGTTATCACTCAATGAGTCATAACGCCTTTTTTTATGCCTTTCGGCAAATAA
>CALCJP010000100.1 GCA_937967625.1 uncultured Saprospiraceae bacterium
GTTGTTTCTGCTCCAACAATAAGAATGGAGGCTCCAATTAATGGCTCGTTATTATCTGCGTCCATTACGGTACCAGTTACTGTTTTTTGAGCAAACGAAAACACAGTACACAGCAACATAATAACCACAGTAAAACTGAGCTTGCTTAAAAGTTTCTTCATTTTTTGATGATATTAGATGATTAAAAAAGTGAGAGAAAAACTTGGGTGATTTTTAAAATTTCGCTTTCCTGCCTTTCGGCAAATAACCTCATTTAGCGAAAGCGAAAAAATGAAATTCGCCCCAAAACTTCTTTTTTTTGATGAAAAAGAAATTTTAATTTTAAGTTGTTAAAGTAAACTTAATATATATTCTTAATAAAAAAACATCCAGTGAAGATTTTTTTTTACGGTAATTACCGTAAACGTTTACGTTGACCAAAAAAGTAACTAATTTTACAATTATTAATTAGAAAAGGAAACGGTTGAGCAAAAGAACAAAACTAAAAGACATCGCTGACCAACTGGGTATTTCTATTACCACAGTTTATAGAGCCCTCAATAATAAGTCAGACATTAATTTAGAGACTAAAAGAGAAATTTTAGAGTTGGCTAATAAATTAGGATATAGACCTAATTTATTAGCAACCTCTTTGAGAAAAAACAAAATGATACCATTAGTAGGCGTCCTCTTACCTATCATCAATCACTACTTCTTTTCTACTGTCCTCAAAGGAATAATGGCAAAAGCGCATTCACAAAATACTTTGATCATCGCTGGAGAGTCTTTACAGAATCCTGTAAAGGAAAAAAAGATACTTGACCAGTTTATGGATCAAGGTGTTAGCGGAATAATAATGGCACCAACAAGAAATAGCAATTTTGAGAAAAGTATTATTCCTATCCTACACAAGAGGACTCCTATTGTGATTATAGATAGGATGTATGACCATTATAGAGGTAATTATGTTTTAACAGATGACTTTGGTGGTGGATTTAAGGCAACTCAACACTTGTTAGACAACGGCTACAAAAGAATAGCTCATATCAGCAGTTTAGACAATATATCCATCGGAGCAGAAAGAAGAAAAGGTTATATCGAGGCGCTTAATGCTGCTGGTATCATCCCAAATGAGGAATACATCATCCTAACCGACATAGACAACCCTGATGCTGTTATCGAAAAAGGATATGAAGCAACTGCTCGGCTGTTTAAATTAAAAAATCCACCAGACGCTGTTTTTGCAGTTACTGACGACATCGCAATAGGTGTGATTGAGTACGCAAAAGAAAATAATATTTCTATTCCTGAGGACTTGGGAATTGTAGGTTTTAGCAATTCAAAAATGTCTAATTATATTCGCCCCCGACTCAGTACTGTCGAGCAAAATGGTTTTGAAATGGGACAATTAGCTTTCGATTATTTTACCAAAGCGTCTTCTTCTTATGGAGAGGTATTTCAGAAAACCTTTGACTTAAATCTAATAATTAGAGAATCGAGCTTGGGAAAGAAATGAACTTTCAACTTAAAAGTTTGTCATGAAACTGCGGGGTGATTCCGTCCTCGGCTCCGCTCGGACTCCGGTATTTCAACCTTCGTTATTTTGAATAATCAAAATACAAGTCAGGAACACTTGGTTCCCCCTTTAGGGGGTCAGGGGGTAAATATCAAAAAGATAAGAGCCGACTTCCCTATCCTCTCCACCGAGATGAATGGTAAGCCACTCATATTTTTAGATCGTGGAGCAAGTAGCCAAAAGCCAAATCAAGTGATTGAGGCGATGGACGAGTATTATAAAACGACTCATGCAAACGTCCACAGAGGGGTTTATAATTTGAGTCAGCGTGCGACTGACCAATTCGAAGCCGCTCGAAAAACCATGCAGCGCTTCATTAATGCAAAGCATGACCATGAGGTGATTTTTACTCGCGGGACTACGGAAGGTATCAACTTAGTCGCCAATTCATTCGGTAGAAAATATTTGAAAGAAGGTGATGAGGTCTTGATTTCAGCGATGGAACATCACTCCAATATCGTTCCTTGGCAGATGGCTTGTGAAGTAGCCGGTGCCAATTTGAAAGTCATCCCAATCAATGATTTAGGAGAGTTGAATATGACGGCTTTCGCCGAAATGGTGAACGAAAAAACCAAAATCATTGCGGTCATGCATGTTTCCAATTCATTGGGGACAATCAATCCGATTAAAGAAATAACGGCATTTGCGCGAAAGCGCGGCATTCCTGTTTTAGTAGATGGCGCGCAAGCGACGCCACATATCAAAATTGATGTGCAGGAATTGGACGCTGACTTCTATGTTTTCTCTGCTCATAAAATGTATGGCCCCACAGGAATGGGCCTCCTTTACGGAAAAGAGGAATTGCTCAACGCCATGCCCCCCTATCACGGCGGCGGCGAAATGATCGAAACCTGCTCATTCGAAAAAACGACTTACAATGTGTTGCCGTTCAAATTTGAGGCAGGGACTCCTGACATTGCAGGGGCGATTGGCATGGCAGCCGCAGTTGATTATATCGAAGAAATCGGTCACGAAGCGATTGCTCAACACGAGTATGATTTGCTGACCTACGGTACCGAAAAACTAAAAGCCATCGATTCCTTACAAATCATTGGCAAAGCCAACAACAAAGCAAGCGTCATTTCATTTTTGATTGATGGCGCTCATCCGTATGATGTCGGAGCCATTTTGGATAAGTTAGGAATCGCCGTTAGAACGGGTCATCACTGCACCCAACCGCTGATGGATTTACTCAACATTCCTGGAACTGTTCGGGCTTCGTTTGGAGTTTATAATACGCGAGAAGATGTGGATGTTTTGGTGGCTGGCGTAGCGCGAGCTGCGAGAATGCTTACGTAACGCGGATTGGCAATCCGCGAACAAGTTTAATCTAAAGACTTGATATTCAACTAATTATGAACCCCTATTTTTAAGAAATTAGAAACTTTGCTAATATTTTAAAAGTATTGCGGATTACCGAGCCGCATTACGTTAAAAACAAATCGCGGATTACCAATCCGCGTTACATATGACAATCAACGAAATACAAGACGAGATTATAGACGAGTTTTCCTTCTTCGATGACTGGATGGATAAGTATGAATTCATTATCGACTTGGGGAAAAAGTTGCCGCTGATTGACGCTTCCGCGAAATCAGATGACAAGTTGATCAAAGGTTGTCAAAGTCGAGTTTGGTTGGACGCAAAAGCGAATGGAGGCAAAGTTCAATTCACCGCAGATAGTGATGCAGTAATTACCAAAGGAATCATTTCCTTACTCATCAGAGTGATGAATGACCAGCCCGCCAAAGAAATCGCAGAGCAAGAATTGTACTTCATTGACAAAATCGGATTGAAAGAACACCTCTCTCCCACTCGCTCCAACGGTTTGTTGAGCATGGTGAAGCAGATGAAAATGTATGCGCTAAAATTGGCATAAACAGGAGTTCGAGCGGAGCCGAGAACGAAATTGAAAGTTACCTCTTTTGCTTTCGTTCTACATACCATTCGAACTCCGATATTTAATATTTTATGGATATCGAATCTCTCAAGGCAGCAATCATCGAAAAGATCAAAACGGTTCATGACCCGGAGATTCCGGTCAATATATATGAACTCGGTTTGATTTACTCAGTCGATGTAGATGAGGCAGGCAAAGTCGATGTAAAGATGACTTTGACGACGCCGATGTGTCCGGTTGCGGATTCGATGCCATTGGAAGTTCAGGAGAAAGTGATCTCGGTAGAAGGCGTCACAGACGTCGATTTGCAAGTCGTATTTGACCCACCTTGGAATAAAGAAATGATGAGCGACGAAGCCAAATTCGTGCTTGATATGATGTAATTATGGAAATCGGAGAATACAATCAACTGGAAGTTTTGCGGGAAGCCGAGCATGGCTTTTACTTAGGCGATGACGAAGGCAACGACGTCCTGATTCCCATGAAATGGGCAAAGGATTTTGAAATCGGCAGTTTCGTAGAGGTATTTGTTTATGTTGATAGCACTGACAGACCGATTGCTACGACCATGAAGCCATTTGCTGAGGTGGGCGAATTTGCAGTGCTAAAAGTCAAAAATGAAACTTCAGTTGGGGCATTCTTAGATTGGGGTTTGGAGAAAGATTTGTTGGCGCCATTTAAAGAGCAAGCAGAAAAAATGCAGGCGGGAAAAGAGTATTTGGTTTGGGTCTATCTCGACCAAAAAACAGATCGTGTGGTCGCCACTTCAAAACTAAACAAAGTTGTCAGCAACGAAGAACTCGAACTGAAAGAAGGCGAAGAGGTAGATATTCGAATTTGGAAAAAGACCGATTTAGGCTACTCCGTAATCGTCAATGACGAACATCTCGGCTTGATTTATCATCATGACATTTTCGATGAGGTGGAGATAAATAGCTCTCAAAAGGCATTCGTCAAAAGAATCAAAAACAATAATCAGTTGGACATCAGCTTCCAAAAATTTGTCCACGAGATGATTGAACCCAACTCCCAAATGATTCTTGATAAACTAAAAGCAGCCGGCGGCTCACTTCCGTTCAATGATAAAACTGACCCTCAGACTATCCAGCAAAATTTCAAAATGAGTAAAAAATCCTTTAAAAGGGCGATTGGTAATCTGTTCAAAAAGCGACTCATTCAAATTGGGAAGTCAGGAATTCGATTAGGCAAATAGGCAGTAGGCAGCCCATGAATTTCATTCATGGATCAGTTGGCAGTTTTCACAAGCCTTTGGTAAAACATTCCCCTTTCAGATTCTAAAACCACCTTGTAAATTCCATTTTCTAAATGGCTGATATTCAATTGATTAGGAAGGCTAACCTTTTGAGACTTAACGACCTGTCCCAATTGATTAATGATTTTTAAATTCCCCTTTCGGGAAATGTTAGATTCAATATTCACTAAATCAGTAGCTGGATTTGGAGAAATACTTATTCCTCCCTTACGGGAAATATTGTTACTACTCGTCAATCCGCAATCTACCTTGAATTGCCACGCTCCTTTCTCTCCTACTATGGGTCTCGCTATCGTTTTTCCATTATTGGCAGTGGCTTCGATGTAGTATCTGACTTCCGTATTTTCCGCGAAAGCGGGGATGGCTCCCTCCCAGTCACCCTCGGAATTTTGAGTCAACTCCAATTCCTCGAAAGAGGAATCATCTGTGTAAAAAACAGAGACGGATTCAATACCACTTAGGTGATCCACCTTCGTGGAAATGAGGTATTCCGTTTCATCAGGGCATGCCTTTTCGATTTTTTTGTGGACAATTCGCAAGGGGCGTTCTACTCCTATTTCTTTCGTGACGCAGTGGATGGCTCCGTATTCTTGGATGATTTCGGAGCAGTCGATGCCGATTATTTTATAGCCAGGCATGAGGTCTCTCCAAATTTGAAGTGCTGCCTGATCTGTAGCATTATTACCAAAGTAGGTGGGCACTAAAATTAATTTATTGACAAATAAGGCATTAGTATAAGTGTAATAACACCCAGTACCTAATTCACTGCAATCACCAGTTTCATCTGGATATTGACCATTCAAATCAGCGGGCATTGGAATTCTATGGATTTTAAAATCGGTTCCGAATGATGTTTTGAAATTTTCCGTAAGGAAATTGATATTGGTTTCGAGCTGTTGGTAATCGCCTTTTCCGAAAGGAAATTCACCTATCAGAAGTGTTTCCTCATCAATCATCTTGATATGCATATCGACATGGTGAATGCCATCATGAGGGAGTTTTTTCAGTTTAATAAATTCTTCTACCCCCATGAATTCATTTGCAATCCAATCTATTGTTGAGTCATCATGTGGATTGTCCTCAAAAATGTGAGAGGAGGTAATTGCCATCCCCATACCATCAGTCTGCAAATTGCCACCATCGAATTTGAAATCATAGGGACGTACCATAGTTGAGTAAACATCCGTTTGATAAAAGCTTCCTAATGACTTACTGACCTCACGATCTGCTTTCGGGAAGTCATCTTCATATATCCAATCTAAAAGAACTCGCTGGTTGACCGTATTGAGATAAGCAGTTTGAGGTCCGAAATCGCGAATCCAAATTCGTTGGTCAAAGTTGGAATCGAAAAATTGGAGGTTTACTGAATCAATCCCTCTTGACTCTAATTCGAGTCGGACTCGACCAGAGGGACGGAAGGATTGTCCTCCACAGTAGATATATACCTGAACCTCTTCTTTGGCGTGTTGGATAATGGAGGCGATAAGTTTCTTTTTTGCTTCTGAGAAACGAAGATCATAGGTCACAGCGATTGCTTCTAATTCTTCCCACTCCGCCATCAGTCGAACGGGTTGATTAGGAGGCGTTGTGACGATGTCTTTTTTGAAAAGCGTTTGGTTGGAGGGCAGGTTGGTTTGGGCATTTCCCGAAAGGGAAAATCCTAATAGAAAAATAAGAATATAAAACTGCCTGATCTTCATTAACTGATTGGGTTTCTCCAAAATTAACGAAAAAGGGTCAGTAGTCAAAAAATGACTACTGACCCTTTTTGCCCAAACAGTGTTTGCCGACAATTTAGAATCCAAAATCGACACCAATCGAAGGCAAAATCGGCAATTGGTTCACCCGATTATATTCAATTCTATCGAAGAAAAAGATGTTGTCTCTATTGTAAACATTGGTTACACTTGCGATGACATCCAATTGGCTGTTTTTCGAAAATTTGTAAACACGCTTCAAGGAAACATCCAATCGGTGATAATCTGGCAAACGCCCCGCATTTCGATCTTCTGCGTAGATGACTCCTAAATCAGGATTTTCGGAGACGTAATCGGTATTGATTCCATCGATGAAGTTGAATAAACTATGAAATCCTTGCGTCTGTGTAAATGGAAAACCGGAACCATAATTCCAGCGAACACTTGCTTCCCAATCAGCATTTTTGCCAAATTTCTGGGTAACCAAGAAGTTGATATTATTCCTTCTATCAAAGACTGTTGGATATATTTGAAAGCCATCATTGCGATTCACGTAAGCGTGAGAATAGGTCGCCCAGATGTAGGTATTCTTTTTGTCATATCGAGCTGAGAAATCAATTCCATACGCCTCTCCAGTTTCAGTTGCAAAATCAGGATCGCTGCCCCTCAGTTTGTTTCTATTCAAATTGATGAGCTGTGTGAATCCTTTATAATATGGCTCTACATTCAATTCAATATTTTTGTTCAAGTCGTATTCAAAACCGGCAATCCCATGTAGAGATTTTTGGAGCCTATGGTCTGTAGGTTCTGTAGTTCCAGGTTTGAAAATCGTTGATTCAGGACCTGCCAAGAAGCCAACGAATAAGTTCACAATGTCCCGCTCATTGACTGTACTCACTAAGTTTTGAGAATACAAACCTCCCGCTGCTTTGAATCTCAAGCGATCTGTGATATTGTATTTCAAACCAAATCTTGGCTCTAACGAGAAGTCAGATTGAGAGGCATAGAACTGAACGCGAAGCCCTGGTTCGATGATGAGGTTACCGATTTTTTGCTTGTATTTTGCAAACCCAGCGAGTTCGGTGGTAAAGTCAGATTGGTTGATGGAAAGTCCGAGGAAGTTTTGAAATCCGAATTGAGTGTTGAATCCATTGAACTCAAGCCCGTATTTCACTTCGCTATTTGCTCCAAAGTAGGTAAAATCAAAGATGAGATTGTAGGTTGTAATCTTACTGGTTCGTGGGTCTTCCTCTCCCTCTGATAGAGAAATATCATAATCAGAAAAAGCCGCTGAACCACCGACAATAATATTTGAACTTGGTGGAATCAATTTAAAATTCGCCCCACCTCCTGTGGTCAACCAGTTGAGTTGAGCGACATTTTGAAAGTTCACGTTATCCTTAAAGTTAAATCCAAATAGATTTAATTTACTACCGTTGCCGGAAACGAAAGATAATTTTCCATAAAGGTCTGTAAAGTTATAAGGCAAGCCTATCGAGTCCACGTAGCTATAAAGAGATTTCGAAGACTCTTCCAAAAAACTATGTTTTCCAGTGAAGAGAAAAGAGGTGCTTCCACTTCGTCCATCTTCGCTCAATTTGCTGATAGGTCCTTCAATTAATGCTCTTGCTTGAAATGGACTGCCACCTATTTTACCAGCAAGTCGTTTTTTATTCCCTTCTCTGGTTTTGATGTCCACGACTGCTGAGATTCTGCCTCCATATTCGGCGTTGAATCCTCCTGTCAAAACATCAACTGAGCGAATCGCCTCCGTTTCAAAAACAGAGAAAAACCCAATCGAGTGGAATGGATTATAAATCGTCATTCCATCCAAAAGGATCTTATTTTGAATAGGCGAACCTCCTCTGATATATAATTGCCCGCCTTGATCACCGCTAATAATGACCCCAGGCAAAACAGGCAGATATTGCGCTAAATCTGCAATCCCCCCAGTCGATGGAAGTGATTTAATCTGTTTAGCAGAAACCTGTACTTTTGAAATTTGAACCTGATTTCTTGATTGTTCTTTTCGTGCAGAAATGACCACCTCAGTCAATTGCTCTCCGCTCTCAGCGATAAACAATCGCTCATAGACGATTCCGCCTGCTCTCACATTGACTTTTACTCCCATTGAGTCATAACCTAAAAATTTGGCTACTAAAATGTATTCGCCGGGAGGAACATCTGCCAGGGTGAAAAAACCTTCATCATCGGTGGTGTTTCCAATTGTGGTGCCATCCAAATAGACGTTGCAAAAACCAACTGGCGCTCCTGAAGATTTTTCAAATACATTTCCACGGACGATTCCCTTTTGTCCAAAAAGGGCGATAGTGATAAAGAAGAAAAATCCAAGGCTTATTAATTTCCTAAACTCCATAATCTCAAGTAATTTTTTTTCGAGTCGCAAAGATAAGTTTAACTACTTCCTATTGTAGAATTTGTTTGTTTCTACAATGACAATGAATTTGATTAATAGTCTAATCCAAGAGGTTAATTCAAATTTCACTTTTGAGCCTTTCGGCAAATAACCTCATTTAGCGAAAGCTTGTCCCGCATTTTAATCGGGAGCGAAAACATGACAAAACAATGGGTCTGCAAGTAGCAATACTCAACAGACCCATTTATTTTTTATTCCTTTCGGAAAAATATTAGTCTCTACGTGGTGGTCTTCTGTCTCCGCCTCCTCTTCTATCTCCGCCTCCTCTGCGGTCTCTTCCGCCGCCTCTTCTATCTCCGCCACCTCTAAATTGAGGACGTTCTCTTTCAACATAGCCTTCTGGCTTAGGTAAAAGCGCTTTTCGAGAAAGCCTAAATTTACCAGTTTTCGGATCCACGTCAATCAATTTAACTTGAAGCTCATCGCCTTCGCTAAATACATCTTCAACGTTTTCGACGCGCTCGTAACTGATTTCACTTACGTGCAATAAACCACTCTTTCCACTAAAGTCAACGAAAACTCCATAAGGTGCAATTGTTTTAACTACGGCATCATAAGTCGCTCCAACTTCTGGCATAAAGGCAATTTTGTTGACCCAAGCCACTGCCGCGTCGATTGACTCTTTGTTGTTACTTGCGATGCTTACGATTCCTTTGTCCTCATCTTCTTCAATATTGATAGAAGTACCGGTTTCAGCTTGAATTTCTTGGATAATTTTTCCTCCAGGTCCAATCACTGCACCAATAAAGCTCTTATCGATATTCACTACCACAATACGAGGAGCATGTGGTTTGAAGTCATCACGTGGTGCTTCAAGTGATTTATCCATCTCGCCCAAAATGTGCAAACGTCCTGCTTTTGCTTGCTCCAGTGCTTTTTCTAATTGCTCATAAGGAAGACCATCAATTTTGATATCCATTTGGCAAGCAGTGATTCCATTAACTGTGCCAGTTACTTTGAAATCCATATCACCTAAGGCATCCTCGTCTCCTAAGATGTCACTCAAAATCGCCACCTTTCCATCTTCTGCAATCATACCCATCGCGATACCAGATACTGGTGTTTTGATAGGCACTCCTGCATCCATCAATCCCAAAGCACCTGCACAAACCGTTGCCATAGAAGAAGAACCGTTAGATTCCAAAATATCAGATACTAAACGAACGGTGTATGGAAATTCAGCAGGCATTACTTTTTTCAAAGAACGTGCTGCTAAGTTGGCATGTCCAATTTCACGTCGTCCCGGTCCTCTCATTGGTTTTGTCTCACCTACTGAGAATGCTGGGAAATTATAGTGAAGGATGAAATCCTCATATCCTTGGTGCAAAGCAGTATCAATCATTAAATTGTCCTTCTTCGTTCCAAGTGTCACGGAAGTTAAAGATTGCGTTTCCCCTCTGGTGAATATAGCCGAACCATGCGCAGAAGGCAAATAATCAACCTCCGTCCAAATGTTTCTAACTTCATCTAATTTTCTTCCATCCAATCTGACACTTTCCTCAAGCACCATGTTTCGGATGACTTTCTTTTTCAACTTATCGTAGTACATGCTTAGGAAATGACCATTCTCTGTTACGAACTCTTCGTCTTTTTCCTCAGCAAATTTTTCTTTCAATTCATCTTTCAAGGCAGAAAACCCATCTTTTCGCTGTTGCTTGTTTAAGAAGCCTTTCGCGATTTCGTAGATTTTATCTTTTGAATTGTCAGCAACCCATTTCTCTACCTCCTCGTTTGTTGGCTTTTCTTCGATTTCTCTTTGAGTCAGTGCTTTACCACCAACCAATTTAGCCAACTCTAATTGTGCCGCGATTTGAACCTTGATAGCATCATGTCCAATTTTGATGGCTTCCACTAAAGATTCTTCTGACGCCTCATCCATTTCTCCTTCTACCATCGTTACGTCATCATTTGTCGCTGCAACAATGATGTCTAAGTCCGCATCTGCTAAAGCAGTACGATCTGGGTTAACCACATATTCTCCATTGATTCTTGCTACCCTAACTTCTGAGATTGGACCAGCGAATGGAATATCAGAAATTGCCAAAGCCGTAGAAGCTGCAAGTGCTGCTAATGCGTCTGGCATTGTTTCTTCATCACCAGAGATTAAGTTAATGATAATCTGCGTATCTCTCATGTATCCATCAGGAAACAATGGTCGGATAGCACGATCCACCAAGCGGCAAATCAATATTTCGTAATCAGACAACCTTGCTTCTCTTCTAAAGAAGTTACCTGGAATCTTTCCGGCTGCTGCAAATTTTTCTTGATAATCAACTGATAGTGGGAAGAAGCGTTGTCCTTCTCTTTCTTCCGTTGCAGAAACTGCTGAACAAAACAACATCGTTTTACCTAAACGAACCACGACTGCGCCATCAGCAAGTGATGCTAATTTGCCAGTTTCTAAGATAACTTCCCTTCCGTCAGGTAAATTAAATGATGTTGAAATAGGAGTTTTGAGACCCATTTTAATTGTTTTAAATGATTTTGAATAGACAATCTAAGCGTCAAGAACTTCGAAAAGATGATTATGATAAATCTGAATTACATGCACTTTCAAGGTAGGAAATTGGAATTAATGCAAATGAAGTCAGATCAATAAATTACCTACGTGTAGCTTTCAAAGTGAAAATTCTGAATGGTAATTTTAATTTACAAACTGCAGATTGTCGAATTTATAATTTATGGACTTGATATAACATATTAATGAAAACACGAAAAAAGTGATTCCGGTAGCCGGAATCACTTTTTCTGTTTTACTTACGAATTTTCAAATCCTTCGTAAGCTGACGGTATTTATTGATATCTTTCTTTGATAGATAAGCCAATAATTGTCGTCTTCGACCCACCAGACGCAAAAGAGAGCGTCTGCAAGAGTGGTCTTTTTTATTGTCATTTAAGTGTTGGGATAAGCTGTTGATTCTGTAAGTAAACAGTGCAACTTGCCCTTCAATCGAACCAGTATTTTTGTCTGATCCGCCATACTGACTGAAAATTTCAGCCTTTTTTTCTTTTGGTAAATAAGTAGCCATTGATTATTAATATTTAAAAGGTTACCAAATGCGATCATATAAGATCTTCTTTAGCGCGCGCAAAGGTACATTTTTTTAGTTGTTCTCGCTGATTAAAAAAGAAAATTTTCATTTCCCGAAAGGGAAAGAATATGGCTAATTGGAAATTTGCTCTTCTATTGATTTACCGAGGCGAGATCCGGATGTGCCTTTCGGCAAATAACGTCATTTAGCGAAAGCGCAAAAAAGGCTTGCTAAAAAATAGGGGGCACAAAAAGAAACCCTGCTGAGAGGCAGGGTTTTTTCTATTATCATTTATTTTTTCTTCTTGGGCGAAATGATGACTATCATTCTTCGACCTTCCATTTTTGGCATTTGCTCCGCTCCTCCTAATTCTTCTAACTCAGCCAAAAACTTCAAAAGTAATAATTTTCCTCGATCCTTAAACACGATAGTTCTTCCTTTGAAATGAACGTAAGCTTTTACTTTCGCTCCTTCTGTTAGGAATTTTTTCGCATGATTCAATTTGAAGTTAAAATCATGGTCATCAGTATTCGGACCAAATCTAATTTCTTTGATTACTGTTTTTTGAGTTTTCGCTTTCAACTCTTTTTGTTTCTTTTTTTTCTCGTAAAGAAACTTGTTGAAGTCAACAATTCGAACTACCGGAGGATCGGCATTTGGAGAGATTTCTACGACATCTAACCCAAGATCTCTTGACCAACTTAATAGGTCTCTGGTGTCGTGGATATTTCCAGCTTCGATTTTTCGACCTGCAGCTGAACTAATTTCGTCCATATTTTCTCCAACTAATCGAACTCTTGATGGACGGATTCGATTGTTGATGTTAAATTGAATTTGAGGATTTTCTCTCCTCTTTCTAATTCTTTTTGCCAAATGATTTTATTTAGTGAATAATTATGAGTTTTGAGGCTCAAAATAGGTGAATATGAATTTTTTGTATTTGGTTCCAAAAGTTGGGTAAAAATGATTTATTTTCCCTAAAAAAAAGAAGTATATCCCAATTTATTTGAAATATACTTCTTTTGATGTCTAATTTATGCGTTATTTCTTTTTGGCGTCAGCCTTAGATGATCCTGATAATTTTATGGTCAGTTTCTCATCATCTTTGGAATAGTCTGCCTCAAAGACCGCACCTTCTGTGGGGCTTTCGCCCAATATGAATTCAGCTAACGGATCTTCAATATACTTCTGAATCGCTCTGTGTAAAGGTCTTGCTCCAAACTGTGGGTCAAATCCTTTTTCAGCCACAAAATCCTTTGCTTTAGTAGTGAGCTTCAATTTGTAGCCCATTCCTTCTAAGCGTTCATAAAGATTCTTCAATGTAATATCGATGATCTTGAAAATGTGTTCTTTTTCCAATGAATTGAAAATCACTACATCGTCAATTCTATTCAAGAATTCAGGAGAAAAAGTTTTTGCCAAAGCCTTTGAGATTACGCCTTTTGACAATTCATCTTCATTTTCTTTTCTTGCTTGGGTTGCGAAACCAACACCTGTTCCGAAGTCTTTCAACTGACGCGCCCCGATATTGGAGGTCATAATGATGATGGTATTCTTGAAATCAATTTTTCTTCCAAGACCATCAGTCAATTGACCATCATCTAAAACTTGAAGTAGGATATTGTAAACATCCGGGTGCGCTTTTTCAATCTCATCCAATAGAATGATTGAATACGGCTTTCGCCGAACCTTTTCAGTCAATTGTCCGCCTTCCTCATACCCAACATATCCAGGAGGCGCTCCAATCAAACGTGTTACAGCAAATTTCTCCATGTACTCACTCATGTCGATTCGAATCAGAGTGTCTTCTGAATCAAAAAGATAGCGAGCTAAGGCTTTTGCCAATTCCGTTTTACCCACACCAGTTGGACCTAAAAAGATAAAAGAACCAATTGGTTTTTTCGGATCCTTCAGTCCTACCCTATTTCGCTGAATAGCTTTTGTGATTTTTTTGATGGCCTCGTCTTGACCAATGATTTGCTTTTGAATGTCCTGACCCATTGTAAAGAGTCTTTTGCTCTCCTTTTGAGCCACTCTCTTGGTTGGAATACCAGTCATCATCGCTACCACTTCTGCAATGTCTTCTTCATCCACAGGATAGCGTTTGGTCTTTGCTTCTTCTTCCCATTCTGCTTTTGCCAATTCAAGTTGGCGAGACAGTTTGGATTCATTATCTCTTAAATCAGCAGCTTTTTCATATTGTTGATTTTTGACTGCTTGATTTTTTTGCTCTTTGACCTTTTCAATATCCTTTTCCAAATCTTCAATGTGTTTAGGAACATGGATATTTTTCAAATGCACCCGCGCCCCTACTTCGTCCAAAATATCAATCGCCTTGTCAGGCAAATGGCGGTCCGTAATGTAGCGGTCGCTCAATTTCACACAGGCTGCTATTGCTTCATCTGAATAAAGTACATGGTGAAATTCTTCGTACTTCGGTTTGATGTTATGAAGGATGTGCACGCATTCTTCTGGTGTTGGTGGTTCCACCAATACTTTTTGGAATCTACGATCCAATGCGCCATCTTTTTCAATGTACTGACGATATTCATCCAGAGTAGAAGCTCCAATGGTTTGGAGTTCACCTCTTGCCAATGCTGGTTTGAATATATTTGATGCGTCCAAAGAACCAGTCGCTCCACCTGCCCCAACAATCGTATGAATCTCATCGATGAAAAGGATAACGTCTCTCGACTTCTCCAACTCATTCATGATGGCTTTCATTCTTTCTTCAAATTGACCACGATACTTTGTGCCGGCAACCAAAGCTGCCATGTCCAACATCACGATTCTCTTATTAAAAAGCGTACGAGAAACTTTCTTTTGATTGATTCTTAGCGCCAAACCCTCAACAATAGCAGTCTTACCAACTCCCGGCTCTCCAATCAAAATTGGATTGTTTTTCTTTCTTCTACTTAATATCTGGCTGACTCTCTCAATTTCATTTTCTCTACCGATAATGGGATCTAACTTATCTTCCTCGGCAAGCCGAGTCACATCTCTTCCAAAATTATCCAAGACGGGTGTTCTGGATTTAGAATTCCCTTTGCGTGGATACCTTGGTTGGTCCTCCTCTTCAAATGGCTCATCTGAATCTTGAGGCGTTTCCGCAAAAGGTTCTGTATAGTTAGAGTTAAACTCTTGCTCTTGAATGACAAATTCTAATTCTGCACGATAGATGTCATAATCCACATCAAACTTGCTCAGGATCTTTTTAGCTGTGCTACTTTTTTCTTTCAATATTGAAAGTAACAGATGCTCCGGATCTGCAAGATTGTTTTTGGAATTTTTGGCTTCTAAAATTGTAATTTTTAGAATTTTTTCAGCTTGCTTACTCAGGGGCAAGTTTCCAATTTCAAGATTTGTGTTTTGCGCAGGTGCCGAACGCCTGATTGAGTTTTCCAACTCAGAGATGAGTTGCGCAATGTCCACATCCAGAGAGTTTAAAACTCTAGTTGCCAAATTTTTACGATCTTCTATAATTCCAATCAGGAGATGTTCTGTCCCGATAAAATCATGTCCCAGACGCATGGCAATGTCTCTGCTCTTCTTAATTACTTTTCGGACTTTCGGTGAAAATTTCTTTTCCATAATAGGTTTGTTATGTACTTTTTTCTTAAAAGTTAACTATCGGAAATTTTAGTTTTCGAACAATATTAAAGGTTATTTTCGAACTTTACAAAGGATACGATTTAATATGTATGCTGAATCCCAAAACACCATATAATCTTCTTTGGTTCAATTCATGCCTTAATTGCTAAAAAAGCATGCCATCATAGGTCAAGGCACAAAACCTTTAAGAAACATGACAATTAGTCACTCAATACAATTTCCAAGCAAAGGAATGATTTGTTTTCTATTCTAACTCAAAAAAAGTGGTTTAATTCTCATAAAATTTTATTTTTGTTGAGAATGTTTTGAAAACTAAGAAAACATCAACGACATTTGCCCAAGCATACTTTTTGCCTAAAAAAAATTATATATGAAATTTTCAACCGACAAGCAGGAAAAATATACAATCATCAAATTAGAAGAGGATCACTTAAACTCGGTTTTGGCGCCTAATCTCAAATCTGAATTTGTTTTCTATTACAATGAAGGTGTAAAAAACCTAATCCTTGATCTCTCAGATGTGAAGTTTGTGGACAGTTCTGGATTAAGCTCAATTTTAGTCGCTGATAGACTATGGAAAAATTTAGGAGCTTTCATCCTCACAGGCATCAATCATGTTGCAGTCAAAAAATTAATAGAAATTTCAAGATTAAGCACTGTTTTGAAAATCATTCCAACTGTTCAAGAATCTATTGATTACATTCAGATGGATGAAATTGAAAGAGAGTTGAGTTCTCAAAAAAGTGATTGATTTCATCGCTGCTAACTCTAAAAAATCCCCAATCTTTCCTAAGATTGGGGATTTTTTGTTTCTGAGGCAAACAATTTTGCCGTAAAGGCATTAGTTTATAAACTGGATTATTTTTTCTATTTTCGCGGCCCGTTTGAAGAAGCGGGTTCAATTTTTAATTTAAACACAGTATTTTGAAGCAAAGAAAATCATTTACCTACGCAAAGGGAAAATACTATTTCGTGATCAAATCTATCCCCAATGACATTCGCATATCACGATTAACACACCATGAGGCAGCAGAAGCATTTTTGAAATACAAAGCTGTAAATAAAAAAATTGAGTGGTTAGGAAAATGGGTAGGAAAGAAATGGGAAGAGAATACAGAGCCAACCCTCGAAATGCTTGATAGAGATTAAAATTTATTTCTTGTTTTATAAAAAAAGGATTTGGCTAAAGTCAAATCCTTTTTTATTTCGCTTTCGCGAAATAATGCCGAAAGTTGAAGTACCATGCTACTAATTTGAATTATACTTTTTGAAGTTATTTCCCGAAAGGGAGAAATAAATTCATTGCGAAAATTTGAAACCTGTCAAACTTTCGCATTTTTGCAGTTCTTAATAAAAGTAAAACATATACAATGGCTGAAGTAATCAGAATGCCGCGAATGAGCGACACCATGGAAGAAGGAAACATCGTCGGATGGTTAAAAAAAGAAGGCGATGAGGTAGAATCAGGCGAAACTATCGCTGAGGTAGAAACCGACAAAGCCACCATGGAATTAGACAGTTATTTTGATGGCTATCTTTTACACATCGCTGTTAAGGAAGGTATCGTACCCATCAATGGAGTCATTGCCGTAATCGGCGAAAAAGGGGAAGATTGGAAAGCTGCAATTGCAGCAGAAGATGAGGCTGCTCCAGCTGCCGAAACAACTACGGACACGCCGTCTGTCACTCCTACTCCTGCCGAACCAGCACCTGCAGCTCCTACACCAGAGCCGGCAACCGCCACAGCTGCACCACCTCCATCACAAAACGGATCTGCTGATTCAAGAGTAAAAGCATCTCCTTTGGCACGGTCCATGGCTAAAGAAAAAGGAATTGATATCACAGCCGTGCAAGGATCAGGAGAGCAAGGAAGAGTCATAAAAAGAGACATTGAAAATTATCAACCCACATCAGCGCCCGCACCCTCTGCTTCAGCTGCTCAGCAAAACGAAAAACCTGCCGCTGCCAATGTGGTTCCATTTAGTTTTAGTGGAGGCGAATCTTTTGAAGACACTGCGGTTAGTCAAATGAGGAAGGTCATCGCGCGTAGGCTGGGCGAAAGCAAATTTTCAGCGCCTCATTTCTATTTGACTGTCGAGATCAATATGGGTAAAGCAGTCAAAACCAGAGTTAAATTAAATGAAATTGCACCAGTCAAATTGTCATTCAATGATTTGGTGGTCAAAGCTGCTGCCGTTTCATTGAAGCAAAATCCAGCCGTAAACTCATCATGGTTAGGCGATAAAATTCGAAAAAACAATCATATCAATATTGGCGTTGCCGTTGCAGTAGAAGATGGGCTTTTGGTTCCCGTTATCAAGTATGCTGACATGAAGTCGCTTTCGCAAATCAACGTGGAGGTGAAAGAATTGGCTGGAAAAGCGAAGATCAAAAAGTTGCAACCGGATGAAATGTCAGGCAACACCTTTACCATTTCTAATTTAGGAATGTTTGGAATTGAAGAATTTACAGCCATCATCAACCCCCCAGACGCTTGTATTTTAGCAATAGGTGGAATTATTGACAAGCCGATTGTAAATAAAAAAGGAAAAGTCGTTCCAGGCAAAATGATGAAGGTGACTTTGTCTTGCGACCACAGAGTGGTTGATGGAGCAACTGGTGCTAAATTCCTAAATACCTTTAAAGGAATTTTGGAAGATCCAGTTGGGATGTTAATCTAATTTTCCCTTTCGGGAAATATCGATAAGCGCATTCATCTTAAACAGATCAAAAAGCCTCAAATTCGGATTGTCGGATTTGAGGTTTTTTTGTATTGTATTTTCAAGCAAATCAAAGATAAAGCCTACAACCAACGAAAGCCCTAACTTTCTGATTTTCAGGTAAGTAGCGACTAATTTCGTATCTATTTCGACTCCATTTTGTCTCAGATAAACCAAGTTCTCAATTGCCTTTTTTGTCTTATCTAAAAACACACCGGTCGATTCTAAACCTGCATGCTCTAATGGATTATCAATATGCGAAATTTCAATTCCCCTTTCTCGCAGTTGCATTCCGAATAAGGTGTCTTCATGTCCATATTGCGTTAAGCGACTATCAAATTGGATGGATTGAAAAATAGACTTAGGCACCATGAAATTAGAGGATAAAAAGCTATCATAGGGCGCTTCCTGTCGTTCTGAATCAGAGCGAACCTCCCTATGCATTCCCACTTTCCAATGCAATAATTTATCTTTTGTAGGTTTTTCTTTTTGATAAGACAAACCGCCTACCACTACTTTTTCAGGATGAGTGGCAGCGACATATTTTTCTACAAAATCATCTGCAATCACTTTCATATCGCCATCCATGAAAAGGAGGTACTCGTATCGGGCATTTTCCGAAAGGAAATTACGAATCGCGGAGCGTCCTATATTCTTTGGCAGGGAAAAATATTTTACGAAAGTTAGAGATTGGAGCGGTTGATTGATTTTTGCCCATTGTGGGTCGGAGCCATCGTCTGCTAAAATAATTTCAAAGTCCTTTCCATAAGATTGCCCTAACCGATGAAGGTCATTCACCAAAACGGTCACCTCTTGATTGTAGATTGGAATTAATATGGAAAGCATAAACAAAGATAGAAAAAGAAAAGCCCGATAAATCTAATGACTTACCGGGCAATTTTCTTTGGTTGACCCACTAGGACTCGAACCTAGAATGCAAGAACCAAAAACTTGAGTGTTGCCAATTACACCATGGGTCAAAACCGCGCTCTTGGAAGCGGGCGCAAAAATAACAACATTGATCAATTAAGTAAAGTTCTGAGCAGAATTTTTTTCAGTTCGGTATAAATTAATTTGAGTGGTCGGTTTAATTGGGGATTTCTCGAAAGAGATCAAGAAAATGGCGCCTAAATAAATCTATGCATTACACGATGGCATTGTGATCTGAGTAAAAATCATGGCGCTTCAGGAAGTCATCATCATTTAATATGTCATATATAAGGTCGTGATAGTCAGGGAATTCAGGAAGATTATTGTGGTGAGCGCCTTCAATTGGGAATAGTGTCACTCGGTCAGGCGCTTCAGCTTGCAGCCGTTGGCTATACGAAATCGGAAACAACCGATCCTTGGTGCCATGCAATATAAAAATAGGGCATTCTACGGCTCTGATAAATTCGTTGGTTCGGATTTTATATTTCAACAGCCACTTGATGGGGAGGATGAATCCATAGCGCTTCACGTTTCCAATAAAGCTGTAATAAGGAGAATCTAAAATGAGCATTTGGGGATGATTCCAAGAGGCAACTCTCGTCGCAATTCCACTGCCCAGAGAGCGACCATAGACGATGATTTCTTTTTCATCGTAGCGATCTTTTAGCCATTTGTACACGAATTGGGCATCATTATATAGTGTAGCTTCAAGCACCTTTCCCCTACTCTTTCCAAATCCACGATAATCAACCATGAAAAAATCATAGCCTTTTCCGATGAAATCTCTCGCGAATTTGCCCCAGCCTTTGACGCTTTTACTATTGCCTTTGAGGTAATAAATGACGCCTTTGGAGTTCGGCACTTTGAAATGCAACCCGTTGATATAGCCACCATCTTCCATATCGAAATGGACTTCTTCAAATGGAAATGGGTATTTGTATTGAAAGTTTTTTGGCAACAACTCCGGTCGAAAGAAAAAGAAGTCTTGGCAAAAATAGAAGACCAGGCACAACGCCACATAAATGCCGCCTATCCACATTAACCAAATTGTCCAATCTGCCGTCATGATTTTTGATTTGAGTAATGGTTAAAAAATATCTTATTGTTTGCCCATCACTGAAAATCTGAAATTAGGTACATTTGGGCATTTATGGAAATAATTTTTTGATGCTTTCAACAAAATATATAAAAACTGATTTTGGAACTTTCAAAATCAGTGGAAATGAAAAAGGGTTAGTGTCCGTTCGATTGACGGATTACGTAGGTTTTGATGACATCAAACTCTCCAAACATGTAGTGGCTTGCGCCAAACAATTGGAAGAATATTTTCAAAAGAAAAGGACCTCTTTTGATTTAACTTTTGACTGGACAGAAGGGACTGATTTCTATAAAAAAGTTTGGTCTGAGTTGGTCAACATCCCTTATGGGCAAACTTGTAGCTATTTAGATATTGCTGAAAAATTGGGAGATAAGAAAGCAGTGCGGGCAGTGGGGCAAGCGAATCGAAACAACCCGATTGCAATCATTGTGCCTTGCCATCGAGTCGTTGCCAAAAATGGAGATTTGCAAGGCTATTTTTATGGCGTAGATATGAAACAAAGATTGCTCGAATTTGAAAATCCTAAACAATTTGGCAGGCAGACTTCGTTATTTTAAAAGAAATGAAAATCATGAATAAATTTTTGATCCTACTTACTCCACTGCTGCTGCTGCTGCTGCTATTGGGCTGCAAAGAAGAGATTCAATCGCTTCCGCTAAATGAGGAAAAGTTAGGAAAGATATTGATTGATGTGCACGTGGCAGAGGCAGCTATGCAGCGAATGGTTGGTCCTAAAAAAGACTCGCTGCGCGAATTGTATTATGATCAAATATTTGAAATTCATGGAGTGTCTCAGACCTCTTTCGAGGAATCCATGAGCCTTCTCACTCAAAACCCAAGAAGGCTGAGATTTTTCTATGAAAATTTAATTGATGAGATAGAAAAGGAAAAAGCCAATAGAAATCCAAAACGAAAAACTAGGACATTTTCAAAACCGAATCCGGATAGTCTTTCCCAAGAGTAAAACCTACGCTAATCGACTCTGCTTCAGAGAGTTGCCAAGGTTTATGCACTTTGTCTTCTGGCAATTTTTCTAATTGCGGAATCCAATGTTTCACGAAAGTGCCTTCTTTGTCATAACGCAACGCCTGCCCCAACACATTGAATTTGCGATTCTCTCTTGGGTCGCTTCCGACACCTGCGATGTAGTTCCAATTTCCATAATTGGAGCAAGGATCGTAATCAATCAGAAGGGATTCAAAATACTCTGCGCCCATCTGCCAATTGATTCCTAAATCATGAACCAAAAAACTGGCAACATTTTGTCGTCCTCGATTGGACATAAAACCCGTTTGGTTTAATTCAATCATATTGGCGTCGATAAACGGAATACCAGTTCTGCCCTCTGCCCAAATTCGAAAAAGCGCTAAATCTTCACTACCCTTCTGTTCTACTTCTTTCGGTCCGCCGAATTTAAAAATATCATTCTGATGTTTTTTGCCCATCAGGCGGAAGAAATCTCTCCACATCAATTCGAAATAAACCCAATAAGTAGATTCATTTTTGATGCGCTCTGCTTCAAATTTTTTCAGTTCCCAATAAATCGTTTTGGGTGAAATACAACCATGAGCCAGCCATGGAGAGAATTTGGTTGAAAAGTCAACTCCTAACAATTCGTTGCGGGTTTTCTTATAGGTTGCAGCCAACTCTTTCTCCCAAAGGTAATTTTTCAAATGAGCCAGGGCAGCCGTCTCTCCTCCTTCAAACGGAAAGGCTGATCGCGAATCAGCTTTTGGTTCGGTAGCACCACATTGCTCGAAAGAGGGAATTGAACCCAATTCAACAGAAATATCAAGAGGAGGTAAATCTGCACTCTCAGTGGGTAATGGTTTTCTTATGGGGATGAATTTTTCTACTTCCTTTCGGAAATGAGTAAACACATCGGGCGTATGCGTCACTGGAAAAGGCAAATCAGCAGTGTAAAAAAGCATTTTCCCTCTTGAGTACCGAACCTCCTGCCCTACTGACCAAAGTCGTTTTTCGAGGGCGTCTTGGACTTTTACTTCTTCGTCTGTTCGTTCTCTATTGCAGAAAACCCAACTTGTCTTTTCCTTTCGTGCTATTTTGAAAATCTCCTCCTCAGGCTTTCCAAAACGAACAACTAAGTCCGCCCCTCTTTTTTGCAAATTAGCTTTAAGGTCTTTGACACTTTCCAACAAAAATTTAAGGCGATGCGCTCCGGTTTTTGCAAAGCCGAATTTGGTGGTGCCTTTGATGACTCGTTCATCAAAAACAAAAATGGGTATGATAAATTCGCAATGGCTTAGCGCTTCCGACAATGCTTCATTGTCGTGCAATCTCAAATCCGCTCTGAACCAAACAATACATTTTTTGGCTTCCATAATTAAGGTCTTTGCTTAAGAAACACAAGGTATCGAAAGGTGTTTAAACATTAACAAAAAAAGCGGCACCAAACTCATGCTTGGTGCCGCTTTCGCATTTCCCGAAAGGGAAAAAATCAAATTACTTGACTATCACTACTCGTTGCGTCTGGAGAATTGCGCCATTTTCAATTATTGAAATGAAATAGGTGCCATCTTCCAAGTCGTTGAGGTTCAATGAGTTATTGCCAAAATTCACTTTTTGAGAACGAATGGTTCTGCCAAGCAAATCAGTGACATTTGCCGAAAGGTGCTTCTGATCTAAATTTAAATATAGGTTGACCATTCCCTCTGATGGGTTGGGGAAGATGCGCATGACTTCTTGCTTTCCGATGTTTTCAGTGGAGGTCACGTCTCTTTGACCGTTGGCGTACCAGACGCCTTTGGTTCCGTCAGGGACGAATATAGATGCGTTGCCACTGGTAGAAAGTTTATCAGTTGAGATGGGTTGTAAAGCAATCACGTCGTTGCCTTGATTGGTCATCGCATCGAAGGAAATGCTTTTGTCATCCATCGTGAAGCTTGGGAAATTCCAAGCGCCGCTTTCAAAGAGTGGCGGGTCACTGATGTCGCCAGTTTGGATATTCATGGTCATCAAGTCATAGGACTCGCCTTCTTCATGAAAATCAAATGCGATGATATAGGGAGAAAGTTTTGAGAATGTTGGATTACCAATGCTTATGTTTTCTGGAAGATTGGTGAACAGTTTTTGAACGCGTCCATCACTAAAATCTCCGTTTTCCCAAACGTTGAGGAAACCGATGTCCCAGTAGTTTACTTCTCCAAATTCAGATTCAATTTTACTCGTTGCATCATACATCACCCAGCCACCTGAGTAGTCCCATTCGATGATGTCCGCATATTGCACATCGCCAGATTCGACACCGGCAGTAAAGGTGGGATTGTACAAGCGGAAGCCTTGCCAATTGGATTGATTGGCTAAATCTCTAACGAAAATCTGATTGTCATAATCATCAGTCAAAGCAGCCAACTTGGTTCCGTCTTTACTCACTGCCACACTTCTCCAGCCATCGAGGGTACTGATTTGTTGATATTGCCCTGCGGCGAAATCAATTCCGAACATATTGCCTTCCTTATTGACAAAAACGGCAAAGCTACCATCATCTGTCACGCTCACTCTCGCAGCCGGTTCTTCTTGCACAAATGGGTCTGCTAAAATATTTCCATCTTCATCGGCTAAGATGAGTTTTGATTCTGCTAAATCGGTAAAAATCATGAACCTTCGTCCATCGTTTTCATCCAGATCATTTTGGAAATCATTGCCTGAACCACCTGGAATTCCGACCTGATTCAAGGCATCATTTAAGGCGCTTTGGACAGTACTTCCGTACAAATCCCCAGCTGCCTGCATGGTCGCAACTCTTAGGTCAACAAATTGAGAAGAAGCTACCAAATACTTATCCAACGCTCTATAGAAAACTTTTTCAGCTACTTCTTTCCCAACTCCGGGGTTAGTCGCGAAGAGGTAGTAAGCATAGTTTGGAATACCACTATTGATATGAACGCCACCAGCGTCTTCACGCCCAATGTATCTTTGATCATAGTGGTCTGGTTGGTAAGGGTTAGTGCCCGGTTGAGCGCCATTATTCGGATTGGACATATCTCTCATGGCTCCTGATGGAAAAAATCGAGTACTTACGATGTCCTCACCAATCAACCAATCATCGCGATCCATCATGGCTCCAAAAATGTCTGCAAAAGACTCATTCAGTGCGCCAGATTCTTCAAAGTAATCTAAATTGGCAGAGGTCTGCACGACGCCGTGCGCTACCTCATGGCCTGACACATCAAGCCCTGCTGAAAATGGCGTATCAAAAGCAACATTGCCATTTCCATAGAAAATCGCTCTTCCATTCCAGAAGGCGTTATCCATGTCGGAGCCATCTTCATTTTTGATGTCTATAAAAGACCAGATGTTTCCGTTTTGGTCATTGACTGATTTTCGACCATGCACGGTTCTGAAATAGTCATAAGTAATCTCTCCGTTGTAGTGAGCAGAAACTGCTCTTCTATCGTTCCAAGCGTTGCTGCCGGATAGCATTTGGCGAGCATTAAAATTATTAGGATCCATTGGTGTACCCCCATTTCCATCAACTGTCCAAATCGTACCTAATGGTTTGTTGGGCAACTGTGAACTTTGATTAAACATCGGTTTGATGGCATCAATCATATAATAAGCTGCTCCAATTTGGTAGGTATTCAGCGTACGCATTACACCATTCAAATCGCGAGCAGAGGCTACCGCCGGACCGTCCAAAACGTCGCTTGGTGTAATGGTCACCTCATGGTCGTGGTTGCAATAATTTTTCTCCTTTCCTTCTTCTTTCAAACTTTCATCAAATTTATGATGAGTGAAGGCGCAATGACTTCCCCAATTGAACAACACCTCATTGGTATGGGCATCTATGATGTACTCATAGCGATGCATGATGTTTGCATAAATGGAAATATGCCAAGCTAAAGTGGGGTTTGTTTTTGTCCCTTTCGGGAAATATATTTTCAGTTCAGATTTAATCTGATCACCGTCAATGTATTGACTATCAATGTCTTTCGTATATTTTATTTTCTCAACTTCCGTCAAATGAGTTTCTACGGTTTTGATTGCCGCATCCAACTCGACAGTTGGAGTGACGTCCAATTCAGGCGTTGGAAAACTCTTTCCGTTGAGCATTTGGAAAACACCGTTTTTTGAGTGCAAGATTACTTCTGCTCCAAAAATTGGTACGCCTTTGTACTGCTGTTGGAAGCGGTGGTGCGTCATTTTTAATTCCTGCTCCTCATCCATTTTCACCAATTCGAATTCGGTTTCCGGATTTTCGATTTCTAAAATCGGAGCAGCGGTGTTGAGATAGTGAATGACTTGCTGATTGAGGTCAGCAGATTTATGCTGCTGATTTTTCAATTCACCTTTGATGCAGATGACCCTGTCGAGCGCGTCCTTTTCAACTGCTTGCAAACCATCCATTTTTGGAGCGATGTAAAATGATTGCGGGATCATTTTAGATACTTCTCCTGAAAATAGATCACGAGTTGTCGCAGGTAGGTTGTGATTGAATTGGTAGTCATCTTCCACCACAATTCTTTTTTCCCCGGTAGGGTTAGGTGGAACCGTTCTTCCTTTTTCTTTTGATTGAGCGAAAGCGATATTGATGGTCAAAATCGCAAAGAGAAATAGAAATAGTTTTTTCATGTCAAAATTTTGAATAATTGTTTAATGGTGGTGGTGATGCTACTCATTAATAAAATGACCTGAGCTAATTTCCTTGGGTTTCGTAACTCTATAAATCAAGATGCCATTTGGCAAATCATTTTTCATGATGGTAACAAATTCATTTCTAACGTTTTCGAAACGTGCCACTTCATTTCCCGAAAGGGAAAAAATCTGAATCTGAGTGGCTTCTTGCAGTTCATTTTCAAATCGAATCTGCGCTTCGGCGCCAATCGGATTCGGAATCACTTGCGTGTAAAATGATGGATTAGAAATCGAATTCGTAGAAGAAAAATTTACGGTATTGCAATCTCCAATCATCGGCACCATCGTCTCCAAATTTTCGTTGACAAGAGCTTCAATAGCGCTGATACAAACGGTATCTGCCAAAAAATCTGCCACATTTATGCGAAGAAATGGCAGCCAGTCTATTGTTTTTTCAAGTGGCGTTTCTTCATAAGAGACTCCCAATAGTTCCTGATCATTATTGAAAATGTTCACCTTAAAATCAGGATTCAATGCTTGGACTGATTCTATTTTCACTCCTTCCATCGAGAGTTGGAAACCTTCGATTTTTCCATAAGGAGCGCGATACAATAAGTCCACATAATTATCAGACGCATTGACTTCTCCAACGTGAACCCAAACCGAATCAAACTGATTGTGGATTGAAAATGGAAACTCACATGGCTCATGCGAGTGACCGGGCAACGTAGGATTTCCGGCATGCAGTGCGCACTCCAAAATCAGGGCTGCGTCGATGACATTAATGGTGCTGTCTTGATTGAGATCATTGCAGTTAGTGGCGTTGGGATTGGGGGCGAGGCTTTCGTTAGCGAAAGCTTCTACATCAACAAAATCTCGATTTCCATCGATGTCGAAATCACCGGTGAGTCTTCCTCCTTGGCAATTTCCGGCGCAATCGGGAGCAGCAGTGCCATTGGGAATGCCCAAGCAATCAACATACTGAGGACAGTCATCTTCGGTTTGAAAACCGATGTAACCAGAGGAAGTGTCTCTGAAAATTTGAATGCAAGTTTGCGCCCAATTGTTGGTATAATCTTTTTCGTATTTGCCTGTGGCGTCAGGAGAATGATCCCAATTGACCACAGCCACTAAAGTGTAAAATCCATCCGGCACATCCGTAATGTCAATCCACTGGCAATCTAAGTAGTAATCATAGACATCTGCACAACCTACCGATAAGCCCTGCAAATCGCAGGTGTATTTTTGCTCTACTCCTGCCTCGCATTGCAAATCTAAAACACAAAATCCATTCTTAAATCCTACCGGAATTTCGTTGCCCGCCTGATCAAAAAGCAAATAGCGAGCATAGCCCTCGTAGTGCCAATGATTGTGACAAAGGTCATATTCCCACTGGTCAGTAGAGAGGGTTGGGTCGATTGGGGGCGCTCCGATGAAATAATCAGTATCGCCTTCATTGGTAAACTTAGTATCAAAACGAATCACTGTCCGCTCGCCATATCCGTTCAAGCAACCCTCTTCCCGCAGACAAGTATTTGCATTAAATATCACATCTCTTCTCAATGAGTTTTCTAAGGTGGGTGAAGAGATGGTCAAGTCAGGCCCATCGGGGCAATTGGGATCTCCGGCAAAAAAACAGGGTCCGCTAATGGTAGCAGTGGGGTCAAAATTGCAAGCCAAAGAGTCTTGACAACCAGTGATTTCTCCTAAATATTCTATCGACCATTTGACTGCTACGTCTCTGCAACTTTGGTCGATGCTTCCAATTCTTATTTTATAACTTTCGCCCAATGACATATTTGCAACGACTTCTGAGCCATTGGTACAAGCGCCGTCATTGAAAAAAGCAGCTCCTTGTGCATTGGGAAATTCTTGTAAGGGATTGCAATTATCATAGCCCCAGATGGTGGATCCACAATTGTTTTCATCATAGCAAGTGGAGATTTTATATCGACCATTTGCCGTAGGCACGAAATCATACCAAGTGTTGGCAAAACCCACTTTCGTGAAATGAGCACCCTCCACAACCGAAAAAGCTTCGCCACAAATAGCGCCTTCTTCGCAATCAAATTCAAAAAGGTCATTGGCTTCAAAATCACCTCCTGTGTGTATCAATTGGCGATTGAGGTAGATTCGATAAAAATTATCATCATCCAATCCATCTCTATTTCGATCACTGATGATGAAACGCATACATTCATTTGCCGAAAGGCAAATAGTGTCTCTCAGAGTACTATCTCGAAAATTTAGAAAATCGCGCTCAAGAACTTTATTGCCGTAATGATCAGCGAGAAAATACCTTGTTTCCCAAGGGAATTGATCCAATTCGACTTCGATGATTATTTCCTTTTGTCCGGAAGGACATTGACCGTAATTAAATTGAAGCGCAGCAAATAAGAAGAGAACTGTGAGTAAAACCTTTGATTGCATATTTGTTTTTAAGATGCCTTTGAAAGAGTAAATTTGATCTTAATTTACGTCAGAGTAGGTTTTCATTTTGTTAAAACATCAGTTATGGTCTTCAACATGATAAAAAGAGACTCTCGCCCCTCAGAGGAAATCATATTTTCATCTTCCTCCAAAATTAATCCATCTTCGATAAATGCGAGTAAATCTTCCTGTTCGGTAGATTCAAAAAATGGATTTAACCGATCTCTAAAAGACTTGGTTTTGTTTGCCTGAATGGTTTCCCAATTCTTTTCCTCGGCATCTAAAACCTCTTTCTCCCTAATCATACGGCGCCCTTCGGCGAATGTTTGAGTAGATTGGTAAATCACCAAGGCTGCAAAAAGCAGCCATTCTTTTTCGGTATTGGTGAATGCTTGCGTGTCTTCCGAAAGCAAATAGGACAGCAAAGCCGGTTGGTTAGATTCCAATTCTTTGAGGGCGGTTTCAAAGTTGGAGGAGTCTGCTCCAAGATGAGCAATCGTTTTCTCAATCAAATCTTCATTGATGAATTTCATAGCTGCAAAGATTGAGATTTTTCCTAAAAAAATAGAGTCACTTTTCTGCAAAGTGACTCCATCGAGTGATTTCTAAATCAGTAGTGCTTTTTTTATTGTTGAATGGTTACATGGCTTTATGGTTTGGCTTTTTTGCAGTGATGACCATGAAGCCATGTAACAATTCAACCACAAAATCACTGAAGCTCAAATTTTACTTTTCGAACAGCCATGTTATCGTTTTGATTGACAATCAAAAAATACTCACCGGGAGCATTCTGAGACACATCAATCAAATCATGGAACTGACCTGAAAAGCCGCCTAACTCATACTCATAAATCAATCTACCACTTGCGTTAAATAACTGAACAATCGTCCCTCCAGAAGAAGGAACCGAGAAATTTAAATTATGATGACCTGTTTCTGCATCGGCAGAAAAGGAAATATTTTCAATCACCAAGGAGGCGGTTGGAGCAAAAGCCACTTCTCTTCGTGTTGCTAAAAATTCCATCTCTTCCGTAGTCACAATTCCGATATTGGGAGCTAAATCTGCAACACGAGTTTCAGTTTCCATTTCGGGAGCAGAAGGGACTTTCGGTCTTTCGTTCAGGTGAAAGTTATCATCGTCATTAAACCCTGAATCGTCATCGTCTCTTTCTCTTTCCAAATATCTTTCGATTCGATCTTCAATTTTTTGTTCTAATTCTTCCGCTTGTTCTTCGATTCGCTCTGCCCATTTTTCTGCTCGTTCTTCAAAACGTTCAGCACGCTCTTCCCATCTATCTGCTCGCCCATCCCATTTGTCTTCGCAATCATTCGAATATGAGTAGCTTCTTCGACCTTCCAATTCTCCAGATGCTTTTTCAAATTCGCCATCACGGAAATAGGTGATTTCGATTGGTTCGCCTGCTTGCTTGGTTCCCATCATGGTAGTCAAATCTTTCCAATCTACCATTTTTACGCCATCGATTTCAGTGATGACATCGCCACTTTGAAGTCCGATTTTTTCAGCGGAAGTATTGTTCATGACGCTAACTTCTATGCCGCCATCATCAAAACGATCGTTTACTTTTTGAACACCTAAAAAAGATTTTCGAATGGCAGGAGCGACACAAGAAATAGAGCCATATTTATCAAATTCAACAGTGACAGATTGCTGTTTACCTTTTCTAACAAACAAAATCTCTGCATCATCTCCGGGTTTGAATTTGTTTAAAATTCGCGTAAGCCCCTCACTATCAGTCATTTCGAACATACCGATGGCATAGATATAATCAAATGGCTGCAATCCTGCTCGGTCTGCCGCAGAGTTGTTTACAATCTTCGTTACGTAAACTCCATGTGGATTTTGAAAGCCCAAAATTTCCGCTTTCTTCATACTTATCTCAGTAGAATGAATTCCTAAAAAGGCTCTGTCACGAGACTTTTTGTGGGTGGGCGAATTGGCAAGAAGTGAAAAACTGGAACAAAAAAGTAGTAGAAAAAATAGGTTTTTCATAAGCAGATCGTTTTTTAAATTGGATAATGTTTTTTGCTTAGAGTACTTTGTCCGAGGATTAATGACAAGCTTAGTTTTTAAAAGGTTGCTTTTTTGCGAAATAAAAATCCTCGATTGTTGAATAAGACAATTCAATTTCTTTTTACCCTCAAATTCCGACCGAAGATAGAACGAGGTCGAAACTGAAATCAAAGAAAATTGATCAAATTTCGCTTTAGAGCACTTTCAAAGGTTCAAATTGAAAGCACTATTGAAAGCAAACATTCGACTAAAAATACTATTTCATGGACATAAGCTTATATCGATTCAGATTTAACATTCTTACAGTTCGCAATTACTTTTTCTTCTTGGTAGGCTTTCTACTTTTGCTTTCGCAAAAAAACTGTACCAATAAAGTGAAGCAAAAAAACCTTTCCAGATTTGAAAGTGCGCAGCTTGAAAAGCAGCCTATTATTAATTTTTTCCTTTCGGAAAATGGGGTGGCTGCTGATTCGATCCATATATTTCTTCGCGCATTTAAAGCCGAGCAGGTTTTGGAACTTTGGGTTAAAAACCGCTCTGACCTCTCCTCCCTAAGTGAATCCGGGACAAGTTTTCGGAAAATGAAGTCCTACCCATTTTGCGAAAGCAGTGGTCAATTAGGTCCAAAGAGAAAGGAAGGGGATTTGCAAATACCGGAAGGCATTTATCATATCGACCGATTTAATGAAAAGAGTTTATTTCATCTTTCTTTGGGTTTGAATTATCCCAATACTTCTGACCTTATCAGAGGAGACAAAGATACCCCCGGCACAGACATCTTCATACATGGTGGCTGCCAAACAGTAGGCTGCATTCCGATTACTGATGATATGATAAAGGAGTTGTTTGTGATTGCTGCAATGGCAAAAGCTGCCGGGCAAACGCAGATA
This sequence comes from uncultured Saprospiraceae bacterium, assembly GCA_937967625.1. Taxonomy (GTDB): domain Bacteria; phylum Bacteroidota; class Bacteroidia; order Chitinophagales; family Saprospiraceae; genus JAGQWW01. The sequence continues at coordinate 31,203 of CALCJP010000100.1, forward strand.
CCGGTTCATATTTTTCCATTCCAATTTTCCGAAAGGAAGAAAGAAATTCAATA
>CALCJP010000101.1 GCA_937967625.1 uncultured Saprospiraceae bacterium
AAGTGAGTTCGGGACAAGTTTTCAGAAAATCTTCAAATCAATGAAAATCCTCTTACTCGGTTCAGGCGGTCGCGAACATGCTTTTGCATGGAAACTCACTCAAAGTCCAAAATGCGAAAGACTCTACATCGCTCCCGGCAACGCAGGCACCAGTCAATGCGGCGAAAATGTAGCGATGCAAGTCAATGACTTTGCTGCCATCGAAGCTTTCTGTATTGACAAAAAAATCGACATGGTTATCGTCGGTCCGGAAGATCCGTTAGTAAAAGGTATTGTCAATCACTTTCGTGAAAATGACGCATTAAGACACATCCCCGTCGTGGGACCTGATGCGGAAGGGGCACAGTTAGAAGGTAGTAAGGCTTTCTCCAAAAAATTCATGATGGACATGAATATTCCTACCGCTGCTTACCGCAAATTTTCAAAAAATGATCTGCAAGCGGGATTGGATTATATTGCCACGCAAACTCCTCCAATAGTACTCAAAGCAGATGGATTGGCAGCAGGAAAGGGTGTTATCATTTCTCCAACTGTTGAGGAAGCGCAAGCGGAATTTAAAGAAATGCTAAGCGGCAAATTCGGCGCAGCCAGCGAAACGATTGTTATTGAACAATTCTTGAAAGGGCTTGAGTTTTCTGTATTCGTTTTGACGGACAGCAAGGAATATAAAATTCTTCCTGTCGCGAAAGATTATAAGAAAATTGGAGAAGGGGATACTGGCTTGAATACAGGTGGTATGGGCGCGATTTCACCTCCACCATTTGTTGATAAAACTATGATGGACAAAGTTGAGTCACGCATCATAAAACCTACTATCGAAGGTTTGAAAAAACGAAACATCGATTACAAAGGCTTCATCTTTATCGGCCTAATCGAAGTAGAGGGCGAGCCTTATGTCATCGAATACAACTGCCGAATGGGTGACCCTGAGACAGAAGTCGTCCTTCCTCGCCTGAAAAATGACATGGTGGATTTAATGGCTTCCTTATTTGACGAAAGTCTAAAATCAATTTCTATTAAAATTGACCCGCGCACTGCTGCTACGGTCATGCTCGTCTCTGGTGGCTACCCTGAAAAATATGAAAAAGGCAAAAAAATAAGTGGCTTGAAAACGATACAAAGCAACCTTGTCTTTCACGCAGGTACCAAAGAAACTATGGAAGGAATCGTAACGAACGGCGGTCGCGTGATGGCGTTGACTTCATTTGGCGAAAGCCTCCATGAAGCAGTAGGACTCTCCTTGATTAGTGCTACTAAAATTGAGTTTGAGAAAAAACATTATCGACGGGACATTGGGTTTGAGTTTAAATAAACCTTTAAGATTGCCGAAAACAATCCCTTAATAACTCTGTTGCAAAGATAGAGTTCCTCTTCTTATAAATTTCACTAATTGGGGAAATCACAAAAACATTCACTCCCATTAAGGCATTTTATATGATTTTGTTCTGAAAAGTGTTGCTTTTCAGTTGATTGTAATTAGGTCTTTACAGCCCTAATTAATCTCATCTAAGTAGTTGCCCCTCTTCTAAGCTTTCCAAATAGAAAATAGCCAAATTCTATATTTTAAGAAATTGAAATTTTTCTCTACAATTTGAACAAAATGAAAAGACTTGTACCTCTGTTTTTGACTCTATTTTTAATGAGTCAAATTAATTTGACTGCCCAATGTCCGACACCTTTACCACCAGGAAGCAATGATTCTCCTCCGGGATGTTACTTATGCGATTTACCTTATACTTTCAATAATTCAGGTAACTCTACGGGACCAATTCCCAACAATCCTAATAGCAGTTGGGGTTGTATTGGTCCTATGTTTATTGAAAATGAGATGTATTTTAGTTTTACAGCGGCAAGTTCCAATGTATCATTTACTTTTGATGCATTCAATTGTAATACTTTTGGCAATTTCGGTGGAATTCAATTAGCTGTTATTGAGCCTCCTGTAGCCCCCGGCTCAGCACTTGGCTGCAATAATGGTTGTCAAGGAGCCACTTCCAATCCTCCCCCTTTAACAGTATCGGCAGGAGGATTGATTCCTGGAAACGAGTATTATATAATGTTAGATGGGTGCAATGGAGCTGAATGCGATATTACCCTTACTGCAGCTTCTGGAGCAATGATTGGTGATTTTGTATCGATTGCTCCAAACCCAGTCGGTCCATTTTGTGAATCAGATCCAATCACTCAGCTTATAGGTTCACCTGCTGACGGGACAGGCGGAAGTGGTGTTTGGTCAGGAGATGTAACTTCAACAGGTGAGATTGATCCAGCTACCTTAGGTCCCGGAAATTTTACAGCTACTTACACTTTCACTTCAGACGGAGGCTGCGTAGATAATGAAACTATTAGTTTTGTAGTAAATGCAGGTCCTCCAGTAACGATTGATCCTGCAGGTCCATTTTGTGAAAATGATGATCCGTTTCCTTTAACTTTTAGCCCCCCTGGAGGCACGTGGACGGGGCAAGTGAGTAGCTCAGGTGTCTTTGATCCAGGAGCGGCTGGCCCAGGAAGTCATACGATAACCTATGCTGTAAATAACTCAGGATGTATCGGAAGTGATATGATTACTATTGATGTAAATCCAGCACCGACGGTAACGGTTGATCCAATTCCTCCGCTCTGTGTAAATGATCCTCCTTATGTTCCAGTAGTAAATCCTACTGGTGGGGATTGGACTGGAAGCGTCAGCGTACAGGGAGAAATCGACCCATCTGTTTTAGGGGTAGGTAGTTTTTCGGGGCAATATAAATTCACAAATTCCTTTGGATGCCCAGATTCGGTTCAAGTAAGTTTTATGATTAATCCAATTCCGAATGCGATGATTACTCCTGCGGGACCATTTTGTGAAAATGACAATTCAGTTACTTTAAGCGCAACCCCGCCAGGAGGAACTTGGGGTGGAGCAGCAGGTTCAGGTGGGTCTTTTGACCCTAGCTCAAATGGCCCAGGAACTCATAATGTAACTTATACTTTTACTAACGCTGGTGGATGTTCAGATGATGATAATATTGATATTATAGTGAATCCAGCACCGGTGGTGTCTATTGACCCAGCGGGACCATTCTGTGTTAACGAGCCGGCAGTTGTTTTAACTGCCTCGCCTTCTGGGGGAACTTGGAGTGGACCAATCGCCTCAGATGGAACCTTTACTCCCACTTCTGCAGGTTCATTTACAATTACTTATTCATTTACAAATAGTTTTAACTGTACTGAAATAGATCAGATTACAATTGATGTTAATCCAATTCCTCCTGTTAGTATAAATCCAATTCCTCCGCTTTGTGCAAATGATCCAGTTTTTACGGCTACAGGTTCACCTTCGGGAGGAACTTGGGGTGGAGATATAGGTTCCGGCGGAGATATAGATCCAAGTGTTCTTGGTCCAGGCAATTATACTGGAACGTATGATTTTACTGATGCCAATGGATGCTCAAATAGTGCAACTATAACATTTGCAATCAATCCTGTACCCACAGCAACACTTGACCCTGCTGGTCCATTTTGTGAGACAGATTCTCCTGTAACCTTAAATGGTACACCTCCTGGAGGAACTTGGGGTGGAGCAAGCACAAATGGAACATTTGATCCGGCTGCCAACGGGCCAGGCAGCCATCAGGTTACCTATACTGTGAGTTCTAATGGCTGTGATGACACTGCGGATATTTTTATTGATGTCAATCCAGCGCCAACTCCATCTATTGACCCAATACCTCCAATTTGCGAGACAGGTCCAGTGGTAGTATTAACAGCAAGCCCTTCTGGAGGAACATGGGGAGGGGATGCAAATGCTAATGGAGAGATTGATCCTACTACTCTTGGAGTAGGCAGTTTTACCGTAACCTACACCTTTACTGACGGAAATGGATGTACAGGCACAACCATGGAAAATTTTACGATTTCTCCTTTACCAGTTGTTCAGATTGTCCCAATAACGCCGCTTTGTGAAAACGATCCGCCTACTTCTTTAGTTGGAACTCCTGGCGGTGGAAACTGGTCGGGGGATGTTGATTCAGGAGGTGGCATCGATCCAAATTCTTTAGGATCAGGCACATTTAACGCAACGTATGAATATACGGATGGAAATGGATGTATGAACACCGATGTGATCACGTTCACTATCAATCCAGCACCTGTAGTAACTTTAGATCCTGCCGGGCCATTTTGCGAAAGCGATACACCTGTCACCTTAACATTCAGTCCATCAGGAGGGACGTGGTCGGGACCTGTATCTTCGACAGGAGAGTTTGATCCTCAAGCAGCAGGAGCAGGTACTCATCAAATCACCTATACCTTCACCAATAGTTTTGGATGCACAGAATTGGCTGAGATTTTTATTGATGTCAATGCAAATCCAATAATTGATTTTTTATCCCCAAATCTATTTTGCACAAGCGATGATCCGATTACCCTTATAGCAGATCCTTCAGGCGGAGATTGGGGTGGCGATGCTGACATAAATGGCGAAATAGACCCTGCATCTTTAGGACCTGGCAATTATACAGCTACCTATACTTTTACAGATTTTAATGGATGTACTGCTTCAGATAACTTCATGTTTACTGTAATCAGAGGCGTTAATATTAGCTTTTTCAATACCGGCCCTTGGTGTGAAAATGATCCAGTGCAAATAGTTACAGCTAATCCACCTGGAGGGTTTTGGTCAGGAATTACCAATTCGGTAGGAGCCTTTGATCCAGTAGATTTAGGTCCTGGAATCTATGATATAATTTATGATTACACAGACAACAATGGTTGTATTGCTGACACCTTTTTCTCAGTTGAAATTTTAGAAGCACCAATAGTAATATTAGATCCAATTGATCCACTTTGCCCTGATGGTCAACCTGTTCAACTAACTGTTGACCCAACAGGAGGAACATGGGGCGGAGCTGCAGATGCCACAGGAACCGTAAACCCAATGACTTTAGGATCTGGAACTCATACCGTTACTTACAATGTGACCAATGCCGATGGCTGTACATCTGATGAGCAGTTTGATATTGAAGTCGCTCCCACAGATGTTATTGATTTTACATTTACTGGCCCATTTTGCTTAGAAGATCAATTGGTGATGATTGAAGCAGATCCATTTGGAGGCGTTTTCTCAGGAGATGTAGATGATTTTGGAGAGTTCAACCCAATTGATTTAGGAGCTGGTAACTTTACCGCTACCTACACCTATGTAGATTTTTCTGGTTGTGAATATGTAGAGTCAACATTGTTTTTTGTTGAAGCACCATTAGATATTGTTTTTGGTGATAGTGTGTTTTGCCAAAATCAAGGACCAACTACTTTGACCGCCACACCTACCAATAATGGCACTTGGTCAGGCAGTATCGTTTCTCCTTCCGGAGAAATAAATCTCTCCTCATTAGCATTGGGAGATTATATAGTAACTTACTCTTTTGTCCAACAACCGGGCGGCTGCGATGTATCAGAAGATGTAACCATAACTATTCAAGGAGTACCAAATGCAGCTATTGCAGGAGACACAAGTTTATGTCAAACTTCTGGAATTCAAATGTTTACCGGAACACCCTCTGGTGGGATTTGGGCAGGCGTCGCAGACGCCAATGGAAATGTTGATCCATCTAATTTAACATCAGGTAATCATATTATAAGTTACATTGCAACTACGGGAAATTGTTCCACGCAAGTGGATCAAGAAATTACAGTTACCCCAGCTCCAACCGCCAGTATTTCAGGTAACCCAACCATTTGTCAAGGAAGTAATATACAAGCAACTTTAGATATTACCTTAACCGGCACTGGTCCATGGACGGTAAATTACACCTTAGATGGAGTTGCCCAAGTCCCATTGACCATCACGAGCAGCCCATTTCAATTGATGACTAATCAGCCAGGTAGCTATCAATTAGTAGATGTCGTAGATGCCAATGGCTGTGTAAATACTGCTTCTGGAACTGCGTCAGTAACGGAGTTAACGCCACTTGCAATTTCTAATATTTCCTCAGCATGTGATGGAACCAATACCGGTTTTACCATTCAGTTTGAAATCACAGGAGGAGATCCAACAACATACCAAGTCACAGGAGTTACTGGTAATCTGAGCACAACAGCTCCTTTTGTTTTTACCAGTCAAACCATTCCATCTGGCACGACAGTCAACTTTACCGTCAGTGATAATAGTGGTTGTCCCTCAGTAAGCGATATGCTGACTGTAGATTGCGCATGTGAGACAGAAGTAGGAACAATGGGCACTATGCCAATCGAAATCTGTGGAACCGGAACTGCCACTGCCACTTATGATTCAACAGGCGAAATGTTGGATTCAGATGATATTCGTGCTTATGTGCTTCATACGAATAGTGGCATATCTTTAGGCACTGTTTTACAGACCAATATGAACGCACCTGAATTTAGTTTCATGGCGCCAATGATGTTTGGAACAACCTACTACATTTCAGCAATCGTTGGAAGCAATGATGGAAACGGCAATGTGAACCTCAATGATATTTGCTTAAAAGTAGCTGCGGGAACGCCAGTGACTTTCTACGAAGTGCCGACGGTACAGCTCACAGGCAACCAATCAATTTGTACAGATTCGTCAGCGACATTGACTTTTAATTTGACAGGTCAAGCGCCGTGGTCAATTGAATTTTCAGATGGAACAAATTCGGTAGTTTTAAATGGAATCAATTCAAGCCCATTTGACCACACGGTCAATCCAACTACTGGAACGACTTATACAATTACTTCCGTGACTAACAATTTCTGCCCTGGAACAGTGAGTGGAACAGCAACAGTCAATGTCAACGATTCGCCAGTAATTAGTGCGCCAGATGTGCAATGTAATGGTACGTTTACCAACTACACAGTTAGCTTCACAATCAGTGGCGGTGATCCTTCAAGTTATAGTGTGACTGGAATTTCTGGCTCCCTTTCGGGAAATGTATTTACATCTGATCCAATTCCGAGTGGGCAGGGATATAACATTCAAGTCAGCGACGCGAATGGCTGTCCTCCTGCAACGATTTCAGATCCGCTGGTAGATTGTGGGTGTTTGACGAAAGTCGGAACTATGGATGGTTCCACCATCCGCATTTGTGGCGATGGACCAATTACAGCGATGTACGATGATACGAACGAAGATTTGGATAGTGATGATATCGTAGTGTTCTACTTGCACACAAACTCCGATAATACGATTGGAACCGTCATCGCGACCAACGGCGACCCTACATTTTCATTTGACGGAAGTCAAATGAGTTACGGAACGACCTATTATATTTCAGCAGTAGCAGGAAGCAATACCGGCAATGGCACAATTGATCTTTCAGACGCATGTACTGATATTTCAATCGGTACGCCAGTCGTTTTTAGAGAAGAACCAACAGCCACCCTTTCGGGAAATGCGACCATTTGCGATGGCGACGATGCGATATTGCAAGTTACGCTAACTGGCGACGCGCCATGGGCGTTGGTTTACAATGATGGCACAACCGATAGGAATGTAACGGTTCAGTCATCTCCGTTCGATATTATGGTATCGCCCAATGAAAATACAACCTATACTTTGGTAAGTGTTCGAGACGGAAACTGCCCAGGAACGATCAATGGAATGGCTTTGATTTCAGTAGTTGAAACACCTGAAATTATCAACCTCGTCGAACAATGCAATATTGATAAAACGGAATATGTAGTCACTTTCGAAATCGTTGGCGGTGATCCTTCGAGCTACAATGTGACGGGTATTTCTGGCTCCCTTTCGGGAAATATGTTTACGTCTGACCCTATCGCGGCAGGTACGGGTTATATGGTTTCAGTGACAGATGGCAATGCCTGTGGTGCAGCTGAGATCGACAGACCAACCGTCCGTTGCGATTGCGAAACGGAAGTAGGAAGTTTGCAACCAGACAACTTCGAAGTCTGCGAAACCGAAACGGTTACCGTATCACACAATGGTGACGGCTTCCTTGACGGAAATGACGTTTTGATGTTCGCACTCCACGATGGCTCTGCGAATACCGTTGGAAATATTCTTGTGCTTAATGACAATGGTACATTCTCATTTGACGGAAGTCAAATGAACTCAGGCGAGCGTTATTACATCGTTGCGGTGGCAGGTAATTCTGATGGTTCAGGAGGTATCGATTTCAATGATCCTTGTTTGCAATATTCAGGTGCAGTGCCGGTGATTTTCTATGCATTGCCAATGGCAACTATTTCACCTGACCAAACCATTTGCGACGGAGACGAAGCAACTATTACTTTCCAGTTGGATGGCATTGGACCATTCACAGTTCAATTGTCTGATGGCACGACACTTACTGACATTGCCAATGGATATGAATATAAAATTTCACCGACTGCTGATTTGACAGTTGCTGTCGTTTCTGTAGAAGACGCGAATTGTAGCAATACGGCTTCAAGTTCAGTTTTGGTGACGGTCAATACACCTCCATCAGCAGATGTTACGCCAAACGGTCAGGTATGTAATACCGACCAAAGCGGTCAGCCAACGACTTTGGATTTATCTACTTTGATAACGGGAGGAGACTTAAATGGAACTTGGACTGATTTGGATAACTCAGGGGCAGCAGGAACACTTCCGACGTTAGACTTTGCGACGATTCCAATTGGTCAATATAGGTTTAGATATACAACTGCTTCGGCAGTAGCACCTTGTTCTGACGTTGAATATGTAGTGACGATTGATGTGAGTGATTGCTCTTGTCCAAGTGTTTTGACATCTCCTGCAGGACCGTTTTGTAGTGATGATGCAATGCTTGATTTATCGACAATCACAGTTACCAGTGAGTTTGGAAGTTGGGCGATTTCTGATGCTCCGGCAGGCAGTACGGCAACAATTTCTACAAATACATTTGATGCGTCAGATTCGCCAGAAGGTGATTATGAATTGACATTTACGCTTTCGCAATCGCCACCTGCGGGTTGTCCTTCTTCATCGACTCAAACGATTACGATAGTAACACCTCCATCAGCAGATGTCACGCCAAATGGAGTAGTTTGTAATACTGACCAAAGTGGTCAGCCGACGACTTTGGATTTATCCACCTTGGTAACGGGAGGCGATTTGAATGGAACTTGGAGCGACTTAGATAATTCAGGAGCAGTAGGAACACTCCCGATGTTAGACTTTGCGACGATTCCAATTGGACAGTATCGATTTAGATACACAACTACTTCTGCAAATACACCCTGTAACGAAGCAGAATATGAAGTGACAATCGACGTAAGTGATTGCTCTTGTCCAAGTGTAGCAACGACCACTGCAGGTCCTTTCTGTATGGATGCTGCTGTGTTTGATTTGACCACCATGCAGGTTACCACTGAAGCGGGAAGTTGGTCTGTTACGGATTCGCCAGCGGGAAGTACAGCTGAGGTTGTTGGCAGTGAGTTTAGAGGAACAGATTCGCCAGCAGGTGATTATGAGTTGACCTTTACTTTGAGTCAAACGCCACCTGCGGGATGTCCATCTTCATCCATGCAAACGATTACTTTAATCGCGCCTCCAACGGCAACAGTTACGCCAGCGGGAGAGGTTTGTAATACAACTGTAAATGGAGACCCTACCAATTTCGACCTTTCCACTTTAGTGACAGGAGGCGATTTGAATGGAACTTGGAGCGACTTGGATAATTCAGGTGCCTTGGGAACTTTCCCTGATTTGAATTTTGAAAATATCACACCGGGCGATTATCGCTTTAGTTATACGACCTCGTCGGCTCAGGCACCCTGTTCGGAGCAAACTTACGAGACGACCATTACGGTTCGTGATTGTGCTTGTCCGAGTGTGACTACTGCGCCTGCGGGACCATTTTGTAACGATAACGCAACTTTGGATTTATCGACAATTACAGTTACCAGCGAGTCAGGAAGTTGGTCAATTACCGATGCTCCAGCTGGTAGTACAGCATCGATCTCAAGTAATACTTTCAACGCTACTGGTTCGCCAGGAGGCGATTATGAATTGACCTTTATGCTTTCGCAAACGCCACCAGCGGGCTGCGATGAATCATCAAGTCAAATCATTACAATTTCAGAAGCAGTTAGTGCAGGTCAAGGACCTGGAACGATTCAGCTTTGTAATGATGAAAATAACATCAACTTATTTGATGAATTGACTGGTGAAACTTCTGGAGGAACTTGGACGGATGTTTCCACAACACCTGCAACTGGTTTCTTTAATAATGGCATTTTGACCACCCGTAATATTCCAAGTGGTATCTATCGCTTTGTCTATGAAGTGACCACAACGGCGCCGTGTTCAGATGACAGTGAAGAAATCGTGGTTGAAATTGATAACCCAGTAAGTGCAGGTGATTTAATTCGTAACCTTGATTTCTGCGAAGGAACAGATACGATTGTGAATCTATTCGATTTAATCGAAAATAATGATTTGGGCGGTATGTGGATTGATGTATCTCAATCGGGGTCGTTTGGTAACGGAGCAGATGTTTCTATTGCTAATCTGAATATTGGAGCCTTCCAATTTAGATACGAAATTTCCAGTAATGGAATTTGCCCGAATGATGATGTGACGGTGGAGATTAGCATGAGTGAGTCTCCAATTGCTGACGCAGGTCAGACAAGTGAATTGACCTGTGATGACCGTATTGCTGACATTGGAGGAAACTCCTCGACGGGCGCCAATATCGTTTATCAATGGACAGGCGGCATGGTCGATGACCCGACTGCTGCGATGACTACTGCCAATGATCCGGGCATTTATACTCTGTTGGTGACGAATACGCAAACAAATTGCTCTGCAAGCGATGATGTAGAAATTACGCAAGAAGGTGATTTGCCAATCATCCAAGCAAATGCAATTAATATTACCTGTTTTGGAGACGATAACGGAACCATTGAAATTGATAGCATAACTGGAGGACTTCCGCCATACACTTACTCGTTGAACGGATCGCCTTTCTCCAGTCAGAATACTTTTGAGAATTTGACGCCGGGTGACTATATGATTGAAGTGGAGGACGCAAATGGTTGTCGTGATTTTGCGTCATTTACGATTGCTGAGCCGGACGAGCTTACCGTAACACTTACAGTCAATCTGACCAATAATCTCATTCTTTTGGGAGACAGTGTTCAATTGAATGCGAATATTTCAGGAACATTTGATTCGATTCAGTGGACACCAGCGGAAGCATTTGAACCATGTGATCCAGAAGCAGATCCTGATTGCTTGACGCCTTGGGTGCAGCCAGAAACAGTTACGACCTATGATGTTTTCGTTCAAAATGCAAATGGTTGTTCTGACCGCTCAAGCGTTACTGTTTTTGTAGAGAAGGAGTTGAATGTTTATATCCCAAGTGCTTTTTCACCTAATGGTGACGGCATCAATGACGACTTCAGAATTTACACAGATGATGATGTGGAAAGAATTGAATCCTTCCTCGTTTTTGACAGATGGGGTGAAGTAGTTTTTGAATATTATGACTTCGCACCGAATGAACCCGCAGCAGGTTGGGATGGAACGCTTAGAGGTAAGTTGATGAATCAAGCCGTTTTTGCCTACTTCGCGAAAGTGGAATTTAAAGATGGAACGACGGAGCTATTCAAAGGAGATGTGACACTGACCAAATAGGTCATTTCCCGTAAGGGAGAGAAAAAAAAATTTAGCCTTTCGGCAAATAAAAAAGGGGAATCAGCAATGCTGATTCCCCTTCTCAGTTACTAGAGGCTTGGGGTTCTTCTGCTCGACGCATATTGTAACGATTTTCGATAGTAAAAGATAAGAATGAAAAAAGGGCGAATGAAATTAAAAGCATGATTAAGGATTTTAGGTTGATTAATTATTTGATGACACAAAATTAATCGATGTCCTTCTTCTGCTTCTCCCCATTTTTCAGGAATGGTGTTTTTTCATAGTTATTGGCTCCATGTTGAGCATCGTCTCCTGAAAGGGACGATGCGATCAATTGTAACGCATCGTCCTCTCCGAGAGACGATGCTCAACTATAGATCACCCACTCCACCCCTCTCTGTCCAAACTTCTATATTGAATGGCTTCCGCCAAATGTTCGATTTTTATCTCCTCGCTACCAGCCATATCAGCTGCCGTTCGAGCTACCTTTAAAATGCGGTCATAAGCACGAGCCGAGAGTTGGAGTTTTTCCATAGATTTTTTGAGGAGATTGGTTCCGGCTGTATTGATTTGGCAAGTCTCTCGAACCATTCGACTTGGCATTTGGGCGTTGGAAAAAATGGTTTTATAATCTTTAAATCGCTCTGTCTGTACTTCTCTTGCTTTGATCACTCGTTCGCTGATTTTTTCGCTGGTATCAGTAGGTCGCTCCAAACTGGAGAGTTGCTCATAGCTAACGGGAGTCACTTCCACGTGCAAATCAATTCTATCCAAAAGTGGACCTGAGATTTTATTCAAATATCGTTTTACGACACCCGGTCCGCACACGCATTCTTTATCTGGATGATTATAAAAACCACATGGACATGGATTCATCGAAGCAATCAACATAAAACTCGATGGGTAATCCACCGTCACCTTCGCCCTCGAAATCGTCACTTTTCGTTCCTCCATCGGTTGACGCAGCACTTCCAAAACACTTCGCTTGAATTCAGGCAACTCGTCTAAAAACAACACGCCATTATGCGCCAACGAAATTTCCCCTGGAAGGGGATTCGAGCCGCCACCTACCAAAGCGACATCACTAATCGTATGATGAGGCGATCGGAAAGGACGCGTGGTAATCAACCCCGTACCTGTTTGAAGAACACCTGCCACAGAGTGAATTTTCGTAGTATCCAGCGCTTCATATAAATTGAGTGGCGGCAAAATCGTTGGCAGTCGTCTCGCCAACATGGTCTTCCCTGCACCCGGAGGTCCAATCAAAATAGCATTGTGCCCGCCCGCTGCAGCCAATTCCAAAGCTCGTTTAATATTCTCTTGTCCTTTCACATCTGCGAAGTCCACTTCATAGATATTGTTGGTGTCTTTGAATTGCTCGCGTGTGTCCACGACAGTGGGTTTGAGCTCCAAAGTGCCGTTGAGAAAACCAATCGCTTCTTTGATATTTTCGATACCATAGACCTCTACGTCATTGACGATAGCGGCTTCTTTGGCATTTATTTTTGGCAGGATGATTCCTTTGAATTTTTCTTTTCTTGCCTGAATGGCAATAGGGAGTGCCCCTTTAATCGGACGCAAATTTCCGTCAAGGGAAAGTTCTCCCATGATGATGTATTTGTCGAGTTCGGGATTTTTGATTTGCTTCGAACCCGCCAAAATTCCGATGGCAATCGGTAGGTCATAATAAGAACCTTCTTTGCGAGTGTTGGCTGGTGCTAAATTGACAATCGTTTGCGCGCGAGGGATTTTATAACCGACATGCTTGACTGCCGACTCCATGCGATGGAATCCTTCGCGGACGGCACTATCAGGCAAGCCAACCATATTATAGAAACTCTTGCCCATGGCGGGTTGTCCTCCAATGTTGACTTCGATTGTGATGGTGTAGGCGTCCACGCCTTGCACGGCGGAAGCGTATGTTTTAACTAACATGGTTTTCTCATTTTGTTGGGAACCCAAAATATTTTTAGATCGAATCTTTGGGAGTGCGACGAAGTTAGGAAATTGTTAGGAAAAGAAGGAAGGTTAGCGAATGATTTCATCCAACTCCTCCAACTGCGTAATCGTAAAAGTTGGTTGATTAGCAGCAGGTGCTTCCTTGCCATGATGATTCAGCCAACAAGTGTCGATTCCAAAATCATTGCCTCCTTTGATGTCTGATCCTAAGCTGTCGCCAATGATTAAAACGCGTTCCTTTGGAGGGTGCTTGATGTGCTCGAAGGTGTAATCAAAGAATCCTTTTCGAGGTTTGGAAACACCGATTTCGTCTGAGATGGTGATGTGGTTGAAGTACTTTTCCAATTCTGCTTTTTCGATGCGGGGGCGTTGGATGTCTTTGAAGCCGTTGGTGACCATCGCCAAATTGAAGTCTTTGCTCCACTGGGGGAGTAAGGCTTCTGCATTGCCAACGTAGTAGATATTTGCCGAAAGGCTCAAGTGAAAATCGGCGGAGTAGGCAATGGGATCATGGTCGCTGCCGATGGCTTTTAAAAATCGCTTGATGCGCTCGTGGCGTAGGTCATTTTGCGAAAGCGTCCCCTTCTCTAAAGCGTCCCAGCAGGCGCGATTGATTTTTTTATAGGTCGGCATTAAGTCCTCTTTCGAGGAAATCCCATATTGCTTCAAGGTCTCATAAAAAGCAAAATTCAATGCTTCGTTGAAATCTAAAATTGTGTCGTCGAGGTCGAAGAGGAGCCAGTCGTATTTCATGATGGGTCGGTTGCTTGGATGATTTCTTTTGTCTTTTTGATAATGGTTTCGAGTTTTGCAAAACTCTCCTCATGAAATTCCGACGCCGGTTTCGCTTTCGCAAATTTCACCAAATCAGCAGATTGCAAAACACGGGTGACATCCGAATTCATCTCGCTATCAAAATCACTTTTTTTCAATTGCTGCAAAACTTCTTCTGTCGTTGACTCCAATGCTTGGATGTCGTAGCGGTTTTCTAAATACTCACGAAAGATGAAAGTCAGCTTCGTGTAGTATCCTTTCACATCACCATTTTGCCAAAGACTTTCCGTTTGTAACGCACCCAATTTCTCCAAAGCAATCTCATGCGCAGGGCGAATGATGACGGGTGCTTCCACAACGACTTCTTCTTCCTTTCGGAAAAAGAAATACCAAGCCAACACGCCCAACAAGAGCAAAACCGCTAACCCAATCAGCAGTGGATAAAAATCTTCTAACAAGGTTGGCTCCTCAATAATACCTTTGATATCAGCAGGAGGAAGGTTGGTTTGTAAGCTATCAGATTGCTCCTCGATTTGCGGATTATCGACCATCAATGCGAGGGTATTCGAGTAAACGGTATCAGATTTATAATCGCTTTGGTAGGCGACAGGCAACGCCATCAAATTATAATAACCGGAATCAAAACAAGTCAGCGTATAGCTTTTCAGGAAAGTATTGCCTTGATTTTGCCACTCCGTTTCGCCAATGATTTCGACCAATTCAGAAGTGTCGATTTGGTCGATGAGTGCGGTGACGCTTTTTAAATTGCTACTTGAATTGACAGCGACATGCAACTGCATTTGGTCGCCGATGAGCATATAGCTTGTATCGAGTTTGGTTTGGACGGAGACTTGTGCAAATACATTTGCCGAAAGGCAAATTAAAAAACACATCAAAGCGATTTTACCTTTCCAAAAAGATTGCACGCATTTGGCAATAGCTCCAGCGGAGCGAAAATATTTATAGGAAAGCAAATAAATTTGAGACAAAGCCCCAGCGGGGTGATCATGTTTTTTCAATATTGCCGCCCCGCTGGGGCTGTAAAAAACATTTACTTTATTTTCTACAAATATGATCGCCTCTCTGAGGCTAATCGAATTAAATAGAAGAGGTAAAGCCTTCTGAAATCTTTTTCTTACTTCACTCATCCGCCTCGTTTTTTAAAGAATTTCAAAAGCGCATTCACATAAGATTCGTTGGTGCGGATATTCACGAAATCAGCGCCACTGCGGCGGAAGGTATTTTTAAAATACTCGAAAGTGTCTTCAAAATTTTTCTTGTATTCTTCTCGTACGCGCTTCGAACCAGTGTCTACCCAGGCAATCGAACCTTGCTCAGGATCATGCATTTGGACGAGTCCGACATTGGGCAATTCGGCCTCTCGTGGGTCACTCAAATGAACGCCCACCACGTCATGTCGCCGCGCGATAATGCGCAACGCCTGCTCATATCCTTTCGCCATGAAGTCAGAAAGAATAAAGCAAATCGTTCGCTTCTTATTTACATTATTGAAGTATTGGAGGGCTTCCGCCAAATCAGTTCCCTGACCTTCGGGTTGGAAGTCAATCAGCTCTCTGATGATGCGCAAAATGTGCTGCTTCCCTTTTTTCGGAGGAATGAATTTCTCCACCCTATCGCTGAAAAAGAGTACCCCAACTTTATCATTATTGTTAATCGCGGAGAAGGCAAGTACCGCGCATATTTCCGTAAGGATTTCATTTTTCATCTGATCGACTGTTCCGAAAAATGAAGAGCCACTCACATCAATCAGCAGCATGACGGTCAACTCTCGTTCTTCCTCAAAAATCTTTACGTGGGGCACGCCTGTGCGCGCGGTGACGTTCCAATCAATGTTGCGCACGTCGTCGCCATATTGATATTCACGCACCTCGCTAAATGACATCCCGCGCCCTTTGAATGTGCTATGATATTCGCCAGAAAAGATGTGACTGCTCAAGCCCTTGGTCTTGATTTCGATCTTCCTTACTTTTTTAAGTAACTCAGCCGTTTCCATGAGCGCGAAGGTAAGGAGTGGAATTCAAAATTTCGAGATGATTCACGAATCATCTTTACATTGCCCGAAAGGGCGAAAAGTAAATTCCTTATTTCCGAAAGGAAAAATCAACCCAAGTATCTTTTTTAAGAAAAGTATCCAATTTATCATACGGAATCGTAATTCCTTGCCGCCCGTAGATTGGATTGAAATTGCTGCTAAAATGAATGCCATTGCGCAGCAGCACCATGTGAGGAAATTTGGCGGTTTTGATCCATTTTTTGAATCCTTGGTTTTCGAAAAGCGCATGTTTTTGAAATTCAATACGAATCACTTCTTCTTCAAAAAAATCAATTTCATATTCCTTTCGGAAAATGTCTTCAAACGTGATCCGCTTACTATTCGTCAAATCAAAATTGATAGGAATTGCTCGTTGCCCCTGCGCCACTGTACTTTCTAAAAGCAAAATGCCACTCAAAATATTATCATTGAAAAAACCGATTTCGAACCAACCATTGGAGCGAATGGTGGCGCGTTTTTCAGGAGTTGCTTCAGTGAGGTTGGCAGACACCTTTGTGCTGCGGTCGTTAAATTTAGCGGCTTCTCTTCGCACCAATTTTTCAATCCAAGTATTGAAAGGCAAATTGGAAGTTTTTGGATAGATGACATCGTACATGCTGTAATAATCACCATACTCAATGCAGTCCGTATTGAGTCGATCACTTTCCGAAAAGACGCATTGCAAAGGCTTTCGATCTCCCAATGTCAAAAAGGCTTCCAACGGTTCTTTTTTGATGTTGGGAACATTCAGTTTTCCCTGATTAAATCCATAATCGTCAATTAGGCGGAGTGTCAGCCCCTCTTCTTTTGTCCAATTTCCTTTTGCTTTGTAGGTGTTGAACTCCCCTCTGTTTTTTCGAGGATTTGATTTGACATAAACAGTTCCGCTCACGACGTCGCCTTGCAACTTTTGAATGGATAGCTCAATGATTTGTTTTTTGTAGATGGCAGTGTAGCGCCTCATCCATTTATTGTCCCCACAGTGCGAGGGCAACAATTGGTTGGGATAGACTTGCTTAAATTCCAACGGACTTCCTATTGAGTTGTCAAAATTACTCCAAGTTCCCTCAAAAGAGGTTTGCTTAAAAACTCCTTTTACATAACCGGAAATGTTGCCATTGTGATCGATTTCTTTGAGAAATAGATTTTTCTTTTCGAAAAAACCTTCCATTTTGAATTGGTCGCCGCTGCGGAGATATTTGAAAATCCCTTTGCACAGATTGCCATCATAACCCAGCACGATAGCGACATCATTGTAATCATTGAGCCGACCTTTGAAGTGCTTGACCCATTGCAATTCTTTGTCTTCGTCAAATAGGGCGCGAGTTTGTTTCGCCAATTCGAGTGCTTGACCATGAAGACAAATCGAAGTAAAACAGACCAAAAAAAAGAGAAAAGATTTTTTAAAAAGCATGTGCAGTTTCGTCTATGTAAAAAGGTAGGAGAACTGCTCAAAGGTAGAAAAGAATCAAACCTGCAAATGCAAAATCATCAGACATTAACGTGTTCATAAGGACAATGCCGGCAGCCGCTGCCACAGCAGATGCCTCGCTTTAAGTGGTAGGCTTCCGTGAAAACATAGCGACCATTTTCGGTATAAAAATCTTCTTGCGTCAATGGTTGAATAGCCGTTGCGCGCTGCTGTTTTACTTTTTCAACTTCTTCTTTCATACAATTTTTGCAAAAGCAATTTTGAGCATCCGTAACCGTCAAAAGCGGTGGAAAATCCATGCACCAACAACCACTCGGGTTGTTGACCTCGCAATTGAATTTTCCTCCGCATTTTTGACAAGTCGTCATAAAAGCTAAATATGCGGAATCCCGATAGGGATTCAATGTTAATAGCCGCAGGTGCAACCTGCGGATTTAATGTGTCAAATTTCCCAACCCCGAAAGGGGTTGAATTCGACTTTCATGATATTCAACCCCTTTCGGGGTTGGAGGCTTTTATTCGTTTTTCATTCCACAGGTTGCACCTGTGGTTATTCACATTCAACCACTTCGTGGTTCCTATTCAATAATTAATTTTCGAGTCGCAAGCCCACTCTCGTGATTCACCTGTAAGAAATAAACGCCTGCAGGGACATCATTTACCGAAAGGTGATTCATGCCTCTTATTAGCATTTTTGATTGGATTGATTTTCCATTGATGTCAAAAAGTTGAGCAGGAGCTGCCTCATGGTTCCATTCGATTTGAGCGAAATCAGAAGTTGGGTTTGGAAAAATTTTGATGCCCAAATTCGTGTTCACTTTCGAATTGGAAGAGACGCCATTGTCAGTGGTAGTGATTTCATCTATGCAAAAATAAGCAGGTGTGTTCATCCCAAACTGCCCAACATCACTACTTGAAAGTAAAAAAACCAACTCGTCCGCATTGCCTAAAGAAGACAAGTCCACATAAGACCATTCATCAACGATGTAGTCATTTGAATTGTCAGCATCTCGGTAGTCTGCCAAATAAAAATTGACACTATCTGCGCTAAGCTCGCCATTCAAACTTGCTTTGATCGTCAGTAAAAAGTAATCAGGATCATCTCTCGTTGGACCGCCAAATCTTTTGGCAATAAAATAACCATTTTTCATGGCCAAATACGCATAGGTAGAATTCGTAACATACATACCCTCAACCGTTCCGCCTGCGGCTGCACCTTCCAATTTAATACGGCTTTCGTCCAAAACGAACGTAGTCGCATAGGTTGACGAGCCGTTAAACCCTTGTCCCGTGATAGCGCTAAATTCATTACTAAATCCAGATGTGGTAACATCGGTAGTAGCAGAAATCGACCAACCCGACCAAAAAGGAAACATCGGATCTGCCACATATTCGTTTGGCAAAAAGACATTACCATCTGCGAAACCACCGCTTCCGTCGATTCCGTTCAGAAAGCTATCAACAGGTAAGTTGAAAGACTCAAAAGATGCGGTCGTTTGCCCAAAGGCAAGAAAAGAAATTGCTACTGCTAAAAGTGTAAATGTTTGCTTCATGATTTATTTTTTTTAAATTTTAGGCGTAAGCCCAGTTCATAATTTTTGCCCGGCATGGGGCGATATTCAATAATATTATAGTTTGTGTTCCAAAGATTATTGGTCGCAAAAAAGAGCCGACTTTGCAGTTGCTTCCAGTGAAAAGCATAACTGAGATTGGCATTGCTAATATGATAATCTTCCAACAGGTTGTCATTTGGTGAGCGCACCTGCCCAGTGTAGTTGTGAAAATAGGCAAATTCAATATTGCGCCATTTCAAGTTTAAGTTGCTGAAAAATTGATGTTTGGGTACATACCAAAGTTGCTCGCCTTTTTCGATGTCGGGCCTATCAACTGCAATCTGATTGGTTGACAAAACCCAATCATAACCTGCTGAAATTTCTCCCTTCAGCTCGCCGATTTGCTTTTGCAAATTGACTCTGACTTCTATTCCTCGACTCCAGACTTTCGTCAAATTTCGTGGCGTCCAAAATGCTTTTCCGTCTGCAGGTGTCCAGTATATCCAGTTTTTGATGTTTCGGTTGAAGAGGGTTAGACCCCCTCCGCTCCGCCACGGCGAAGAAACCTTGCCAGCAGCTTTTGATTCAGGAGCGAGTCCCCCCTTTAGGGGATTAGGGGGTATCTCAACCCCAATCTCCTGGCTCCAACCACTCTCCGGCAGCAAGTCCAAATTGCCCCCAGGGTTCCAATACAAATCATTGAAAGTAGGTAAGCGATAATTGTTAGAAACCTTTCCGCGCAGTAAAAAGCGGCGATTTATTTTTTTCTCAATGCCCAAACTTGGCGCTGTTGGAATCAATTGCTCATCAACCAACTCATATCTCGAATTGAGTTGAAAAGTCCAATCTTTCAAACGCTGCTGAAATGCTCCAAAAAGAGCGGTGCGGTTTTGCTGAGGCGGCGTCCCATAATTTTCAATATCAGCAAAAGTCCATATATGGCTTACGCCAAATGAAAGTTGCTGATTTTCACTTATGAAATATTCCGCATTCGCTTCACCCAAAGCACTCCAAAAATAACTCAGCGCATCTATCCTATACTCAGTATCTTGGTAATGAATAGACTCTCTGAATAGTCCGCTTTTCGCATTCCAAATCCATTTGTCTTGAATCGATTTCCAATGAATGGAACCACGCAAGGATTCGTCTTTCTGAGAAGCGAGGCTTCTTGTTTGAGCGGAAGTAGGAGGAATTTGCCGATCCGTTTTTTGTCCCCAAAATCTGATGCTTAACTCTTGATTGCCTTTCCCGAAGCCAGTCCGGGACGCGGTCGGCAAATAATAAAGCTCTTGTAAAATTCCCTGCTGCTCAAATTGAGCATTTGATTGATTAATGATTGGAAGATCTTCCCTAATTTGATAAGGAAAATTATTATCCGCTGACTTTTGGAATAGGCGAGTTATCCCCGTCCATTTTCCAAAATTATATTGCGCTTTGAGTTGATTGTTTAATAAGCCGAAACTGCCTGCGGAGGAATTGATTTCCACGGAAGTGGTCTTTTCTTTAAGTTTGTTATCAAGGGCAATCACGCCACCAATCGCACCACTTCCCCATGCAGAAGAATTGCCACCATATTGTAAATCCACCTTATCCAAAAATGAAACGGGCATCAATGAAAAGTCAAGCAATCCCAACATCGGACTTTGAAGCGGCAATCCATTCCAAAGCACCGCGGTATGCCCCGCACTGCCTCCTCTCAGGGCAACCGTCGCGCTACTTCCTATGCCATAGCTTTTGATGAAAACGCCTGATTCTTGTTGGAGTAATTCGCTTAAATTATTTCCCGAAAGGGCGTTTAATTTTTTTGAATCCCATTGCTCATTTCGAGTGCCTGTCAGATTAGACCGCAAGGCAGGTGCTTCCACTTCGACCACCGGCAAAGCAATCGAATCCGCCAATTGCGAAAACGCAATCATCGGGAAGAAAAGTAACCAACATGTAATTTTTAAATGCACCTGCTTTAAATTTTGAGGGCAGAAAGCAGCAGGTTAACGCGAAAGGAAACTTGTGGAAGTTAACGAGTTGGGCACAAAAGATCGACCTGACTCGCAGCGCGTCATCCCGAACTTTTCCACCGAAAGTTTGAATGAATGCAGCTTGGCAGGTCTTCTGACTTACTCTATTTTTAGACGCCTTCCCATCGAAATTGACAGTGGCATTTTTGCCTAAAAAGTTAAATCGAGCTTACAGCAGCGGGGACTGTCCAGGACTTTCACCTGATTCCCTTTTCATTCCGAACCTTGCGTTCGGAAACCAAATGCAATGCAAAGGTAGGTTTTTTTTAGTTTCTATTTGCGATAGCGTTTGTGTAATCATGATTAGCGAATTGATTGTCTAAATATTCTGCTATATCAATTAATGATTCTTTACCACGTTTAAATTTACATTTATCATCATTTACAATTCTCTCTGAAGCACTTATATAGATGGCTTTTTTCTTATCCAGGAATCGATCTATTTCACGAATAAGGTAAATTGCTTTGTAAACCTCACCTTCAATTTTCATCACGTACTCGTTATAGATGGTAAATCGAAAACTTGGCATTAACAAGGTTTTGAAAATATGTTCAGAACTTTCATCGTCCAATGAAAAGTGATCGTTGTCAATTACTATTTTTTTGATCTTCTCGAAAAATGAATCTAACTCTTTCGGAGTCATGATTCCATTTTCATTAAAAACCATAATTTCTGTGGAGTTGAGAATCATGTTTTGCTATTTTACAGTTCCCTAACATAATGCGAATCACAACTACAATGCCCCGTATCTCCCATTGCCCCCTCTAATTTTTTAAAGCCCATTTTTTGATAAAGGATATTGGCACTTTCCATTCGCTCGACGGTTTCGAGATAGCATTTTTGATAGCCTAATTTTTTTGCTCTTTCGAGCAATGTGGTGACCAATTTTTTGCCCATGCCTTGTCCGCGTGCTTCTGAGCTGAAGTACATTTTCTTTAGTTCGCAGGTGTTTGCTTCGCCGCCGTAGAGGGGGCCGATACCTCCGCCGCCAACTACTTTTCCTTTTTTCTCCAAAACCAAATAGCTATGGCGAGGAGAGTCATATGCTTCACACATTGTATCTACTTCAGGATCTTCGATGGAGTAGCCTTCTCCAACACATTCGAATTCAGTCATCACGGTGCGGATGATTTGGGCGATGGCGGGGTTGTCTTCTTTCTTTATGGAGCGGAGTTGGATGGTGGTTGTCATGCTAAATTAGTTGAATATGTGAATGACCTCTGGTGCAAAAATAAGTCATAAATTAAAACCTTCCACAACTTCCCTATATTAGCCCTTGAATTTGACTAACCTTTAAAATGAACAACGAACTCACTATATCTGAGAATACCTTAAATCAGGCGATTCAGTCTGCGTGGAGTTCTCAAAAATTGGAAGAACATTTGGATGCGATGGTCGCGGAAGCTGCCAATATTGCCAAGTCGGCTCAAAAAACCGGTGACGAATGTTTCAAAGATTTTCAAAGAGATGCTCCGAGTGTGGACAGTTATATTGGTACCTATCTATTTCCCGAAAGGGTGAAATCATTTTTGGTGTTGTGGCGCGATGTGTTGTTTGAGCAGCAGAAAGCAGAGATGCTTCGATTGGAAGGAGATGTCGCAGCGAGCGACTCCAAAGCATTGAACGAGGCATCAAAGGTGACCATCGAAGCGGCGGCGGATTCTTTGGCAGATTATTTCTCGAAAGAGAAAAATAAAATAGCCAATCAGAAGGGCGGAATTGAAAAGGCAATCGATAAATGGAAGCTGCAAAGCAATCCTTGGGCGACCTATCGCGAGCAATTGGAGACCTTGGCGAAGCAGTGCGAAGAAATGCGAACAGGTCAGAAAACTTTGAAAGAAGTGAGCGGCGCTTTTAAAAATAT
>CALCJP010000102.1 GCA_937967625.1 uncultured Saprospiraceae bacterium
AGCAATGTCGAGGTGCACCCATTTTGGATGGTCTTTGATGAAGAACTCCAAAAACTTTGCGCCATTGATAGAGCCACCAATTGGTCTGCCGCTATAATTGCGAATGTCAGCAATGTCAGAATGAAGGTCTTTGTCCCAATCTTCCCAAAGCGGGAGGCGCCAGACGCGTTCGTGGATGCGCTGACCGAATTCAGTGAGTTGGTTGGCTAAAGTATCATTATGGGTAAATAGTCCCGCAGCAGTATCGCCAAAAGTTCGAACGACACTTCCTGTCAAAGTCGCTAAGTCAAGAATCGTCTCTGGCTGATATTTTTTCTGAATAAAGCTCAATCCATCTGCCAGGACGAGGCGTCCTTCTGCGTCGGTGTCGATAATTTCAATCGTCTTTCCGGAGTGTGACTGGATCACGTCACTTGGGCGATAACTGTGAGAGTCCACGCTATTTTCCGCAAGGGGGATAATGCCGACGATGTGGGTGTTGAGTTTGAGTTTGGCAGCTAATTCGATGGCGCCCATGACAGCAGCCGCTCCGCCCATGTCACTTTTCATATAGTGCATGTTGCTCGGTGGTTTGAGCGACACTCCCCCACTATCGAAGGTGATGCCTTTTCCGACGAGTCCGAATTTAGGTTTCTTGGTTTTTACTTTTGGAGATTTGTATTCGAGTTGGAGAAAGACGGGTTCGTTGACACTTCCTTTTCCTACTGCGATAAGGGCATGTAAGCCTTCTTTTTCGATAGCTTTTCTATTCATTGCCTTTACGGCAAATCCATTTGTTTTGCCTGATTTTTTCGCGTAATCTGCGATAAACTCAGGCGTTTTGATGTTGGCAGGACTATTGACCAATTTCATCATGGCGACCTGCGTGTCTGCTGTTAGGTTAGCTTCTTTTACCACAGATTTCGCTTTGGCGTCTGTCTGATGAATTTGAATTTTTAGTTTTTCAAGTTTCGTTTTTCCATTTTGATTGGATTTCCAATCGCCCATTTGATAGACCGCCAAACCGATGCCGAGAGCAGCTTGATAGCTTGCCTCAAGTGGTAGGTGATCCATGTCCACAACCACCTTTGTGCCCAACTTCTCATATTGGTTCGATATCACCTTTCGGAAAATGGTACTCGTTTGGTTGAGTTTCGCCTCTTTTCCGAGACCAATCAAATATATTTTTTTGCCACTTTCAGGATGATAGAGGGTGAGGAGTTCATTCGATTTTCCATCAAAATCAAGTTTTACTTTCATCCCAGATCGAGTGCTGATGAGGGAAAAATCAACTGCTTCTTCAAAAAAAGGAAGGAGGAGTACTTGTGGTTGGTCTTGTAATTTTGAGGTGACCTGAATATTCATCTATTGATGTTTTTAAGATGTGTAATCATTTGTTTGTCAAAGCTATATTAGGTGTTTCAGTAATATAAAGGGAAGATCTTGAAATTTTCGGCAAATATAATAAGGTTTTGCAGTTTGAGCTTGATTTGAGGCGACTATTAAGAATATATTAGAAAATTAGATTTGGTAAGATGACTTTCGTCAAATATTCACATTTGACGAAAGTCAATCAAATTCTCTCTTGACAAATTCAAACCTTTATTTGAAAATTGCATTACACTTTTGCCGAAACTCGGTCAAAAGTACACGGTGGACTGCCATTGCCCCGCTCACCGAATCAGGGATAAAAAAACTCATCCGAATTGCGAAATCTAACCAGACATCCAGCAAGAAAAATCGTGGAGCAGTCCATTGAGGGCGAAGCTCGGCAGTTACTCAATTTGGGAGTCAGCGTGTTGGCAATAGGATTATTTATGATTGGCAGAACGCTTATCTCTCACCCCATGATTGCTGCATTCGGCTTGCTTTTCGTGGGAGTTTCTTGTTACCTTCTTCTTCAATGGAATCAGTTGCGAAAAATAAAACATTCGCCAGTGCTTGAGGCTTTGCTCAAATCACCAAGAAAAATAGTTTGGGTTTATCCTTTCATCACCCAAGTCATGCCGTTTGGTATTGAACTATTCAAACGCTGCCATATCATCATGAAGCTAAATGATGGTCAAGAGCTTTCTTTTCGAATCAAACCAAAAGACCAAAAACTGCTTATCCACTGGATGAAAAGACACGTGCCTCATGCCAAATTTGGCTACTCACAAGACAAGTTCGAGCGCTACGGTCAAAGCCCGGAATCTTTTTTAAATGATGAATGGAAATAAAATGTGCTGAAATCAGGCATTCTTTCGCCGAAAATTCTATTTTTGGGCATTGAAATAAATATATTTTAAAATACTATCTGAGAAAACATAACTTATGGCAACTGTTATTTCGTTGTTGAATCATAAAGGGGGCGTAGGTAAAACCACAAGCGCAATTAACATTGGAGCTGCAATGGTCGAACTTGGAAAAAGAGTCCTTCTGATTGATCTTGACCCACAAGCAAATCTCACCTTATCATTAGGCATTTCAAGACAAAAGTATTCTATCTATGAAGCCCTCAGAGGTGAAACCGAATTGGTGCCCTACACGGCCAAGGATGGATTAGATATCATTACTTCCAACTTAGACCTTTCAGGAGCAGAGATGGAATTGATCAATGAAGCAGGGAGGGAGTATATATTGAGAGAATTGTTGGAAGGAATAGATGATAAATATGACTACGTGATTATTGATTGCCCGCCTTCTCTTGGTTTGCTTACGCTAAATGCGCTAACCAGTAGCCGCTACGTAATCATTCCTTTGCAGACCGAGTTTTTAGCATTGCAAGGTTTGGCAAAAATCAAACAGGTGGTGGATAAGGTACGCTTAAGACTAAATAAGCAATTAGAAATTGGAGGCGTGGTGGCTACCATGTATGACAATAGAAAGATTTTGAATCGGGACGTGGTAGAAACGATTCGCAAATACTTTGGCAAAAAAGTATTCGAGACTCTTATCAGAGACAACGTGGCCCTTGCAGAAGCGCCTGCCTCTCGCCAAGACATTTTTGAATACAACAAGAGTAGTCCCGGTGCGAAAGATTATTTAGCATTGGCTAAAGAAATTTTAGTAAGAACGGAACAGGGCGTTCCGGTCGGCTAATCTCAAATCCTATTTTTTTTTAGAAACACATACTGAGAAAATTGAACAAGAAAAAATTAAAGGCAGGTCTGGAAAGTTTATTTTCTGAATCAAGCGCATTAGAAGCAGAGCAGGACACCGTTTCGATGGTAGAGGAAGCAAACGAACATGTTCCTCAAAAAGTAACTCGCTTCAAAGCCACCAGAAAGAATAATAAAAACTTCACTTCTGACTTAGATTCCCTTTTGGCAGAAGCCCTCTCGGAATCGTTTGAAAAAGAAGCACCTCAAAAAAGAGAGCAGATAGAAGAACCAAGGCATCAAAATGAAGAGCGACCAATCAGAAAACGTCGCCCTATCGCAATATCTGGCCTTGATGCGCTAATTAGAAATACAGTAGATATTAGTTACGCGGATCAGATGAACCATCCTGACCAAACTAAACGACTCACCATAAGGGTAAAGAAAACCAATTTGGAAAAACTAAAAGAAATCGCTCGCTCCGAGCGCTCCTACCTAAAAGACATCCTCGGGCAGTTGATTTCTGAATACAT
The DNA here is from genome assembly GCA_937967625.1 of uncultured Saprospiraceae bacterium. GTDB lineage: Bacteria > Bacteroidota > Bacteroidia > Chitinophagales > Saprospiraceae > JAGQWW01. Next base: position 3,593 of record CALCJP010000102.1, read on the forward strand.
CAAAAAGCACGAAGAAGAAAATTTTTAATTTTTTTTTGTAAAAGTAATTGTTAGGACAATAGTCCTACAAGTAGGTGTATATCAATTTACTTCAATTTAAACTTTTCTTTAATATCTACCTTTCATCCTCTCTTTCCCTACCATTCTACACCTAAATTTCATCGAATTATTTTTTTTAGCATGTATTTTGTAACTGTTAGTTTAACAGCGATAAAGTTATCATATAAACGATTCGCTACTAACAAATTATAACCACCTCCCGAGTGTTCTGAACGGCTCAGTATTTATTTCGCATAAAGAATTAGAGTTCATCAAAACACAATTAGTACAAAATAGAGATGTTAATCCCCCTTAGATCTTTTTCGGAAGATTTAATTCTCTTAAACCGATTTTAGTATCCCCCAATCGATTTTCACAAATTGATTTTGTGCTAAAATCACCACCCCCCACGACGGTAAATTTTTGTTTACCTCAAGCCTTTTTTAGCTGCAAGGTGAGTTTCCTCAATATTCACCTTGCTTTTTTTATTTCTGAATGTGAGTTTTACTTTTGCCCCAAAAGAACTTATGCCTACTCAACTCCCCCCTGTTCCATCTAAATTAAAATCACTGGATGTCATCGCTGACTTGCTGGATAGCAAATTTCGAATCCCCGGCACCGATATTCGTTTTGGCGCCGATTTTCTAATCGGCTTAGTGCCCTATGCAGGTGACCTGATGAGTTTCGGACTCTCCGGGGGCTTGGTAGTCATGATGGCGAAAAATGGCGCCAGTGGCATGGTCATCATCAAAATGCTTTGGAACATCCTCATAGATACCGTCATTGGGTCTATTCCGATTATCGGTGATTTGTTTGACCTCCACTACAAAGCCAACCGCCGCAACTTCGACTTGCTCCGTGAACACTACGATGAAGGCAAACACACCGGAAGCGCCCTGCCCGTAATCATACTTGTCGTCGTGCTACTTTTAGCTATGTTTGTGCTGCTCTTGTGGCTGGTCTGGAAAGTAGCCAGCTGGTCATGGGGAGTAATATTTTAAAATTCACTTTCAATAGCATTAAACCATTTGAACTTTTCCCCTTTCGGGAAATTTCATGGTTGTATGGTTAAATGGTTATATAGTTAACCGGTTTTCGTTCCCAAACCATTCAACCAAAACATCAAAAAAAATGAGAGTAAAACCAAAATACTTCCAAGACTACATGCCCGGCAATGTCTGCTTTGGGTGCGGCAATGAAAACCATCAAGGACTCCAAATCAAGAGCTTTTGGGAAGGTGACATGAGCACCTGCCGCTTCATGCCAGAAGAGAAGCACAATGGCTGGAAAGGTGTCCTAAATGGAGGCATTATAGCCACGCTCGTAGATTGCCACTGCATGGGTACCGCCGCCGCCAATGCCTACCGCGAAGAAGAACGCGAACTCGGCTCTTTCCCTGAATATCGCTACGCCACTGGCACCATGACCATAAAATACCTAAAACCCACTTCCAATAATCACGAAGTGGAGCTGCGCGCTAAAATCAAAAAAGTAAAAGGAAAAGTCACCACGCTGACCTGCGAGGTGTATTCACAAGGAATAAAAACTGCCGAATGCGAGGTCGTTGCGATTCGAGTATTTGACGAAAGTCAAGTTAAGAAAGGAAGTGCTTTTAATGGATAGGAATCCAATTTAGCTAAACCCGACACTCACACTTCCCAAACCACTAAAAGAGGCTTCAACTCTATCACCTGCTTTGACATTAGCCATTGGACCCAAAGCGCCAGAAAGGATAATCTCTCCTGCCATGAGCGGCGTTCCAATTTTCGCCATTGTTTTTGCGAGCCAAAGGGTTGAATTAATCGGTGAGCCAAGACAATTCGCGCCATTTCCGGTAGAAACCACTTCGCCATTGAGCCGCATTTCCATCTGGCAGTTGACCACATCAAAAGCGTCAAGTTTTTTTGGCGAATGCCCTAAAATAAATCGGCTACCGGAAGCATTATCTGCAATCGTGTCGGTAATTTTGATATTCCAATCTGCAATCCGACTTCCTGCTATTTCGATACAAGGCACGGCGTAATCAATTGCTCGAATCACGTCCGCCGCAGTGATTTTTTCATCTACCAAGTCTCTTCTCAAAATGAATGCAATTTCAGCTTCTGCTTTAGGCTGCATGAGTTCGCTTGTGGCTACCGTATCTCCGTTCAACACCTCCATGTCATGAAACAAAATGCCATAATCAGGTTGATCTACACCCAACTGCTTTTGTACCGCAACAGAGGTCAAACCGATTTTTTTACCCACAATTCGAGCGCCGTTGGCTACTCGAAATTTCGTATTGGAGTGCTGAATTTTATAGGCTAACTCCAGATCATCAATTCCGATTTGATCTCGGAGTGGAGCGATAGGAGTGCGGGTTTCGTATGCTTCTCGAAGCAAACTTGCAAAGTTTTTTATGGACTCGTCGTATGCCATTGTTTGGTTTATCTTTTTGCCCAAATTTAGACGATAAATTTACAATCAAAATCAAAATGACAATAAAAATTAAAATCAGGTTATACTAAAAGCGATTTTTTCATTTTGATTTTGTTTGTCATTTTGATTAATCGAGTCACTACTCGAAGTCCAGATGGTAGTGATCATCATGAATTCGATTAACCCAAATAGTCCAAATTACGAGCAAAGCAAATGAATGCCTCGTTGCTTAACCTTTTGGCGTCTTTTTCATGATGAAAAAACTGATTGGGGAAAGGGTTTATTATTTCCGTTTTAAAAAAATCAGCTGAGTACAGGACAAAACATAGGTTTACTAAACTTCGCTTTCGCTAAATGCACTGATTTCAATAATTCTATTCGCGAGTTTTTTAAAAATTAAGTTTAGTAAACCTCTCATTTCACTTTTGTCCTGTACTTAGAAAAATCAGTCATTCCGAATTCTTGGAAAATAAGCCGCATAGCGGCGGCACTCTTGGTAGAGAACCAAGAGTGCCCACCAAAAAAGGTGCGTAGCACCGGTGCCCTTAAAAATTATTTAGGGTGCACCGGTGCTACGCACCTAAATCCCAAATGTTCAAAATGAAGCTACCAAGGGGATCGGCGCGCTGCGCCTAAAAAGAGGTAAAATTTGACCTGAATCATATTACTTTCGTAAAATGTTCCTCGCAGGCTGAAAGCCTACGCTACATCAGACCTAAAAGTTATAACACTTCACCCCTTTGACCGAGCGCCCCTTGCGTCTCTTTCCGCCTCCACCAAAATTCAAACCTTTTATAGTAAACGGATTAAATTTCAAAGCCATGAAAAATTCAGTGCCTCTGAAATTAGAGTTTTCGTTGAAGATGCTTCCAAAGTTTTCAGTGCCAATGGTCAGATAACCGATTCGGGCTGCCATGCCGACATTCAATTGATCCCAATTATTGACGACCAAAGGCAGGTACGCTCCCCACCATCTATGCTCAAATCGAGGTGTGATAGAAAAATGTGAACTCACACCCGGCTGAATCGAACCCAACCGAAGCGGCTGCACATAAGCAGCGTTCAAATAAACCCATTTATGAAAACTGACATCGGCTGACAGGTTGAGGGTGGTAGGGAGATTCATGGTGAATTCATTTCCCGAAAGGGAGCTTTCTCTATCATCCAAAAGCTCCTCGCTGAGCAATTTGATGCCCTCATCAAGTCCATCGACGCCTTGCAATCCTTTGTAGTTTTCCCACGCCAATTTTCGAAAATCATCGTTGGAAAGCGTATGCATTTGAGCGTCTTGGTCAAATTTGATGGAACCAATATTCATCAAGGAGAAGCCCAGTTTGTAGTCGTATTTTTTGTCACCGTCACTTTCATTGGTAAAAACTGCCCCAATGTCAAATCCAACTCCAGTGCC
>CALCJP010000103.1 GCA_937967625.1 uncultured Saprospiraceae bacterium
AGGAAATTAAGTCTAAGTATGCATATAACTTTAAACAACTTTTTTTCCATTATGAGAGAAGCTATCTATTTTATTGCCCTATTACCACCTGCAGAAATCCAGAAAGAAATTAACATTTTTAGGAATTATGCCGCTCAAGCATTCGAAAGCAACCATGCGCTAAAAGCTCCTCCCCACATTACTGTTTTCCCTCCTTTCAAGTTTCACGAAAAGTACGAAAGCAAGTTAATCAACACTGTCGATAAGATTGCTGATGAGAATCCTTCATTCTATATGCAATTGGATAACTTCGATGTGTTCAATAAAACCAACGTGATTCATATCAAAGTGTTGGAAAGCGACTCTTTGAAAAAACTACATCGAAGTGCTCTTGGGCACATGTTTTCGGACTATGAGATGGAATACAAAAGTCCTCATAAATTCGTCCCACACATCTCAATCGCCTTCAAGGATTTGAAAAAAAGTTTCTTTATGCGTGCATGGTCGCATTTTGGCAGCACCAAGTACGAAAGAGCATTCAAAACTGACTTGATAGCTTTGATGAAACATGAAGATCAAAAATGGGAGACGGTAAGCGAACATTACTTAGAAGAATAAAATACGAAAACTTGTCCCGTATTTTAATCGGGAGCGAAGTTTAGTAAACCTATGTTTTGTCCAGTACTCAGTAAAATACGTTAAAATAACCCACCGAATTAATTTATAGATTGGTAATTTCGTCTATCTATTTATCTAATTTAAATTGATTAGATCGGTTTGACTTTATATATTTGCCAATCCTATATATGTCATTGATGTTCAAAACAAAAAATGACCCAATAGCACCTGCTTTGATTGCTTAAACACCTCACTTAGGAAGCACAATAATTCAATTAATACTGATTTTTTTTCATTAGAAATGGAGTTGCGAAAATTCTCATTGTTGGCGGTTCTTTTTATTTGCCTTTACGGCAAATCAGCGGCCCAACAACTCTTTCCAGTGAAAATCAACAAAAAGTGGGGACTAATCAATTCCGATGGAAAGTTAGTAACAGAAACCGATTATGACGCCATTGGAGAGTTTTCAAATGGACTTGCCGTCATGCAGAAAAACGGTCTCGTTGGGGTATTTGACGAAAGTCCGAAAGAAATCGTGCCGCCAAAATTTGAAGACGTAAAGGTGCTCACTAACGAAATGATTTCTGTCAGAGAAAAAGGAACTTGGAAGGTCATCCACATTTCTGGCAAATTGATTTTGCCTACGGGCTATGACGAAGTCGAGGTGCTAAATGAGCAATTTCTTAGATTTCGATTAGATAAACTCTGGGGATTGGTGGACGACAAAGGAAACATAATTCATAAACCCGCCTTTCGACGAATCTCCACTTTTGAGGATCATTTTTTCCTTACGGAAAATGGGGGCAAAAAAGGACTGCTCAACTCAAGAGGCGATCAAATTTTACCACCTCAAGCCGAAGAAATAAAAATCGTAAGTAAAGATTTATTTTTTCATAAAAAAGATAACAACTGGGGTGCCGTGGATGGTTCGGGTTCAAACCTGCTCGATAATGCCTATCAGGTGTTTGATCCCATTTCTCCCTATTTTATCAAATTGGTTTTGGGTGATAATTTGTTGCTCTACTCAGTCGCCACAAAAAAGGTGATTACAGAAATTCCGTACGGCGCTTATTTTCCTTTTTCTAAAGATTTTGTCAGCGTCAAAAAAGGACAACTCATCGGCTTGATGGATACCAATGGCAATTGGCAATTAGAACCGGAATTCAACGAAATTCAGCCTTACGGCAAAAACCGCTTTAGGGTAAGGCGCGGTAAAAACTGGGGTATCGTCGATAAAAACGGAAAAGAAATTCTTCCTTTCGAATTTGAGTATATCGCACCTCCGAAGCATAAATTATGTCTGGTCAGAAAAGGTGGAAAATTTGGCGTCTGTAATCTGAAAGGAGTGCTGGTGGTGCCCACAAATTTTTCAAAAGTCGAAATTGAAAAACGCGAAGCCAAAGCCTACTTGGGAAGCGTTTTGTCCGTATTCGAATTTGATTTGAATGGCAATCTGATGGATAAAAACAACTTAGGCGAACATTTCACTATCACTATCGGCAAGCCTAAAAAGGAAGTTATAGAAACCGCTTCGGATAATTATGCACCAATGGTTTTAGACTATTTTGAGTGGTTTTATGAACCCATCACAGACAAATGGGGACTGCGAGACATTCAAACCGGAGAGAACAAAATCGACCCGGTTTTTGATTATGTACGAGTCCATAGAGATTTGCATTTGACTTTAGTCGGTGTAAAAAAGCCTAACAAATTCACCTTTGATCAAACCAACTACCGATTCGAAATGGTCTTCGGTCTGGTAGATAATATTGATGGAAATATCATCACCGATGTGTCCTATTACCACATTGCGGTGCGGGAGTTTAAGGGCGGCAATCCGCTTGCACATTGTATTTTGGAAAATGGAAAACATGGCTTAATGCTCCGCTCTGGCACATTGATGGTCAAGGGCTACACCTACATCGGTGCCTTTTCAAACGGTATGGCACGCATCGGAGCAAAAGGAAAACTTTCTGGCGAATTGAAAGAACGACCAACCAATTTAGGCAACTTCAAAAATTACCTCGACGGTATTTTGACACCTTCCAAGATGTTGGACTTCACGGCTCATGATCAAAAATTTGAGCAAGAAGCTTATCTCACTTGCGAGGGTTGTGAGTGGGGCTACGTCGATACCTTGGGCAAAGTGCAGATCACACCTCAATACGACTTCGCAAAAGATTTTGTCAATGATGTCTGCATCGTTCTTAAAGAAAATAAGTGGGGTGCCGTCAATTTTTTTGGCAGACAACTGATTCCTTTTGAATTTGATGAAATTGGCTTTTTGGACAAAACCGGCAACAAAGTCATCCGAGTCTATAAAAAGGAGTCCAAATATGGCTTAATAGACACCCTTGGTCAAATTCAAATTGGAGCTGTTTTCGATGACATTGGCTCTTTTTCAGAGGGCAAACTCGCAGTCAAAAGGAACAACTTCTGGGGCTTCGTGAATGGGTTGGGCACCGAGGTGATTCCTTGCAGATTTCAAGAAGTGCATAATTACAGCGAGGGATTGGTTTCCGTAAAAATGAAAAACAATTGGGGATTTGCAGACGCGCAAGGAGAGGTTGTAGTCAAACCTCAATACACTCGTGCTGGTAATTTTAACAACGGATTGGCTTGGGTAAAAGACAAATCGGGTTTTGGATATATAGATACGACGGGGCAGATGGTTTTTCAAGGTGATTATCAGAAAGCATTTGATTTTAGATTCAAAGTTGCGCGAGTCATTAAGGATGGCAAGTATGGACTCATCAATACTAAAGGAGAAACCATTCTCAAACCCAAATATTCAGAAATCGGCGAGTTCAACCAATATGGATTAGCGAAGGTGCGCTATGGCTCAGATAAGATTCGCTATGGCATCATCAATCTCAAAGGAACGATGGTGACTTCTCAAGATTTCAAAGAAATCAGGAATTTTAAAGAAGGCTTTGCTGCTGTAAAATATAAAGGCAAATTTGGCTTCATCAACATCCAAGGCCAATTGGTGATAGACGCCGAATACTCTAAGGTTTCGGATTTTTCGGAAGGGGTGGTGGCAGTGCAACAAAATGGAAGATGCGGCTATCTCAACAAAAAAGGCAAATGGTTTGTCAAACCTGAATATTCAAGATGTCTCGATTACAATGAAGGAATTGGCGTGGTGTATTTAGGACTCAAAAAAGCAGGTTTGCTCAATAAGGAAGGCAAGCTAATTGTCGAGCCAAAAATCAATCGACTCCTCACTTTTAGTGAAGGATTGGGCTTGGTGAGAGACTCAAGCTATCGCTTCTACTACATCACCGAGAAGGCGAAACTATACGATGGTTATTATCAAAAAGCTGGCAAGTTTCAGCATGGAATCGCCGTCGTGCAGATGGATGGCAAATGGGGCATTATCAATCAAAAAGGAATCGAAATCACGCCACCCAAATATGATAAAATCAGCCAGTTTGAAGAAGGCTACGCCAAGGTGCGTATCAAAGGTTTCAATGGATTAACGGATACTAATGGGAAGTCCATCGTTCAGCCCGAATACGAATACATTACCTACGCAGGCGAAGGTTTGTTTAGAGTGGAGCAGGGCGATAAAATTGGCTATTTTAACTCAGATGGGGAGTGGGTTTGGAATTTGACTCAATAGATTTATGCGCATTCCCCGAAAGGGGCGAAACCGATAAACAATTTGTAACTGCTACTGTTTTTCTGAAAAAATAATTATGAAACTTTTCTTCCCTTTTCTTTCTCTTTTCCTCTTTTTTTCATGTGTGGATTCTGGCACCAAGCGACTCGAAATAAAAAAAGGCCCGCTGCCGATTTTGGGCAACCGAGATGTGGTGGATGGTGATACGGTTTTTCATACGATTCCAGATTTTTCTTTTATCAATCAAGAAGGGGAGGAGGTGACGAATGCGACATTTGCCGATAAGGTGTATGTGGTTGATTTCTTCTTTATATCATGCCCGACCATCTGCCCAAAAGTGAAGAAAAATATGCTCACGGTTTATGAAAAATTTGCTGATGAGCCAAACCTGAAAATCCTTTCTCACACCATCGATCCCAAACGTGACTCTGTGGGTGCGCTGAAAAACTACAGTGATAATTTAGGAATCGAAGCCGACCGCTGGCACCTCGTCACTGGCGAAAAATGGTCGCTCTATGACATCGCCGACGATTACTTTAGTGTTGCGATTGAGGACGAAGATGCGCCCGGTGGATTCGACCATAGTGGTCGCTTGATTTTAGTGGATAAAAACCGACACGTGCGCTCGTTTTGCGATGGAACTGACGCTGAGGCAGTTACGCGTTTCATGGAGGACATCAAAAATCTCCTTTCGGAAAATGCCGAGCCTAATTCGCAATAATCCCCTCAAATAACCAATTCGCCAACGTCTGGCGATTTGATTTTACGACGATTCGTTTTTGGTCATTTGGGTTTTTGATATTGCCCAACTCGATGTAAACCGAGGTTGGTTTGCATTCGCGAAGCATGTGCAAATCACGAGCCGTAACCGTCCCGTTATAGCCACGCGAGCGGCGATGACGCCGATACTTTTTCTTTAAAGTACCGTGGACTTTCTTCGCCAATTTCTTTCCATCATTACTCTCTGGAAAATAATAGAAAAACACATCAGCTCGCTCGCGTATTCCGCGTGAGTCCACGTGGATGACGATATTTTTTTGCTCCGTGACTCCTTGTTTTTTATGCTTTTCGTAGAGTTCGTTGATTTTGTTGGAGCGCTGAAAAAGTCTCGGTTTTTGGCTTGCTAAAATTTTAGCACCTCCCCAAACGATTTCGTCTGTGTCGCATTTCAAAAACTCCCCGTCTCGAATTCCATCGTTTTCATCTCGCACGATCATGTAGGCAGTCGCGCCATGTGAAATCAGATTTCGAGTCACCCGCAAAGCCACATCATAAGCATACTCATCCTCACAAAGTTCTTTTTTGCTTCGCTTGCCTACCGCTCCCGGATCTGGTCCTCCATGTCCGCTTACCACATAGAAGACTTTGCCCGCCAACTTATTGCTGACCTTTGGGGTATAGGCATATCGTTTTCCGAAAATCGGATAGTTTCTTCCTCTAACTTTCGAGGTGTTTTGAATTGGTTCATCAACCTTTTTAATTTCTATCTCCTTCTGCTCCAGTATAGGTTGACTGACGACTTCCTTAATAATTTTCACCTGATCGCCACAATGCAACTCATGATAGGGCACCAGCAACTTTTTACCTTTCTCATAATAAGTCGCAAAAAGCCCCTGATCCACCAAATGCCGATTCAACTCTTGGATACGAATTGCTTTCTCCCAATCATCGACACCGATGGTTGAGCGAATACTTTTTCCGTTATATTGATAGATTAAAAGTGGGATGTAGTACGCCCTCTCAGCTTTGAGTGCCGTATTTTTTTTCAATTGGTTGATGCGATAGAACTCAGAGTGATTGCAGGCGAACTTATCAAGCTGATAGCGTCGGAGCAAGGAGTACACTCCATCTCCTTTTTGGGCATAGGCTCTATAATATTCATGACCCTCTGCGGCAAATCCATCTGCTGAAAAAAGCAAAATGATAATTCCAAAAACAAAAGACCTCATTCAAATTATGTTTTCTCAGAAGCAATTTTATAAAATTGAAATGCTTCTCTCCGCGAAAATAGACTTAAAAAAAAGTCTATGCAAGCATTACAGACCAATTAAGAAATCCATAATTTCGCAGCCGCTTTCGCGGAATGCCGAAAAAGACATAAAATGAGCCTATTTGAACAAATCTGGTTTTTATTAAAAAAGGAATTTCTATTGGAGTGGCGGCAACGCTATGCCGTAAGTGGCATTCTTTTGTATGTCTTTTCGACTGTTTTTATCATCTACTCCGCCTTCGTTCAGGTGGAAGCCAGAGCATGGAACACGCTCTTTTGGATGGTCATGCTTTTCGCAGCTGTCAATGCCATTACCAAAAGTTTTCAGCAAGAAAACGGCAATCGGCAGTTGTACTATTACCAACTCGTTTCGCCCAATGCCGTTCTGTTTTCCAAAATGATTTACAACACGCTGCTCTTGGTGGTGATTGGGCTTTTGGCATTTGGCTCCTTTAGTGTTTTGGCTGGAAACCCGGTGCGTAAATTGGATCTGTTCCTCATCGCAATCCTACTTGGGAGCATGGGTTTTTCAATCACCTTTACCTTCATCTCCGCCTTAGCGGCAAAAGCAAATAACAATGCGACCCTAATGGCGATTTTGAGCTTTCCGCTGATTTTGCCAATCATTTTGACCTTAGTCAAGGTTACTGCCGACGCCCTTCTATTGATTCAAGATACGGGCGTGCAGGACGACTTGTACATCTTGATTGCCATCGATATGCTGCTCGTCGGGATGGGTATGGTTCTTTTTCCTTTTCTTTGGAGGGATTAGATTGATTGCTCGATTGTTTCGCGCAGTTTCTTGCTCATTTCGCTTTCGCGAAATAAATTCATTTGCCGAAAGGCTAAAAAGCGAAGTTTGGAAATGCATCCTTTAATTCTAAACAAGTTTAGTTATTCACTAAAATTATTAATATGAAAATTCAAATTGATTTCAAATCCGCGATTATTGGTGCTTTACTTTTTATGATTGCCTTTTTGACCATAGGTTTCAAACCTTCAAGCAATAATGATTATCCAAGATATCAAGCTGTGAGCGGAGAAAGAGGTTTTATTATTTTAGATACCTATTCAGGTAACTATATCTTAGATTCCGAAGTAAACTATGTTGGAAAAATGAGGTGGATAAAAGGTGATTTTGAATCATCATTTAATGCAGGCAAGGACAAAACAAAATCAAAAAAGGATAAGAAGGAATAATTTTTTCATAAAATAGAATAGTCGAAGTTTATCAATTAAACTTCGACTATTTTTTTTACAACTCACTCTCCAACCTTGCAATTCCTACTCCACAATCAACTTTTTAGCAATCACTAACTTCCCTCTTTGGTCGATAATTTTTACGAAATAAACACCTTTCGCGAAAGCGGAGGTATTGAAATATTCGACTCGTCCGTGTGCCATTCTGCTTACCAAATCTTTGCCGGTCAGATTCGCGATACGAATTTCTACCCCTCGAAGTGATCTGAAAAATTTCATTTCTACAGAAAGTTCACCTGAGTTTGGATTGGGAAAAAGTTTGATTTCTGGAATATGGGGAGTTGGGTTATTTGTAGAGACAGTTGCCTGCCATTGGTCAAATAGAGTTTGCAAAGCATCAATCGGTTCTTCGCCGACAGGCGTCACGGGGACGTGCAGGTCTAAGTGAAAATTATCAGGAGCATCGTCTCGCTTCGCCACCCTAATAAATGCTGAACGCGAAGAAACACCCTCGCTCAAACAACGACTATCTGCCCCTGGTCGATTCGCTCCTTGCAACGCAGCCATCAGCCTTTCGGCCAATGATCCTTGTGCGTTCAAAAATCGAGCTTCCATACTATCCAAGACATTGTTTTCGATTAAGATATTTCCCTGAATGGCATAGTAATCACCAACGATGTGGCTTTTCTCATCAAAGCAGTTTGAACCCGTAAAAGCAGCTGCTCTTGCTTTACCATCTGAATCAAAATCAGCGATTCCATACTGCCGAACTCTTGAGTTGTTTTGAATATCGAAATTTTGGAGGAAGTCCAAAATCTCATCAGGCGAAGCGCCATTTTGCATTCTGGCACGGGCAGTGTTTTGGTTAGTGGCATTCCAGGCTGCTTGCGTATGGATGGCACCTCTTCCCGGCAGTAAGTCATTGATGATCAAGGCAGTAGCGCCTTCTCGGTCGATGTCCAAACAGGTGGCTCCGGCGCCTCCAACTTCTCCGGTCGCTTCATCGACAGCAACGATTGAGAAAGTATCCTGAGCATTGGATAAGGAAGCAACCAAACAAATAGAAAAAGAAAGAAGTGTAAATCTGAGGAGGTTCATAGAGATATGTTTTATATTATGATAATGCAAATATAAAAATAGATTTCTAATCCAATTGTGTCTGTCGCATTTAATTTTTGGAAGGAAGGATGACTGTCAGTGGTTTGATAGGAGTGCCATCTGACCATTTGCCAAGTGAGCGCTGCGCGTCGGTGTTTCCGAAGGCAACATCGCAATCTGACTCTGACAAGGTGCAATTTTGAAGTGCATCAAACAGCTTCCAATAGCCATTATAGTCCACTACATCAGTGCGACTTCTCAATGCTCGTCTATAGGAGTAGCCATGCTTTCCGCTGTCGAATTGTTTGTTTTGAGCATAGACCTCGCGGTGGTGTGCTGATATTTTTTGAGAGCCATAATCATCAGCGTGTTGTATCAGCAAATTTCGCGAAAGCGTATTCGTAGCGGTATTAAAAATCTTTTTGCCCATTCTGGAACCAACCACTTCATCGTTTTCTGAAACCGTAATTAGCATTTTGGTATCGGATGGAATTGAAGAGTAATCATCTAAAATAAACTTATCAAAAGGACCTGTGCCCGGTGAGACCAACATGGCTGCCTCAGGTTTGGGAATGCCTATTGAATCCCACTTTGTGGACATATTGGCAATGATAGCTCCTCCGAATGAATGTCCGATATAGCTCACTGGCGCTGTGGTTTCAATGGGGACATGACCCTCTTTTTGTAATTCCTCCCATCCACCTTTGATTGAATTTATTACATTCTGAATGAATTTTTTAGGGCGAGGGGCGAATACATTTTTTTGATACCTCGGAAAGATGACAATATTGCCCTTACGCACGAGGTGGTTGATCCAGTTGCCATAGACCATCGGATTGTAGGCGCTATATCCATGCAAGAAAATGATTACTGGCGCCCTCCCAATAGAATCTCTGGACAAGTTGTCGAGCAATGGCGTCTGAGGTTCAAAAATGAAAAATCCACCTGCCTTTTTTGCAAAGTTGGAAATCTTGACCTCTTCATAGGCATAAGTCGTTCCTCCACATCCTTCAGTTGGCTGAGCGGGTTGGGTTATTTCCCGAAATGGAGAGAGGGAGATGCAGCAGAAAAGTAGGAGTGAAAATTTTATTGTTGTTGCCATTGTTGCCGAGTTGCCATGGTTGCCGAGTTGCCTTTGTTACCAGGTTACCATAGTTGCCTGGTTGCCATAGTTTTTTTAAGAGAAACGAAGTTTAAACAAAAACTGTTTAAGCCCCTCTTTGTTTTTTTCTTATTTTTCAAAGTTTGCCATAAGCACATAGTAACAGTGGTAACTACGGCAACTTGAGAACTAGGCAACAAAATTAATTACTATTTTCGCCCTTCAAAAAAAAATCATCTATGTCAACAGAAAAAAGGGTTGGAGTTTTAGGAGCAGGGAGTTTTGGAGTGGCGATTGCCAACCTTTTGGCGATGAATACCGAGGTGTTGCTGTATTGTCGCAATGAGCAATTAGCTCAAAAAATCAATAAAAGTCATCAGCATTTAGGGGTTGCGATTTCTGAGAAGATTGAAGTCACTTCCAACTTAGAGGCGGTAATTAATGAATGCACGCTTCTTTTTCCAGTGGTTCCTTCTGATAGTTTTCGGGACTTGATGAGACAAGCAGCTCCGTCTTTGAGACCTTATCATTTGATAGTTCATGCCACCAAGGGATTGGATTTAGGTGATTTAGATTTGGATACCTATGAAGGAAAAGGCTTGCTGCGCAAACAAGTCTATAGCATGAGCGAGGTGGTAAAACAAGAGACGGTAGTGCTCCGCGTCGGGTGTCTTTCGGGACCCAATCTCGCCTCTGAAATCATGGAAGGGCAACCTACCGCAACCGTTATCGCAAGTAACTTTGAGGAAGTAATCGAAATTGGCAAAAAGGTCTTAAACGGAAAGACTTTTAGAGTTTTCGGAAGTAGCGATTTGATGGGTGCTGAGCTGGCAGGCGCGTTGAAAAACATCATTGCTATTGGCTCCGGGATTTTGACAGGAGCAGGTTTAGGGAAAAATATTCAGGCGATGTTAATCACGCGTGGATTGGTGGAGATGATTCATTTTGGTAAAGCATTAGGATCGACCAGTGAGGCATTTTTGGGAACGGCAGGAATTGGTGACCTCATCGCCACTGCTACCAGCCAAAAAAGTAGAAACTTCACTTTAGGGTACCGAATCGGGAAAGGCGAGTCTCTGGAATCTATCCAAACTTCTATGCCCGAATTGGCAGAGGGACTCCGCACTTTGCGTATTGCCATCCTTTTGGCAGATGGAAACGGGTTGATGGTACCCATTTCCAAAACTATTTATAAAGTTATTTTTGATGACCTTTCGGTCGAAAGAGCGATTGAATTCCTCATGCGCTTTCCTTATGATGCGGATGTGGACTTTTTGTAAGATTCCTTACTGGAGTCCGAGCAGAGCCGAGGACGAAACTTAAAAGGTAAAATTGATTCTTTTGATTTCGTCCTCGACTCCGCTCGGACTACGGTAACAACTCGGCAACAAAGGAAACTATGGCAACCCCGACAACTCGGTATCAACGATACATCTCCAAATACCCTCTAAACACCAAATCCTCTCCATTATCATTCACCTCGAAGATGTAGTAATAAGTTCCATCAGGTAGTTCATTGCCCTCAAAGATTCCATTCCAGCTGTTATCGTAACTGTCTTTTTCGTAAACCAAATTACCCCAGCGATTATAAATACGGAGGTTATTGTCTGGTTTATCATCTAACCCACCGATGTAGAAGGTGTCGTTGATGCCATCTCGATTGGGAGAAACGGCGGTGAATATTGTGATGCCAATACATTCTACATATACTTTGACTCTGGCAGTATCACACCCATTTTCGTTACAGACCTCATAAATGAATTCATCTGATCCGTCGCAGAAGTTTTCTGTTTGGACGTAGGTGATGGTTCCATCTTGATTGACAATTGCTTGGCCTCCACTTGGTGGTTGTACGATGGTTGGCAGCTGAATACGCCCAAAGAGGGTGTCGTTTTCTCCAACTCTAATCACTAAAGGTATATTTTTTTGAGTGGTGTCGCAATCGCCATTCGCCGTAGGGCGATCAAGGAAATCGATGACTTCGAGACAGAAATAGGTGGTGTCACAAGCGCCATTATCCCCACACGCAACAATACAAGCAGAATCTCGACCAACGGAAATACCCTCATAAATTACTTGGCTATTAAATGGATCGATGAAGAAATCAACATTGCCCTGGTTTTCTCCTGGGCAAATATTATCAATGAATGCTAAACTGCTTCGTATCTCTGAGGTGTCAACAGTAAATACGACTTCCTCATTCAAAAATATGGTATCGCAAATCGTCTCAGGCATCGGAGTGACGACCGTGACGATAAAGTTGTATCTAATCGGCGTACCGTCATCTGTTACTAAAACAATGCATGCGGTATCCATCCCGATTTGCATTCCATAATAGGCAATGCAAATTTGATCTTCATCAATGGTAAAGTTGACTTGGCTGCCACTCAAAGAGGGACAATCATTATAGATGGTATCAATTGGAGGCAAAGTATCCAATTGGAAACAGTAGGTCACGGTATCGATATTGAGCAAAATGGTATCTCGAATTACGAAAGCTGGATCGACGGTTACGTTTACTAAAACCGTGTCGCAGTTGCCGAGGTTATCGCAGTATTCGATACAGGCAATATCGGTTCCGACTTCGAGGCCGGTGTAGGTGACGCAATTGGTAGTTGAGTCTAAAACGAACTCCACATTTGTGCCTGAGGAATCAGGACAAATATTTCTAATGGTCGCAATTGGATTCACCAAACGCACTTGAGGAGTATCGCAACAAAGCGTTTCGATTTGTCCAATGCTGATGGTGTCAAAAATGATTTTTCGCGAAAGCGGATCAGGGATTACATTGATATTGACATAAGTCGTGTCGCAAATCGAGTAGTCATCACATATCACCAAACAGGCCAATTCGTTTCCAATCGAGTCGCCGGTGATGGCGATGCAGGAGTCGTTGAGTATCTGATATTGGACGAAAGTCCCGTCTTCGCAGTTGTTGTAAAAAGAGGTAATCGCGCCGCCTAATTCCTGACCAGAAAGACAGATAGTATCTGATTCTTCCACAAACAATGTGATATTCAAAGTATCCGGTTGGGTGCAAATTACGTTTGCCAAAACCGTATCAGTACATGACTGCACTGGGTCATTTATGACTACTTGATGGAAGCCCAAGCCGACTTCGATGGCATATCCATTGGCTGGGTTGCCGACATTGAATGGGTGGTTGGAGCGAATGCCCAAGGCTACATCCATCGCCATCATGTCACCATAAGAGTTTTGGGTGTTTCCACCAAAAATCGTTTTATTGGATGGCTCGTAGGTCCAGTTTCCACCGGGGTCTAACATATTCATCAAATTCGCCAGATCCACCAAATCATTGAAATTGCCGATTTGAGTAACGCTATTTACAATCCAACTGTCGAGGATGTATGGACCTAAATCACCTTCTCCATAAAGATTTCGGAACGAATAAATTAGGATGGTATCCAAATCACAGGGTCTCAATATCTGAGGCGAAAGGACGCCATTGTCATAAAACTCCAACTGATTGGCTCGCTGAAAATCAACAGGAAGACAGACAGTCGCTACGCCTGCACAGTTGTTTGCTTGCAAAAGCAAAGTGTCTTTTGAGGCGAAAATATTACAGTTGCCGCAGGAGTCCACAAGGACATCCATATTGGAAGCACAGCCACGCGTGTCTGAGACTACAACGTTGAAAATACCACTGTTGAGGTCGTTTCGATCTTCGGGTTCGGGAGTGGCAGTGAGGTCAGTCCAGTCAAAAGAGTAGGGGGCGGTTCCACCTAAAACTTGCAAATCTATCGCGCCTCCGTTTTGACATTTCTCGAAAGAGGAAGCGGTGACGAGAAGCGGATCGCTTTCATCGATTCGGAAACAAACGCCTCCTGCCACGCAGCCATTGGCGTCTCTTATCTCCATGCAATAGTCGCCTTTCGGCAAATTACCGTTCTGGAAAAATCCGAAGGTATTGGTGATCACCGTATCTGCCGGAAAGGCAAAATTCGGATCGAAATCTACGTTGAAATTGAGGCCTCCATCAGCACTGCCTGGGCAGCTTACATTGATAGTGTCAGTCACTGTGATGTTTGCCGGAGCGACATTGTCCGAAAGGACAAAAATGACTGGCAAATCGCAACCGGTTGCAGAAAGGTCAGTGACATTGACCAAATGCGTGCCTGCCGGCAAATCGTTCTGAGTATCTGTTCCACTTGCCCAAGAGTAAGCATAGTTGCCACTTCCTCCGGCAATTTGGAGCGTAACACTTCCATTTCTTACGCCACAATCAGGTTGGTTATTTACGAGAGTATTGGCGACCAACGGATTGTCTTGAGCAATGGTAATCATCATCACGTTAGAACAACTTGGGATGTTTGGATCAGTGACCGTTACGAAGTGATTGCCAGCTGTTAAGTCATTTCGAGTATTGGTCATGGAGCCATTGTTCCAAAGATAATCGAAATTAGCAGGGGTGAGGGTAGCCGTTCCGTCAGCGGCGTCGCAGGTGGCTGGCGTGGTCGAAACCATTGCCTGAGGTCCATCTACATTGCTGATGACAAAGGGCAATTCTAAAATACAACTCGCATCTCGCGTGTGCGAAATGAAAAAAGTATAGCCACCAAATGGCAGCTCACTGATATGATTTGGACTGATGATGTTTCCAGCATTTGGAATCAATGAGAAAACATAATTGTTTTGATTTGCTACCAACACCTCAACGCTTCCATCGCTATTGCCACAGGTCGAGTTGATGATATTGATGTTTTGAACGACTGCTAAATCACAATCGCAACTTGTCACATTGACTTGAACGGTATCGACGTCAAAACAACCCGCAGCGTCAGTTACGGTTAAATAATATTGAGTAGTCGAGGTTGGAGCAATCGTTGTGTTGGCGCTCCTATCTCCTGATGACCATGCGTAGGTGTAGTTTCCGCTTCCGCCAAAAGCAGTGCCATTGAGCGTCATGGATTCGCCTTGACATAAGGAGAGGTCAAAACCTGCTTCGGCAATTGGACTTCCCGTTACTGCGATGGTGATGGGAATCGTATCGGCACTTCCCGGAAGGGAAATATCAGTCACTATTAGATCAAACTCGTAATTGTTGCCTGCAACTCCATTTTCAAAAACAGGATTTGGAATATTGAGTGCGGTCAAGTTGCCTGGTGTGGGGTTGCTTGTGGCTGGAATCCATTGGTAATCAGTTCCTCCACTGGCGGTGATTTGTAAATTATTTCCTTCACAGATCGAGGTGTCTCTAAATGATACATCCGCCATGATTGGGTCGCGATTGATTACCTCAATTAAAGCATTTTCGCTACAGCCAATGGAGTCCGTGACAGTTAAAAGGTATTGAGTGTTGTTGGTTGGATTTGCAACTGGATTTTGAATGTTAGGATCACTTAGTCCATTTGGCGGAAGCCACTGGTAGGTTAAATTACCATTGCCGCCACTAATCGTTGGGGTGAGTGTTTGGCTCGTTCCGGCAGGGATAAAAATTGGCGAATTGGCAGTTATCGTAATTGGATTTCCTAAGACGATAATTGTGGTGTCTTGCGTTGAGGTACAACCATTCCGAGTCGTTTGAAGCACGAAACGGTATGCGTTTAGACTCCCCGAAGTTGGAATGGTTACGGTTGGGTTTAAAACGTTATTTGCGGAAAGCATAGCAATATTGGCTGGAGCGATTGCTGACCAAACATAGCTGTAACTCGCTGACTGACAGTTGTTTGCACCAATTTGAGTTATGACATTTGGACTGCTTTCGCAGAATGTCTGTGGCGCACCCGCATTGCGCAAAATCGGCGATGAAAAGAACGAATAAAAAGTATCACAAATCGGCAAATTCGAATCGTCAATGAAAACGCTCAAGGCACATAAATTGTCTGGAGTCGTCAGTAAAGAATCTATTAGGGTGAATGTTGATTGATTTGCCGGAGTAGAAATATTTCTGGTAGTAATTAGCTCTCCATTATCAAAGGAGTTGTTGGCATTGGCGTCGTTGAAGTAGCTGACCTCAATGTTTTGGCCTGCAAACAAAAAGCCTAAACTACTCAAGTCAAAAGTGGCATAAACCATCTCTTCTGTGCCTCTACATTCGCTTTCGAGGTTGGCGTTGAGGAGTCCAATTTGCTGACCAACGGGTAGGTCAACGATGACATCGCCTCCCAAAGAATTAATTGTTCCTATATCGCAAGTTGTTCCAATAGTCGCACAAGTCAACGGAACAGTTGAAAGTGTTACCAATTTGGCTTCCTCGGCTGGGGAGTTGCAATCATAAGTTGGTGTATTCAGAGTCAATCGGAGGATTGCTTGTTCGAATTGCATAAGTCCCGCAGGGATATCCCAAGTCAACTCTTGAAGACCTGTCACTGTTCTTATGGTTGGATCGCCGGGTGTCCAGCCATTTGGCGTAAGCCCAATTGAAGTACCACTTTGGTAGGTGACATTGGGTGGTAAGGTGAATCTTACTTTGTCGTTGGTAGTTGTTGGGATATTGGTGAGATTGGTCACCAAAATTTCGATATCAGAGGAGTTGCTGACCAAAAAGGTGTTTTGACCAAACTCAACTTCAAATAATTTATTCGGATTTGGAGTGGCTCCATTGACAAATAATGGAAAGGTTTCTCCTGCCTCGAAGTTACTCGGTGCCTGACATCCTTTTTGTCCTTGAAAAGAATAGTAAGAAAGACTTCCGCTCACAAAATCACAATCCGTCATGAATTGATAGCGAATCTGAATCTGATTCGAATCAGATGGATTGACGGAATTGAATCCTTGCATGCCTTCATCCGTCAGGTATTGGTTCAATAAGTCGAAGCCATTGTATTCATAATTTTGACCACGAGTAGTAGTGCTCACCAAAGTCGGGTCGCCCAACGCGGGTTGAAACGGAGCACTTGCGGGATAAGCAACTTCAACACTTCCCGGCACAAGCGTTGCGCCTGAGGGAGGAATTGTCAAAACCGTATTCAAATCAAAAACGGAACCCAAGTCCACGTTTTTGAGCAATATCGTTATGGTTTGTGTTTCGCAGATTTCTGGGTTAGTGTTGTTTTGCATTTGGACATCTGCTTCCAATCGAGGATCACGAGTCGAGACACTTAAAGGAATCAAATTGTCTGTGCAGGGCGCATACAAATCAGGGTTCCAATTTGGTTCTCGGTAGGGTTCGCAATTCCAACCCGTTCGGGCACTGAGCAAAGAAGTTCCGCAGACCTGAACTAATGCTTTTACTCTGATTACGTTACAAACTTGCTCAAATGAATTGCCGCCGCTTGCGCGTAAAAGCCCATTTGCGAAAGCGAAATAATTATCACCGTAGCGCTCGACGGTTAAATCAATAGGAGTATTGGGATTTGAAATATCTATCATTCCAACTACCTCAATAGCATTGTTTGGATTTTCTATGGCCAGCCAAGTCAGTCCTGCATCAGACTCGGCTGTAGTGTTGCAAACCTGAATGTCCCAGTAGGCAGTATCGCCCAACAAAACAAAGTTTGAATTGCTGGCAGGCGTCAAGTTGAGCTGAGGCGGAATGGAGTATTCGATGTCCTGTTCGATGACTTCGTTTCTGTTTTCAACGCAAGATCCATCTCCAATAAAATTGGCATAATGCCTATCCACAAAAGTCAATCGCGAATTGATTCGGTATGAATTATCGCCATCCTGGCTTCCGCTATACGAGGTGCAGTTTGGCTGAAGCCGAATACGCAAACCAAAAACAGAACTCGAAACATCATTTAAAGTAGGCACATAATTGAGGCTATCAAAAAGCGCAATATATTTTCCATTTGGAAAATCAGACAATGGTTTAATCGGATAGTAATCATTGCCATGAATTGGGTGTCCTGGAATAAATGCCTCAACAGAGCCATCTTCGAAAGCGTCGTAGAGGGTCGTCTCAAAATCAATTACCACAGAGTCCAATTTAGTCGCAGTCCTAAATTCATCTCCAAACCAATCTTTGAATCCATTATTGATAGTGACGAGTCGATATTCTAAAATTCCTTCCTCACACCCTTTCGGGAAATCTAAGTTATTCGGGAAGTCAAATACGGAATTCGATTTGCCCAAGGTGAAGTTTTCACCAAACTGATCACACCAAACCGGAGCGCCATTTTGCAAAGAATATCCATAAGCCCTAAAATTCGGAACACTTCTAAATTGAAAACCAATCGGTCCTTCTGGGTTAACAGAAAAACTTCCTGTGAAATTGATAGAATCGCCCGGTTGCAGAGTTAATCCAAGATTTTGGATACAGCGGTCAAAGTCAATTCGAACTTCTTTTTGATTGGCAATAGCAGTCACATTAATATCTGCCGTAGTGATGGGGCAAGTTTGGATGCCTCCACCAGTATGAAACTCTATAACCCCATTTCCGAAAAGGAAAATTTGGTCAGTGCTATCTGTGTTGTCCACATTTTCATAGCCTATGATGACTCCAACATCTCCTGTGACAGGCGAATCCCCCACCACATTGGTGATGTGCATCTCTACTGAGTCACATAAGATGGCTACTTTTTTATTTGCCTGAGCAGGTGGAAAAGGAGTGGTGCTATTTCTATCTGAAAACCCAAAAGTGGTTCGATTGACATCGAAACTGTGGGTTTGGATACTTGATGGGCAATCTACCAAAACCACATCAGGGCAAGGCGGATTAGTGGCATGCAACCAGGGACCTGTTAGTTCATCACAAAACCAAACATGACTACAAGCGCAATCAGGGCATTGGAACTCGAAGGTGATTGGGAAGGTCGTCGGTCCCAAATCTGCATTGCAATCTGCTTGAAATGCCAAAACCAATTCATAAGTGCCACTCAAAGAACTCGTCAGTGGACCTCCATAAACCAACTGTAAGGTATCGCCCACTTGGTTGGAATTTAAAAGATCATAGGGCGAAATTCCGTTTTTGAGCAGTTGAGTTTGATTTAAGTCTGCGGTAATTCCACTTGGCAAGACCACTTTTGCGACCAATTGACCTCCACCGGGGCAGTCATTGGCAAAAGAGCGAATGCTTCTACTTTCTTCATGTCTGACGAAGAAAGTTCCGCTTTCCATAAAAGCATCTGTATCTGTGAAGTTTTCGAAACCTGAATTGCTATTTGTGGGGCGATAGTAGCTGCTTTGGAGTCTGACAAATCGTTCGTCACAAGCATTGGTGTAATCTATCCTTCCGTTGAAACTCGTTGAAAAATTATTGAAACAACTGTCTGGATGGCTGATAATAGCGGCGTTGGTACAATCAAAATCGAATTGGACTGATGCCTCCACGCTTTCGCCGACTGGCA
Source organism: uncultured Saprospiraceae bacterium (assembly GCA_937967625.1). GTDB lineage: Bacteria > Bacteroidota > Bacteroidia > Chitinophagales > Saprospiraceae > JAGQWW01. Next base: position 18,861 of record CALCJP010000103.1, read on the forward strand.
AATCATCGAAAAAGCCATCTCCATCAACGTCGTCTAAACCGCCCATTCCATCAGGATCGGTTTGGAAGGCTGGGTGATTGTTTAGATTGTTTAGAGAAGCGAAATTTGAAATAGTTACTCCT
>CALCJP010000104.1 GCA_937967625.1 uncultured Saprospiraceae bacterium
GCTTTGTCGAAATCGAACTTGGCACCTCCTTTATTGACTTTCGTCAAATCAAAGGCTTCCGCCAAATCTTCCAAACTAAATATCTCTTGCTCCGTCCCTGGGTTCCAACCCAAAAAGGCCAAAAAGTTGATCATCGCATCAGGCAAAAAACCAAACTCCCGAAATCCAACGAAAGAGTCCTCCGCCTTTTCGGCATTCCACGAAAGTGGAAAAACGGGGATGCCGAACTTGGCGCCATCTCGCTTGCTGAGTTTTCCTTTGCCGTTGGGTTTCATGATGAGCGGCAAGTGCGAGAACTGCGGCATGCCTGCTTCCCAACCAAATGCGCGATACAACAAAACATGATGCGCCGTGCTCGACAACCACTCTTCGCCTCTGATGACGTGCGTGATTTTCATCAAATGATCATCCACCACATTCGCTAAATGATAGGTTGGCAAACCATCGCTTTTCATCATCACCTTGTCATCCAATTCGTTGGATTGAAAAGTAACCTCGCCGCGCACGATGTCTTGAAAAGTAATCAACTCATCTTCCGGCACTTTCAATCGAACCACTGCCTGCGCGCCGCTATCCAGTTTTGCTTGCAACTCCTCTGGCGTCATGGACAAGCTGTTGTTCATGACCGAGCGGGTCTTGATGTCGTATTTGAAATTTGGATTCGCTTCTCGTGCTGCGGTTAATTCTTCCGAAGTGTCGAATGCGTAATAGGCATTGCCACTGTCCAAAAGTTGCCGAACATATTTCGCATAAATGTCTCTGCGCTCCGACTGTCGGTAGGGACCGACGTCGCCTCCGATGCCTGGACCTTCGTCCAGTTTTAGCCCTGACCATTGGAGTGCTTCGGTGATGTATTTTTCGGCTCCTTCGACATAGCGTTTTTGATCGGTATCTTCAATTCGAAGGATGAAAGTTCCACCCGTTTTTTTTGCGAAAAGGTAGTTGTATAAAGCCGTTCGGATGCCTCCGATATGTAGGGCGCCGGTTGGGCTTGGCGCGAATCGTACTCTTGTCATAACGTGGTGATATTCAATTATTTAGCACTTAAGTACTTGGACACAAATATCCTTAAATTAGAGTGGCTTCTTTTTCCGCTATTTTCCCTTTAAAAATCAGTCCATAGCGAGGCTATGGACTGATTTTTAAAGGGAAACTATCGAAAAAATAATTTCATTCCATTTCTAAGGATATTTATGTCCAAGCACTCATTTGTTAATGAGTTGTAATTATTGTTTGAAAAATGGGTATTTATCAAACATTTCAAAAAAAATTGCCTTACTTGGGCAGCAGAATAATGTTTGGTTTCGTTATTGGATAGAGAAAATAAGAGACTAAAACATCTCAAATTTTCTGAAACTTAAGACCAAGCGAACAAACCACCTTTCTACTTCCCTAAGCAACGTCGTTTTTTGAAATGAGCACCTCTCTTTTGAGGTCTGAAATTCGCGGCAAAAGTATAAATTCTTTTGCCAATCTTTTTGGACTCAATTTGCTACTGATTAATCGGTATTTTTATACGATAGTCAAGGCAAAAGGTGACCGAATAGTTCTGAATTCGTTTTTAATTGAATGATTCATGCTGTATTGGTTTTAATTTTCATTGATATTTTAATTTATAATAAGTTTTATCCCGATAACATACCCAAATTTTTTGCAACACTATGTACTTAATAAAAACTCCGCTCTTTATCCAAAATCTCTTTCCAAACTTCACTTGGAAAATGAACTCCGATCAGCCGGTCATTCATCTAACATTTGATGATGGACCGATTCCAAAAATTACACCGTGGGTGCTTGACCAATTGGCTCAGTATGATGCCAAAGCAACTTTCTTTTGCGTTGGTTCAAACATTGAGAAACACTTGGAAGTTTTTCAGCAAGTAATTGATGGTGGACATACAATTGGCAGCCACACACACACGCACATGAATGGCTGGAACTCAGAAAATATTCCTTACTTCCACAATGTGAGAAGAGGTGCGAGCATGGCGAAAACGGAATTGTTCCGTCCGCCTTACGGCAAATTAAAACCGAGTCAAATCCAATTCATTCAGCGTCATTATCAAGTAGTGATGTGGGATGTATTGAGTGGTGATTTTGACCCAAAAATTGATAAGGAACAATGCTACCGCAATGTGATCAATTACACGGAGCCAGGTTCGATTGTCGTGATGCATGATAGCCTCAAAGCACAAGAAAAGTTAGAATTTGTGCTTCCGAAGATTTTAAAATATTTCGCTGGACTGGGCTATCGCTTTGAGAATTTGGATAGCTTGATTCCAAAAGAGCAGCAACCAAGGACTTTGAAAAAGTCAGCTTAGACTTTTTTCACTTTCGTGAAATAAAATAAGAAAGCCGAGCAGCGAATACTGCTCGGCTTTTTCAATTTATACCATCATTCCACAGTTTATCCCGATTAAATCGGGAAAAGTGGAAAAAATTAAATCTTTAATATCTTCCTAACAGCCCGCCCTTTTTCAGAACGAAGCACTATCAAATAAACACCAGAGGTCAAATCACCGATATTCATCTGGAAGGTGCCGCTTTGAACAGTTTGCTGATTTAGTTGACGAATTGGTTTGCCCAACAAATCAGTTAATTGAATGGTCAATCGCTCTTGCGCTTCAAAATCCACTTCGATGTTTAGCTCATCGCGCGTCGGGTTAGGAAAGACCTTTACACCTTTCAGCTCCACGATGTCTTCTACTCCCACAGAGGAGTCCACGACCTCGATTTCTTGAATTGCTGAATTGGTACAGCCATCTGAATTCGTCACGGTCAGACTCACATAGAAAGTCCCCATGCGCGTGTAGCTATGAGAGGGGTTGGCGTCGGTGCTGGTGGTACCATCGCCAAAATTCCAAAACCATTCGACGGCGTCAGCGGAGGCATCTGAAAACTGGACAGTTGGGTCATTATTGATGTCAACGGTTGGAGTGGAGGCAGTAAAGTCAGCAGTTGGAGCGCCTGCTCCTGGTATTACTTTTACCGGTACTGCTGTTCTACCACAGACCTCTCTGTGGACGATTTTCCAGTCATAGAAACTATAATAGGGTTTGAATCCCGGTGGGTCAGGGATAATATTTCCCGTAAGGGTAATCACTCCTTCTATGTCATAGGGGAAAGTCGCGCCATCTCGATTGAAAGCAATCGGAGTTCCTCCTGCTACGGTCATTTTGTAACCCTCACCTTCAGTGATGAGTTGATTCAACATGATGACATTTTCGCCGACCTGATTTAAGGGATAATCTCGATTGAAGCGTTGGTCATTGTTGCCATCGAGCAGATTGATAGTTACAAAACCAGTTTTGGTAGTATAGACTTTTACGGATTGTAGGGTAAAGTCAAAAGCAGCATTAAATACAATTCCTCCAATCGCAATCGGGGGTGTGCTTACAGTCCCGATTGAGTTGTCTGTTGGTCCTACGCTATATTCTGCAAGGATGTCTGCATAATAGGTTCGGTCTTGGGTAATCGGAGGCGTCAAAAACGCTTGTCCTAATCCTACTATTTGTCCACCGGCAGGTTGATTATACCATTCGTAAGTGACAGTGCCGGGTGTGCTGAGTGAATAATCGTTGCGTAGCAGCGCTTGCGTATTTTCACAAACCTCTCCATTGACACGATCTGCCAAGTAAGCATCCAAAGACTCACGGTCTGTAACGATTACTTCTGACTGAAGGCGGTTATTGTAAAGAAACTCATCATCATCTTTTCCATTGACCTTGATGACTGTTGTGGTTATTTCATAGGTCCCGGCATCAATCGAAATTGGATCGGGTACTACGGTGTTGCGCTCGCCCGGCATCAAAGAACCTGTCCACTCGACCATCTCTGTGATTCCAGCATCTGGAATGCTTATTTCAATAGTCATGGAAGTGACTTCCTCTGTGCCAAGATTTTCAAAATACATCTCAGGAAAAACCTGACCATTGCAATAAAAATCTTGATTTTCTACATGATATTGAACGACATCTAAGGCGTCAGTCGGATCGACTGGAGTGTTGCCCTGCATGACTAAATAGTCGAAAGCAGCTTTGACATCAATGATGCCATTGCCGTAGATGTTATCTTCTCCTGGATCGCCCAAATCGCGGGCTGTTAAATATAGGGCCTCTTTAAAGTCTCGTCCTCCTAAATCTGGGAAAGCTTCCTTCAACAATAATATCGCACCTGCGGTGTGTGGTGCAGCCATAGAGGTGCCTGATAAGAAAGCATACGTACCATCAAAACTTCCAGAACGTACATTGACTCCAGGTGCAGAAACTTCCGGCTTGATTAAAATTGAGCTATCACCACCACAAATACTGGGACCTCTACTTGATCCATTTGAAATTTGGAAAGCTGGCGTATTGCCATCTAACATTCCTACACAAAAGACATTTAATCTATCATAATTAATATTTTTTGGAGGGGTGATGCTGCTAACTCTGGGTCCACTATTACCAGCCGAAAAAATCACTGCAATGCCTACTGCCTCCATCGCTTTAAAAACATCGACATAGATGCTTTCGCACTGATTGTCTAAACCTGGATCTTGCCATGAGTTATTGACAATGTGAGGAATGTCATCGGTAGTGGTGGGGTCTCCGTCTGGATCAATTGCCCACTGAAAGGATTCTATATTATCAGCTGTGCCTACTCCATTGGGACAAATAATTTGAGCACCAATATATGTCGCATTTGGAGCAACACCGATGGTGTCATTTTCTAAGCGATCAAGTCCCAAAACAGTCCCAATCGTATGTGTGCCGTGCCTTTGGCAATCGTTAGGAACGGAGGATTCATTTTGCCACTGATACCAAGTTTGGCTTGGGTCAAAATATAGACCACGATATTGTCCAATCAAGGAAGGATGAGTCGGGTCAATACCAGTGTCAGCACCCAATGCGATAGAGCCTTTCCCTGTGTAGCCTAATTCCCAAAGTCTATGGGCATTGATAGCCTTAAGACCAGGCTCGGCGCCATTTGGGACGGGCGGCGCTTCGCAGGTGACCACCTCGTATGACTCAGGTACCAAGGGTACGTTTAAGTCCAAATAGGAGATGTCGGTTCTCAATGCCAATTCATTGACCACTTTCGTGGAAACCTTTGCATAAATCACGTTGGCAATCCAATATGATTTTACACTTTCTGGCTTGACTTCCGGGTGGTTTTTGAGATAGCCTAATAATTCACCTTGCGTGTCGGCGGCTTTTTGGCGCAAACTGATCAGCACTTGTGTGGTGCGCTGTTTTAAAGTCATTTTGGCGGCAGCCATTTCTTCTTCCAATGCCAATACATCCAATTTGTCTTTCAACAAAATGCTGATATGATGCACTTCCTTCGCCTCGTCCTGCATGGCGGCTTTAAGTCGGCTGGTCATGAAGGGTGTTTGCCCAAATAAGGGAATCACAAAAAGGATAAGAAAAAACTGAGTAAAAATTCTTTTCATGTCTGGTAGGTTTGTTGATAAGTCTAATGTCGAACTGAAAACCCAAAATAGAAAGTAAGTTTGCCAAAGCAATATCAATCCTTCTGAAAGGTATCAGTCATTACAAATGTTATGGTTCAAAAGTCAACTACTCACCAAATCTTTTAGATGAAAATGTGTTTTCACGAAAATTGAATAAGTAAAGTTGAAATAATAAAGTTTCGAAATTGAAGCGAGTTGTTTTTTCATTAGACGAGGCACAACACCCTACAATCCAAAAGGTAATTTCTCAAATGGAGCGTTGGGATATTTTGGAATTTATTCGACTTCGAGATTGGAGATAGAGTTGTGAAAATATAAATTTAGGATGTGGCATTTAGATGATGTCACATCCTCTAAGCTCCTTGTTTCAATGCCCCCATTGAGGCGGCGAACATTTCTAATGATGAAAAGCAAAAAGATCGAGTTAGGAAATTGACTGAACTGTTTTGAGTTATGGTAATCAAGGCTAAAGGCTGAATAGCTCTCAAAACAATTTAACCATATAGCCATGAAACCATAGAAAACTACTTCATTTATTACAACTTGCGTTCATTAATCAATGAACAACTTCCCATTGATTTGCATTTACATTCCGTACTAATAAAACAACTCAAAACATGGCGCAAGTAATAATCATCGGAGGCGGATTAGCAGGACTCACTGCTGGCAGAGCTTTGCACGAAAAAGGAATTGAATTCACCCTGCTCGAAGCAACGGAAAGAGTCGGCGGTCGCGTCAAAACGGATGTCGAAGATGGCTTCCGTTTTGACCGTGGTTTTCAAGTATTATTGACCGCTTATCCTGAAGCAAAACGTTGGTTGGACTATAAAAAATTGGACTTGAAGACCTTCTCTCCAGGCGCTATGTTATTACTGCCTTCCGGCAAATCAGAACGCATTGGTGACCCGCTGCGTGACCCCAGTAGCTTGTTTGCTACCGTATTTTCGAGTGCAGGGAGCTTGGGCGATAAATTCAAAATTTTGAGTTTGAAAAATCGGTTGGCGAGGCTATCCATTGAAGACATTTTCAATCAAGAGGAGAAATCAACGATGGAGGCATTGAAAGGCGATTATGGCTTTAGCCAAAAAATGATTGACCTATTTTTCCAACCTTTTTTTGCGGGTATTTTTCTTGAAAAAGAATTGGACACCAGCCGCCGCATGTTTGATTTTGTTTTCAAAATGTTTGGAGAAGGGCATGGGGCAATTCCAAATTTGGGCATGGAGGAAATCTCAAAACAATTGGCTGCACCAATTAATGACTCCATAAAAACCAACGCCAAAGTTGAAAAAATAGAAGGACAAAAAGTCTATCTAAATAATGGAGAAACGCTTTCTGCGCCTAACATCATCGTCGCCACCGAGGCAACGAGTTTGATTCAAAAACTCACTTCCGTGAAAAAGGAGTTTCAATCGACCACTCATCTACATTTTGCAGCAGAGGAGGCACCCATCAACAAACCCATCATCGCACTCAATACCTCAAAAAATAGACTCACGAACAATATCTGCGTCATCAACAAAGTCGCGCCAAAATATTCGCCGAAAGGCAAAAATCTCATTTCGATTTCAGTAGTTGGAAAAACCAATTTGAGCCAAAAAGAACTAATTGCGACTGCTCGCAAAGAACTCACTACTTGGTTTGGAAGGGGAGTGGAGAAGTGGGAATTACTAAAATGCCACGAGGTCAAATACGCCCTTCCAAATCAGCAAACGGTAAGTGCCTCCAAAGGCGATTCTTCCTTTAAAATCAGAGATGGACTTTACTTAGCAGGCGATTGGAATTTCAATGGCTCAATCAATGCAGCCATGCGGAGTGGTCGGTTGGCGGCAGAAGTGGTTGGCAAGCGAGTTGGTAATTTGAGTGAAGCTTAATGGTTTTATGGCTACATGGTTTTTGATTCAACCATGTAGCCATAAAACTATTGAAAAACCGAGCTTGATTAATCCACTTTATAAGATACTTTGCAGGCAGGGCAAACAAATTCTGCACCTTTCTTCTCCATCTTTATACCTGCCAAATGCTTATCCGCATAGTCCTGAATCCAACCTAATTTTTCGCTGGCATTATTGACATCAATACCCTCATTTTTTACAGCTTCGTAAAATTTACCGCTGTACTCTTGTCTTCCCCAGCAGTTTGGGCAAACCCCTTCAGGAGCCTCGATTTTTTCAGAATTGTTCTTGAATAAATTGATAATTGACTGAATCATATTGATTGATTTCGTTATTGAATCGTTTTTAAATTAGTTTGAGAAAAAACAATATTGCTTAATGTAGTAAAACTACCCACGAATATCACTATGTTTTTTTGATAAGGTTATGATTTTAATTTTTTGCGGACATTTTTTTTCAATTAAATAGAATTTCAATTTAATTGAGCGTAATGAATCATAATTTTAAGCATTTTGCGGTCTTTCATATTTCGCTTTCGCGAAATATGCTTGGCTGTAAAACAAGAGGTGAATACGCTTACTTAAAGTCGAATCAATAAATTAAAATGAAAAATTTATTACTTGCTGTAATACTTCTTAGTAGTTGTACCTTAGGATTAGCTCAGTCACCA
>CALCJP010000105.1 GCA_937967625.1 uncultured Saprospiraceae bacterium
ATAGGTATTCCTGCGAAACATGTCCTTCGAAAGGATTTCCTTACTCAGCAGGTGGATATTTTCCTGGACTTATAACTGAATTAAACAACCATGAAATAGAAGTTCTAAAACAAGATATCCAGTTAAATCAATTTAGTGTTGGAACTGGTTATGAAGGACTGACATCAATTAACTTAATAAGCCTTGATAACAAACACTCTAAAAAACAACTTGAAAACCTCTATAGTGATTTATCAACAACAGTTGATTACAATAAAATGAAATCAAAATTGAGAACACTAAACATTGCAACCTTTCAAATTCATTACATGCTTTAAGGGGACGATTACTCGAATAAACCTCTAATCCCCCGAAGGATTTAACATTTTCACAAGACTGGTTAAAACTCTTAAATGGTCACTTCTTAACATATGTTAAGGCTTTAAACTTATGGTAAACAGTTGTTTTTTCTTGCCCTCTGCTTGGAGTTGCACTTACATTTGGATCAAACAAAACGACACCAAAAAGTCCTTTGAAATACCACCCGACTCTATTTGTTATTACGACAGCTGAAACCAAAACCTATGGAGAGTTCCGGCAAGCTGATTTTATCCAATCAGCTTGCCCCCCAAAACAGCGACGCGATATGCCAATGACGAGTAGTAGAGGAGGAATAAAATAAGTTGATTAGAGAATGAAAACCTAAAACATCTAATAGCCCAAACTAAGGAGTGCCTTCGGTCACTCCTTTTTTAATATCATATTGTCAATCAAGCGAACGCCTTCATGCCAAACCGCGATACATGCAACGACATAATCGGTATCAGAAAACTCCTTGATCGGTTGCAATGTGTATCCATCAGCAATTGTAAAATATTCAGGTTCAAAACCAGGAGCGGCGAGTTCTTTCAATGCCCATTTTTCTACCTTTTCGGGAGTGGAGGAGTTGACTTTCTTTTTGGCAGCTTTGAGGGTTTTGTGGAGGAGTGTCGCGGCTTTTCTGCCTTTTTCGCTTAGGCGAACGTTGCGGCTGCTCATTGCCAAACCCGATTTTTCGCGCATAATATCACAGACCACCAATTCCGTTGGAATATCCAACTGGTCAATCATGTTTTGAATAATCGTAAACTGCTGAAAGTCTTTTTGCCCCATGAACAATTTGTCTGGAAGGACGATGTCAAGCAAGCGCTTGACGACCTGTGCGACCCCTGCAAAATGCCCTTCTCTAAAGGCCCCTTCCATCACCTTATCCAATTTGCCAAAATCAATAACCAATGGCTTTGGACCTTTGGGATAGACATCTTCAACTTCCGGCAGAAAGAGGACATCACAGGCATTTGCGATAAGCAATTCGATATCCTTCTCAATGGGGCGCGGATACTTTTTCAAATCATCTTTATCATTGAATTGAGTCGGGTTAACAAAGATGCTGCAAACCGAGATTTCAGACTCATCATTGGCACGTTTGATCAGCGACATGTGCCCCTCGTGAAGTGCTCCCATGGTAGGCACAAAGCCAACCAGTTTTCCCTCTTTTTTTTGTCTTTCGACAAATCGCTGTAAATCTGTGACTCTTTTGAAAATAAACATAATTGGTAATTAAGCGGTCAAGTCGTTAAGAGAACCCTAAACCTTACGGCAAAAACAGCCAAAAGTAATTAAAAAACGGACTTTTTTGCTATCTTCGCGCTTCGTTTAAAATATAGTTTTTAAACTATTAGAAAACTTTTTATTTGATATGACGGAGAAAAAGAGAATCCTGATTGTTACTCAGGAAATGGAGCCTTATACAGATTTATCTATTATCTCAACTATCGCTCGCCAACTGCCCCAATTTGTTCAAGAGAAGGGAATGGAAATAAGAGTTTTGATGCCTCGTTTTGGTACAATTAACGAACGCAGGCACAGACTCCACGAAGTAGTACGACTTTCCGGAATGAATATCATCGTTGATGATGATGACTATCCTTTAATTATCAAGGTTGCTTCATTGCCCGGCGCTCGTATGCAGGTTTACTTTTTGGACAATGATGAATTTTTCAAAAGAAAGCAAATCTTTCATGACACAAGCGAAAAGCCGTTTGATGACAATGAAGATAGAATGATTTTCTTCTGCAAAGGAGTTATCGAAACGGTTAGAAAATTCGGCTGGCCGCCTGATATTATTCACTGCCATGGCTGGATGACCAGTTTGATTCCTCTCTATGTTAGAGAAGCGTACGGCAACGAGCCGTTGTTTGAAAATTCGAAAATTGTTTACTCTGCTTACAATAACTCTCTGGAAAGCACTTTCGGAAACAGTTTTATTGAAAAAGCATGTATCAATAACTTAGAAGCTGAAAATTTGGCGCCTTATCACAACGGTGACACTATCACTCTTGACAGTGGAGCAATTGAAGTTTCTGATGGAATCATCCTCGGCGACGACGAAATGGCAGAACCAGTAATGGATATGATTGCCAAAAAAGATAAGCCAGTTTTAGAATTCATGGATATCGAAGAAGGATATCTCAACAACTACATCGAATTTTATAATAACCTCCTTGCTGAAGCAGAGGTCGAGTAGAATACATTTTTTATTTTTCTTTCGAAAAATAGTCAAGTAGCCGTTTTCTGATACAACATTTCCCATTCAAAAGGACACTCTATCGTTGTTCCTTTTAATTCATAAAAACTTGGGAAATCATGAAACGGCTACTTTTTTGTCTTTATAATTTAATTTCAAATCCTAACTGTGCTCCAAGCTACCAACACATTGAGCGCACTCACCACGACAGAATGAAAGTTCTAAATATATTTTTCTTTTCATTTTTAGCTACTGCCCTTTTTCTTGGTTCTTGTAATGAACCCTCACTCATTGGGTCTGAATTAGTAGAAGATGAACAAGGCGTCTTGTTGTTTACAGATTCACTTTCCATTACTATGGAAAATGTCGAAGGGGATTCACTGATTGGCTATAGTCCTCTTTTTGCCAACTACAGCAACTACCTCTTTGGAGATTTTGACGATCCGATTTTTGGCACCTCAAAAGCAGAAATTTATTTCAGAATTGTCGGTCCGGGATTTTACCCAGATTTTGACGATGCTGAGCGGCTTGATTCTGCGGTATTGGTAATCCCTTTGGATAGTGCCGCTACCTATGGAGATTTGAGCAAGCCGTTTGAATATGAGTTATTCGAACTTTCCGAAAAACCTTCTAACGACGAAAACTACTATACAGACACGACACTGATGGTAGAGCCAATGCCCTTACACTCAGGTTTCTTTACGCCTAACTTATCTGACACTCTCGCTTTGATAGAAGCAAATTCAGATGGAGAAGAAGACGAAGTAAAAGTCGTTCGTGAATTAAGGATTCCGCTTCCAATGGAATTTGCCGAAAGGCTATTCAATACAGATTCACTATCCTATGAAAGTGATTCTATTTTTGCGCAGACTTTTAAAGGTTTTTACCTAAAAGCCGTCAATAAGACCAATGCAATGGCGGCTTTTGATTTAGTAAATTCACGTGCGGGAATTAGCCTTTACTTTCATCAAACAGATACGACTTTTAGAAGATTTCCATTTACGATGGATCGACTTATCATCCCTTCTTATGAGCAAGATGTAACAGGTTCACCTGTTCAGGATATTCTGGACAATCAAAGTACTGCCGATTCGTTATTTGTCTTACAGGCGATGGAGGGACAAGACATCAAAATACAACTTCCAGACATCTCCTCGCTTGGGGACATCATCATCAATAAAGCGGAAATTGAGTTTACAATAGCTTCATTGCCTGGTGACGATGCAGACTTCTATCGTCCAATAGACCAATTAGTCCTAACATATCCACTTGACACCGACGGAACCACAAGGTCTTTAATCAATGATGTCAATTTTATAGGCACAGGCAATGTCCTTTTTGGAGAACTTTTCGGCGGACAGGTTTTTTCTTCCAATGGAAAACGCAAATATAGTGTCGCCATCTCTGCCCATTTGCAAGATGTTTTAAGCGGAACAATCGAAAACACCTTATATTTGGAACCATTCCAACGTGCCCAAAAAGCATCTCGGGTAGTCCTTTATGGTCCAAGTTCTCAATCAAATCCACCAAAACTTAAGTTATACTACACCGAATCCACCAATTGAAATAATAAATAAACATTCTACTTATGTGCGGAATCGTAGCTTACACAGGCCCAAAAAAAGCTTATCCAATTTTAATTAAAGGCCTCCAACGACTGGAGTACCGAGGTTATGATAGTGCTGGTGTTGCATTATTAAATGGGGATATTAGAGTTTATAAAAGAAAAGGTAAAGTTTCTGAATTGGAAGATTTTGCCAAGGATAAAAATCTGAGCGGTTCAGTAGGAATCGGTCACACTCGCTGGGCGACTCACGGAAAACCTGATAATATCAATGCGCACCCTCACCAGTCAGGTGATGGCAATATCGTTTTGGTTCACAATGGCATTATTGAAAATTATGCCGTATTAAAAGAAGCCCTTTCGGAAAATGGGCATACGTTTAAAAGTGAAACCGATACCGAGGTTTTAGTACATCTAATAGAAGAGATTCAAAATCAATACAATAATTTGCCGCTCGAAGAGGTGGTACGAGTAGCTTTGACGAAAGTCATTGGTGCTTACGCGATTGTGGTTATTGATAAAAAAGATCCTGACAAAATCATTGCCGCGCGCAGGCAAAGTCCATTAGTAATCGGCATTGGCGAAGATGAATACTATATCGCTTCTGATGCTACTCCGATTGTTGAGCATACCAAGCACGTGGTCTATTTGGGTGATGGCGAAATTGCTTCGGTCGAGCCGAAAAAAGAGTTGCAAATCAAAACCATCGATGAGAATGAAACTCAAATCCCTGCAATTCAGGAGTTAGACATGAAAATTGAGCAGCTTGAGAAAGGCGGCTACGATTACTTCATGCTCAAAGAAATCCATGAGCAACCAAAATCTATTGCTGATTGCATGCGAGGTAGAATTAGTGCTGAGGATGGATGGGTCCTACTTGGAGGTGTCGAAGAGCAAGCAAAAAAATTCGCGGAAGCGGAAAGAATCATAATCGCGAGTTGCGGTACCTCATGGCATGCAGGTCTGATTGCTGAATATTTAATTGAAGATTTGGCGCGACTTCCTGTCGAAGTTGAGTACGCTTCAGAGCTTCGATATAGAAATCCAATCATCACTGATAAGGACATCGTTTTAGCTATTTCGCAATCAGGCGAAACGGCAGACACTCTTGCTGCGCTCCAAATTGCAAAAGAAAAAGGAGCCCTCATCTATGGAATTGTCAATGCAGTTGGGTCTTCCATCGCTCGTATGACCGATGCAGGTTCCTACATTCATGCGGGCCCCGAAATTGGAGTGGCTAGTACAAAAGCATTTACAGGACAGGTGACCTTATTGACGTTGATGGCATTAAGCTTGGCAAAAAAACGAGGCACCATCACCGATGAATATTTCCAAAAGCTTTTGGTGGAAATTGAAAAGATTCCTGGAAAGGTGGAGCAGGTGATGAAGCTCAATGAACAAATCGAATACATTGCAGGAGAAATTCAACACGCCAACAATGCACTTTACTTAGGACGTGGGTACAATTTCCCAATCGCTCTTGAAGGCGCGTTGAAATTAAAAGAAATCTCTTACATTCACGCAGAAGGCTACCCCGCTGCCGAGATGAAACATGGCCCAATCGCATTGATTGATGAGAACATGCCCGTGGTCGTTATTTGCACCAATAAGAGTGCTTACGAAAAAATCATTTCAAACGTCCAAGAAGTAAAAGCACGAAAAGGAATGGTCATCGCCATCGTAACAGAAGGCGATAAAGAAATCAAAAAAATTGCCGATTATACTATTGAAATTCCAGATACAGAAGAGCCATTAACGCCATTGTTATCTGTGATTCCATTACAATTACTTTCCTATCACATCGCAGTGATGAGAGAATGCAACGTTGACCAACCACGTAACTTAGCAAAGTCGGTAACCGTTGAATAATTGTACTTAAAACACTTAAAAATTATCATGTCTGACAATTCACATAACTTAGTCTATAACTCAAAAAAAGAAGGGCTTATCATGCCTGAATATGGTCGCCACATCCAAGAGATGATCAAATACGGCAAAGCCATTGATGACAAAGACAAGCGACAAGCATTTATCGAAAAAGTCGTGAAGCTCATGATGCAAATCACGCCTCAAAACCGTAACCTAGACGATGTGAAGGTGCGCATGTGGCAGCACGTGTTTAGAATAGCCGAGTATGATATTGATGTAGAAACTCCAAATGGAGAAATCCCTACCCCTGCCGCTGCAAAGAAAAAACCTGCCCACATCGGCTACCCGGTAGTTCAACAACGATTCCGCCACTACGGTCACCATGTGCAACAATTGATCAAAAAAGCATTGAGCATGGAAGATGGCGAGTTAAAAGACGCCTTCGTTGAGGTAATCGGTTCTTACATGAAGTTAGCCTACAAAACTTGGAACAGGGAGCACTATGTAAGTGATGAAATCATTATTGAGGACTTAGCCGCTATGACTAATGGCGAGTTAGAATTCAAAGACGATGTAAAGCTTGACACCTTAGCCAGAGCGAATGCAAGTCGCAGGAGAAGCAACCCTCGTGATAATAATAACAATAGAGGAAGAAAAGATAATAGAAAAGACAACAGACGCGGTGGTGGTGGTGGAAGAGGTCGCGACAACAATAAGCGCCAATATCGCAGAAGAAAATAAAGATTATTTCTCTCTTCTCCCTTTCGGGAAATAAAGAAGCCTCGCAAATCAATTAAGATATGCGAGGCTTTCTTTTTGTGAGGTCGGTGCAGCACTCCCGTAAAAAATTCATCAATAACACACCTTTTCCAAAACTCAAAAAATAATCGTTTGGAAGGGATAAAACCTACATAATGACTAAAAAGATGGCTCGTTTTTGGCAGATGATACGTGAGTCGTTACAAAACAGCAATCAATTAAAATTATTTCGTAATTTTTTTCGTTACGTAAAACCTGTTACCTTTACACCTGTTGTGTTTGTACCTGTTACATCGTAACCCAGTAGAAAAGCCCAAGACGAGCGAAGGCCTACGTTCCACGTGGGAGAATTCATGTAGCTCTAATTGGGCTTTTCTATTTATTTAAAGGCATCTCGGTTAATTTCAAAATCACGAGGTATAAAATTCCAATGTCTATAAGGGTGGTTCCAGCGATTTGAATAATCCCCATTTATTCCAGTTGACATTCCAATATTAAAATTTGGATAACAACCACGAATGTGTCCTAAAATATGCTTGTAAAGTTTTTCCTTAGCTATAGTTCTTTTTCCTCTTTTGTAACTTCCTTTTGGCTTGACTTTGTGCATATCATTTAACCTAAAAGCCATTGCTCCAAGAACGACATCCAGACACTGTAATAGATTATGCTTCTTAGAATCTATTTCTTGGATGTCATCCCTTCTTATTTTAATCTTACTTTCATTAAACTCTACAAGTGATTGGAGTGCATAAATATGATTTTTAAATAACTCACATTTTACTTTACTGTCTGGAAGCTCATCGAAAAAAGCTCTTAGAAAAATTGGGTGCGGAGTTTCATTGGAGTATCGAAGTCCAAAGGCATGTTTAATAAATTGATAATATAGAAGAAAGTAACCATGGGTTTTATTATAGTCTGTTAGGTTTTTGGCTTGGAAAGCTGTCTGCCTAAACATTATCCTTACCTTAATTTTATTAGATTTGACAAATTCAAAAAAATCATCCATCAAGCTTTTATACTTTTCAAGATAGTTCCCTGTAACCTTAGTCCATTTAACTTCTGATTTAAGATTTAGGCGTTGTTTTGAATGTGCCAAAGAAGAACGAATAAAATTCAGATTATTAGAATCAATTAACACCCCTCCGTAGAAGTCTGAATAATACTGCCCTTTTTCTACACTCTCATCACAGTAAATAATAAACTCTTTTGGTCTTTTGTACATCAGTTTGATTTCAGTATCAAAAAATTAGAAGTCAAAGTTAGCAAAAGCTAAAACCCATCAAACCGTTAGTAAATACGTCAGTACAAAAACAAAAGCCTTGATAATCAATTGACTATCAAGGCTTTATGTTTTTAAAGTGAGGTCGGTAGCGGATTTGAACCGCTGTACGAGCTTTTGCAGAGCTCTGCCTAACCGCTCGGCCAACCGACCCTTAGGCACCCTAAATTTTAGGGAGCGCAAATATAAAATAAAATTTTAATTGTTGCTCCTTTTTAGGGACTGAGAAGTAAACGGGTGAATTGATAAAATGGTTTCGAAACCAATTGAATTATATCAAAAAAATTATGCCTCAGATTCAGATTTCACCAATAACTGAAATCCATTTCCATGAATGTTGATGATTTCAATATTATTATCAAGGCTCAAATACTTTCTCAATTTCGTGACGAATACATCCATACTTCTTGCAGTGAAGTAATTATCATCTTGCCAAATCTTCGTCAATGCTTCCGAACGAGGCAAAATATCATTCATATTCAAAGCAAACAATCGAAGCAATTGCGCTTCTTTTGGCGAAAGCTTTGACTTCTGCTCATCTGCTCCTCCCTTATCGAAAGTCAAAATTCGCAATTGAGAATCGAAATGAAACTTTCCAATCTCAAAATCACGAATCTGATCTCGTGGGTCAGGCTTAGGCTGCGTTCTTTTAAGTATCGCTTGAATCCTAAGCAACAACTCCTCTGAGTTGAATGGCTTAGTGATGTAATCATCTGCTCCTATTTTGAAACCTTTCACTACATCATCCTTCATGGTTTTTGCCGTAAGGAAAATGATAGGCATATCAGCATCTCGCTCGCGAATGTCTTTACCTAAAGTAAAGCCATCTTTCTTAGGCATCATCACATCCAAAATACATAGGTCAAATTTTCCTTTGCGGAAAGTGTCCCATCCTTCAGCGCCGTCAGTTGCCAAAGTAACGTTGTAATCATGCATTTCTAAGTAGGAACGAAGGACGTCTCCAAAATTTTGGTCGTCTTCTACGAGGAGTATTTTGTTATTTTCAACCGCCATTATATTCTTGATTTTTATTTAGTCAGGTGTAAGAAGTCTTACAAATTAAATATTTAACACTATTAAGGGCAAGTTTATTTTAACATTTGTGAAAATATTTTCAAAAAAGTTTGAAATATAGTTTTTACGATAGGGCATTTCCCGAAAGGGAAAGAAAAAGCGCCTGATGAGGATTCATCAAGCGCTTAGATTTTTTTTCTTTAATTACTCAATTAATAAGCTTAAGCTGCTTTATTCTTTATTAATACTTCAATTTCAAACTCAGAAAGTAACGTTTTCAATTCTTCCAAAAAGCGCATTTTAAGATCAAGGTATTGGTTTACCATAAATTCGTTTCCTCCATCATTACTGTGCAGAGCAATCATCTGATTGAGTTTTTTAATCTGCTCAAGTATGTCCGATACCCTAACTGTTTTTTCATCAAAAACTACTTCCTTTTCCATTATTCAAAATTTAATTGAATGATTCCTTTCGGAAACTGCTTTTTTGCTCGATTCAGTCTTGTCTTTCCAAAAAGGTTTCTCCAATATAGTAAATCTGATTCAGTGAAAATGTATTTTTCGTGATCTTTTGGGAATCTTTGAAGAATATAAGCATCTACTCCGAACGATTGTCTGACCTTTGATGGAACAAAGTTCTTGTCAAATATTGACTTATTCAAGTCATAATCACGATAATCTATTATTGATACTAAATCAATATCATTCGGATTCTCTTTTTTCGATACAAAACTCCCATCAACCCAAATTGAGAATTCATGATTGACAAACTGACGCAAAGTCGTTAAATAGGTCTGAAAATTTTGATAAAGTTTATGTCTAATTGAGTCCTCTACATAACGTTCAACAAAAACTTTATAGAATTCGTTTTCGTGTAGTTCAATAATTTCATAGGGCGTTACATTTCCTTTTTCATCAAATTTAAAATTAGCTTCGCTCATTATCTTAAAATTAATTAGCCTTTCGGCAAATGAAATTAGCTAAAACAAAGTAAAACAAAAAACGCCCGACAACCAACATTGCCGAGCGTTCCTTATTTCTATCTAAAATCGAGGACTAAACCTCAGCCTCATCTTTCACGGTCGATTCCAAATACAATTCCTCATACTGCTCATCATGAATCGGCGAAGGCGCGTCAATCATCATATCTCTTCCCGTATTATTTTTAGGGAAAGCGATGAAATCACGAATGCTCGACTGACCATTCATCACAGCGCACAAGCGGTCGAATCCGAAAGCAATACCACCATGCGGCGGCGCGCCATATTCGAAAGCGCCTAACAAGAAGCCAAATTGCGCTTCTGCTTCCTCAGGAGTAAAGCCAAGTAATTTGAAGTTTTTAGACTGCAACGCTCGGTCATGAATCCGAATCGAACCACCTCCAATCTCAGAGCCATTGATAACCAAATCATAGGCATCTGCGCGAAGTGATTTCATGGTTTCGTGGTCGCCGTTGAGCATCATTTCCACGTGTTCTTTTTTCGGAGAGGTGAATGGGTGGTGCATAGCATGAAAGCGCTCCGATTCCTCATCCCATTCCAAAAGTGGAAAGTCAATCACCCACAATGGTTTGAAATCGCCCTCTTTCATCAAGCCTAAGTTGCGACCCATTTCGAGGCGCAACTCGCCCATTTGTTTGCGGGTTTTATCTAACTCGCCGCTGAGAATTAGGAGCATGTCTCCTTTTTCGGCGCCGTATAATTCACCCCATGCGCGGAGGTCGTCGTCGTTATAAAATTTGCCGATAGGCGACTTGATAGAGCCATCTTCTTCAAACTTCACATAGACCAACCCTTTCGCGCCGATTTGAGGGCGCTTGACCCAATCGGTTAGCTTATCAATTTTCTTTCGAGAATAATCTGAAGTGACACCTTTCGCACAAATCCCAACGACCAATTCCGCTGATTCAAAAACACCAAAGCCTTTGCTTTGCGATTTGATGATGTCGTTGAGTTCGACGAATTCCATTCCGAAACGCAAGTCTGGTTTATCAATTCCATAGCGCTTCATGGCTTCGTCATAATTCATACGCGGGAAGTCAGGCAACTCAATCCCTTTCAATGTCTTGAAAACGTGTTTGGTCAATCCCTCAAACGTATTCAAAATATCTTCCTGTGTCACAAACGACATCTCGCAGTCAATTTGTGTAAACTCAGGTTGACGATCCGCCCGCAAATCTTCATCACGGAAACATTTCACAATTTGAAAATACTTCTCAAAACCTGCCACCATCAAAATCTGCTTAAAGGTCTGAGGCGACTGCGGCAAAGCATAAAACTGCCCTGGGTTCAAACGACTTGGCACCACAAAATCACGCGCACCTTCCGGCGTGCTTTTGATTAAGTTCGGCGTTTCGACTTCGATGAAATCATTCCCTGACAAATATTTACGCGTCTCAATCGCGAGGCGACTGCGGAAGAAAAGATTTTCTCTCACCGGCGTTCGACGCAAGTCGAGATAGCGGTACTTCATGCGAAGGTCATCGCCACCGTCTGTGTCATCTTCGACTGTGAATGGTGGCACTTTCGATGCATTCAAAACGTCCAATTTTGCCACTTTGATTTCTACTTCTCCAGTTGGAATTTTATCATTTTTGGAAGAGCGCTCGATGACTTCGCCTTCAATACGAATCACCCACTCGCGACCTACACTTCTTGCTGCTTCGAGCAATTCTTTTGAAGAACTGTTTTCATCAAAAATCAGCTGCGTAATGCCAAAACGGTCGCGCAAATCAATCCACATCATAAAGCCTTTATCACGTGCTTTTTGCACCCAACCGCTTAAGGTTACCGTTTTGCCGACATCGCCGATGCGTAATTCTCCACAGTTATGAGTTCTATACATTTTTTCTAAATTTTTACTTTGAATGGAAAACGTTTGCCCCATTAAAAAGGTGCGCAAAATTATTAAGTTCTTTAATATGTTGTGGGTAAAAGGTTGATTAATATTGAAATCAAATCCCCGAAAGGGATTAAACGTGAATAACCGCAGGTGAAACCTGCGGAAAATGTAATGAACAAAAACAACCCCGAATGGGGTTGAACATTTATAAATTCAACCCCATTCGGGGTTGAGAAAGTACCTCCTAAAATAACCCCGAATTTCATTCGGGGCTATTCATATTCAACCGCTTCGCGGTTATTGAAATTTTATCGTCAAGGCTCAATTTTTCGTTTTACTTTAGCGGTTGATATTCAATCAAATTTTCATCATCAAAAAAAAGATGTCTCAATCCTTCTACGGTCATGGCAAACTCCTCCTCACCGGCGAATATTTCGTCCTCGACGGCGCGGAAGCATTGGCGGTGCCGACCAAGTTGGGACAACGATTGTCTGTAAAAACAGAAGAATCCAATCACCCCACCTTACATTGGAAAAGCCATGATGAAAAAGGAAAGGCATGGCTCGATGCCGCTTTCGCGAAATCTGATTTTTCTTTCCTTTCGGAAAATGACGTTGAGGAATCCGTTCAGTTTTTACAAAAAATACTCAAAGCTACCCGCAAGCTAAATCCTAATTTCTGCCTTGACGGCACATCCACTCCCGAAGCGAGTTCGGGACAAGTTTTCGTAGAAACGCATCTCGAATTTCCACGAAAGTGGGGATTGGGAAGTTCTTCTACATTGATTCATTGCTTGTCGGAGTGGGCGGAGGTCAATCCGTTTGAGTTATTGAAAATGACCTTTGGCGGCTCGGGCTACGACTTGGCTTGCGCCGGAGTGGACGAACCTATTTTATATCGACTCGCTGATGGCGAACCGATTTGGAAGACCTGTGAATTTCTACCCACATTTGCCGAAAGGCTCTTTTTTGTCTATTTGGGTAAAAAGCAAAATAGCCGCGAAGGCATCCGTCGCTATCGCGAAATGATTGGTTCCAATATTTCTTTAATCGACGAGGTGAGTCAATTAACCAACGCATTCCTAAATGCGAAAACTCAAAAAGATTTGGAATATGTAATCGAAGCACATGAACGATTGGTTGGCGCGACCGTGAAACTACCGCGAGCGAAAGATTTGTATTTCAAAGACTTCGAAGGTGAAGTCAAATCATTGGGCGCTTGGGGCGGTGATTTTGTTTTGATGACCAATCCTTTTGATGAGCAGAGGGAGTTGGAAAAATACATTTCCCGAAGACTTGTCCCGAACTCGCTTCGGGAGGGGTTCGAGACGATTTTGAGCTATGAAGAAATGATTTACTCAAAAAGCAAATGAAACCGATAATCGAACTTATCAAATAAATGTCTGCCTGAAATCTTCACTTCTTTTCGCCCCACTCCAATTGGCTTTTCTAAGTTGAAATACTTCATTCCTAAAATATCATCATCGCCAAGCAACGAGTCAATCACTGTCCGATTTTTCTGGAAATTCAGAAAATCACCTTTTCGAATTTCCTCATTGAGCACCTCATCAATATGACTTTCGCTGCTCTCATTATCAATCTCTACTAAACTAAAAATCAAGAAATCCGCATCACTCAGTGGATAGCTTTTATCTATGGTTTCCTGAGTCGATTTTGAATTAAAAAAAGTGGTACTTGCTAATTCATCGAGGGGTTGAAAATCAGTCCCCTCCTTTTTCACGAAAGTGATTTTATAAAAAATCTCATCCTGCAAGCTGCTCATAGCGCTCATGTCTTCACTCAAATTGACAGCTTGAAGTTGCTGAATACGAACTTGCGTAGCAATAACTCGCTGACTCAATTTAGGCGAACAGCCGACCGCCAAACCACAAAAAAGAAGAAGTAAATATTTCATCGTGAATTGCTAATCATCGGCAAATGTAATTTACTTTTGACGCTCATTCAAAAACAAACCTTCATGGCAACATCAAAAGTAACCTACGTCGGCAATTTACGCACAGAAGCCAAACACCTGCGCTCCGGCACCCAAATCATCACGGACGCTCCCGTTGACAATCAGGGCAAAGGTGAAGCTTTTTCCCCTACTGATTTGACCTCAACTGCATTGGCGGCATGCATGGTGACCATTATGGGCATTCGCGCGCGAGATAAAGGCCTCGCCATTGAGGGCGTAGAAACTTCCATTACCAAAACGATGGCGTCCAATCCGCGCCGCATCAGTAAAATAGAGGTGACTTTGAAAATGCCTGCGGGCAATTATTCCTCAGCTGATAAAAAGGTACTGGAAGCTGCCGCCACGACTTGCCCTGTCGCGATGAGTTTGCACCCAGACATCGAGCAAGTGGTCATTTTCGAGTGGTAGTATCTTTTTCATTTGACTTTCGTCAAATACATGATTTGCCGAAAGGCTCATTTTAATGAATGTTTTTCTACAATTTTCGTGATTGAGTCAGTTTAAAAATCAAATTTTCTTCTCCCTTTCGGTCAATAAAATTTGATTTTTAAACTGACTACGAAACTTATAGAAAAACGGAAAAAAAAGAATAGATTGGAAACCATACTTAATCAAAAACTGCAACAAGTTCGCCCGAAAATTGATGAAATCGTCAAAGACCTACATGACTTGACCATTGAAATCAAAGCGGAAGAAATTTCTCAATTGGTCAGTGACCTGCGCAATCGCATCAATGAGCCATTCATGTTTGTGATAGCGGGCGAGGTGAAGGCTGGTAAAAGTAGTTTTGTCAACGCGTTGCTTTCTACTGGCAAAGAAATTTGCAAAGTAGCGCCGCAACCGATGACCGATACGATTCAGCAGATAATTTATGGCGAAAACGAAGATGTCGTTGTTGTCAATCCTTATCTCAAAAAAATCTATCAGCCCGTTGAGATTTTAAAGGAAATCGCCATTGTGGACACGCCCGGTACCAATACGATTGCAGACCACCATCAGGAAGTTACGGAGCGTTTTGTACCAGCGAGTGATTTGATTGTTTTCGTTTTTGAGGCGAAAAACCCATACCGCCAATCGGCTTGGGACTTCTTCAAATTCATCAATAAAGAATGGCGCAAGAAGGTCATCTTCATCCTCCAACA
>CALCJP010000106.1 GCA_937967625.1 uncultured Saprospiraceae bacterium
ACACCTTTGTCTGCAAAATTGGAGTAAAGACTTTGATTTTCGTATTCCCCGAAAGGGGCAAAAAACAAAAAAGCTGAATGGCACCCGCCATTCAGCTTTTTCAATAACAATCAAACAATCAGCGACAAAGTCGCGCCTCAATCACTTATTCCCCCCATGACAATTCTTGTACTTCTTCCCTGACCCACATGGACAAGGCGCATTTCGACTCACCTTCTTTTCCGTACGCTTGAAGGTCTGAGGACGTTGTCGTTGACCCTGACCGGCACCTGCTGCTGCGCGTTGAATGGCAGCTTGCTGGGCAGTCATTTCTCCGCCGCCTCTTCGAGGCGCTCCAGCGGAAGTCGGTTTCGAAGCGCGACCTCTGCTATCAGCAGCGCGTCGTTGTTTTGCCTCTTTGAGCGTCTCGCCTTCTGCGAAGATTAAAGTACCTGTCGAGAGGTAGGAAGTTACGGCTTCGTTGATGTTGAAAATGAAAGTTTCAAATAAATTGTAGGCTTCCATTTTATAGATGACCAATGGATCTTTCTGTTCGAATTGAGCAGCGGAAGTGGACTCTTTTAGCTCATCCATTTCACGTAAGTGTTCCATCCATTTTTTATCAATCAGCGCGAGGGCGACTGCTTTTTCGATGTCGCGCTTGATGGTTTTACCTTTGGATTTGTGTGCGCTTTCTAATTCGGCAGCGATGGGGAGTTTGTATTTTCCACCATCAGTAAATGGCACCAAAATTCGCTTGTAGCGATGTCCTTCTTTTTGATAGACTTCCTCTATGGTTGGCATGAGGAATTCTGAAATTTCAGCCATTTTCTGCTCATACTCCTCATAAAATTGCGCTTTCAATTTGTCTTGCAATTCAGGAATGTCGCCACCTTCGAAATGATCCACTTCGATATTCGGAACAAAACCTAAGGTTGCCAAACAATCACGCGTGAAGGTCTGATGACTTCCGCCTTCCACTCGGTGCTCTGCCACCAAACTGTCGGTGAGCGAGTCAAACATGATTTCCAAATCGATGGACAGACGTTCGCCCGAAAGGGCATTTTTACGGCGCTTATAAATCGCTTCCCGTTGGATATTCATAACGTCATCATATTCCAATAGACGCTTTCTGATTCCGAAGTTGTTTTCCTCGACTTTCTTCTGCGCTCGCTCGATGGATTTGGTGACCATGTTGTGTTGAATCACTTCGCCATCTTGGTGTCCCATTTTATCCATCAAACCTGCAATTCGCTCTGATTGGAACAGACGCATCAAGTTATCTTCGAGCGACACATAAAACTGCGAACTACCCGGGTCTCCCTGACGTCCGGCACGTCCACGCAACTGCCTATCGACTCGTCGAGAGTCGTGGCGCTCGGTTCCGATGATTGCCAAACCGCCTGCTGCTTTGACCGCGTCGGAAAGTTTAATATCCGTACCACGACCTGCCATATTGGTTGCAATTGTCACGTTGCCGGGCTTTCCTGCTTCAGCTACGATTTCTGCCTCGCGTTGGTGCTGCTTGGCGTTGAGGACGTTGTGGTTGATTTTTCTGAGGTTGAGCATTCTGCTCAGTTTTTCAGAAATATCTACAGAAGTCGTACCCACCAAGACGGGTCTGCCTGCGGCGACCAATTTCTCAATTTCATCAATCACGGCGTTGTATTTCTCACGCGCCGTTTTGAAAACCAAGTCCTGACGGTCGTCTCTGACGATAGGGCGATTGGTCGGAATCACCACCACGTCAAGTTTATAAATCTCCCAAAGCTCGCCTGCTTCCGTCTCTGCTGTTCCGGTCATACCGGCGAGTTTGTGGTACATTCTAAAGTAATTCTGAAGCGTAACCGTTGCGTAGGTTTGCGTGGTTTCGCCCACTTTTACGTTTTCCTTTGCTTCGAGTGCTTGGTGCAATCCGTCTGAATATCGACGTCCTTCCATCATACGACCCGTTTGCTCATCTACGATTTTTACCTGTCCGTCCATGACGACATATTCGTCGTCGCGCTCGAACATCGAGTAGGCTTTGAGCAACTGATTTACGGCATGAAGGCGGCGCGATTTGATGGAAAACTCTTGCGAAAGCTCCCGTTTTTTATCTGCTTTTTCTTTGTCTGTCAAGTCAGGGTCGGTCTCAATATCATTCATCACCATTGCCAAATCGGGCATGATAAAGAAGTTTGGATCGCCAAATCCTTTTGCCATGTATTCGGCACCTTCTTCTTTCAATTCGACATTTCGGGTCTTCTCCTCAATGGTATAAAGCAACGGCTCATCCACGATGTGCATGTGCTTGTTTTGCTCCTGCATGTAGAAGTTCTCCGCTTTTTGGAGCATTACTTTCACTCCTTCCTGACTCAAGAATTTAATCAACGGGCGATTTTTAGGCATTGCTCTGTGCGCCCGTAAGATTGCCATTCCAGCTTCGCCTTCTTCGTGTCCGACGATGTTATCTTTAAAGAGACTTTTGGCTTCCGCCAAATAACCTGACGCCAACTTTCGCTGTGCGTTGATCAATCGCTCCACGTGAGGTTTGAGGTCGATATAGAGTTGTTCTTCGGTATTTGCCTCGACGGGTCCACTGATAATCAACGGCGTCCGAGCGTCATCTACCAAAACCGAATCCACCTCATCAATCATGGCGAAGTGGTGCTTGCGTTGCACCATCTCGTTTTCGTTAC
>CALCJP010000107.1 GCA_937967625.1 uncultured Saprospiraceae bacterium
AACCATTTAAGTTAGATCAGGATGTTTATAGGACACTTCAAGGAGTAGATTCACCACTCACTCCCGAAGCAAGTTCGGGACAAGTCTTCGTGGAAAAATCGAATCAATTGCAGGAGGGTGGCGAGACCAAGGCATGGGCATATATGCGTTCCTTCTATGATGGGCGAGCAGCAGATTATTCACGCGCCATTTCCAAACCTCACCAAAGTCGAAAGGGATGTAGCCGACTGTCGCCGTATATCGCTTGGGGCAATCTGTCGATTCGACAAGTCTATCAAAAGTACCTCGAAGCGAAACGCCAAAAACCATTCAAAAGACCACTTGAAAACTTTTCCTCTCGACTGCGATGGCACTGCCATTTCATCCAAAAATTCGAAATGGAAGACCGCATGGAATTCGAAAATATCAATCGCGGCTACGATGACTTAGTGCGCAAATTTGAACCTCAAAATTTCATAGCATGGAAACGCGGGAAAACGGGTTTTCCACTGGTTGATGCTTGCATGCGTTGCTTGATTCAAACTGGCTACATCAACTTTCGTATGCGTGCTATGGTGCTCTCTTTTTTAACTCATAATCTGTGGCAACACTGGAAAGAAGGTGCTATATGGTTAGCCAAATTATTCCTTGATTTTGAACCGGGGATTCATTACCCACAAGTTCAAATGCAGGCGGGCGTGACAGGCATCAACACGGTACGGATTTACAATCCCATCAAGCAATCGCAAGAGCAAGACGCGGATGGGATTTTTATAAAAACTTATGTGCCTGAATTGAAAAACCTGCCTGTTCAATTTATCCATGAACCTTGGCTGATGACTCGGATGGAACAGCAGTTTTATGGAATTGAGTTAGGAAAAGATTATCCACTGCCCATCATCGATTTGAAAAAAGCAGCACAAGAAGCAAGGGATAAAATCTGGGCAAAACGAAAAGAGGAACAAGTCAGAAAAGAAAGTCATCGAATATTGAAAAGACACACCGTGCCCGGAAGGTGGGTGTAGTGAATTTAGAAATTAAATTACATGAAGAAAACACTACGACTAATTTTAGGCGACCAACTCAATCATCAACATTCATGGTTAGAAGAAGTAGATGACAATGTGACCTATTGCCTTTTCGAAATGCGTCAGGAAACTGATTATGCAACTCATCACATCCAAAAGGTCGTTGCATTTTTTCATGCGATGAGGGCATTTGCCGAAAGGCTCAAAAAGGATGGACATCAGGTCATCTACTTTGAATTAGACCACTCCGACAATCAGCAAAATATCCCTCATAATATTTTATTCCTTATCGGAAAATATGGTTTCGAACACTTCGAATATCAACTACCAGATGAATATCGAGTCGATGATCAAATGAAGTCTTTCTGCCAAAACGATTTAAAGATCACCTCGCAAGTATTTGATACAGAGCACTTTATGAGTCAACGCCATGAGTTGGAAGAATTTTTCGAGGGCAAGAAAAACTATCTCATGGAGTCGTTTTATCGTAGCATGCGTCGCAAATATAATTTGCTCATGGACGGCGACAAACCCCTTACGGGAAAATGGAATTACGACCATGATAACCGAAAGAAGCTGCCAAAAGACCATGTGCCGCCACGTCCACTTTTATTTGAAAAGGAGGTGTCAGACATCGTTGATTTGCTCGAAAGAGCAGGGGTGAAAACTATCGGAAAAATCGACCCAAAACACTTTATTTGGCCAACCTCTCGCGAGGAGTCGCTAAAACTTTTGGACTTTTTTTGTGAGCATTGTCTAGTGAATTTTGGTAGATTTCAAGACGCGATGACACCCAATTTTTGGTCGCTTTATCATTCTCGAATTTCGTTTGCGATGAATGCTAAATTAATCGCGCCCCTCGAAGTGGTTCAAAAGGTAATCGCTCATTGGGAGGCAAATCAGGAGACGATTTCGATTGCTCAAGTGGAAGGTTTTGTGCGTCAAATCATCGGTTGGCGCGAATATATGCGTGGTGTTTATTGGGCAAAAATGCCTGAATTTGCGTCGCTCAATTTTTTAAATCACACTCGAAAGTTGCCTTCCTATTTTTGGACAGGTGAGACTAAGATGAGTTGCGTCCGCCACGCCGTCACGCAATCACTCGATTTTGCATATGCACATCACATTCAGCGATTGATGGTCACGGGCAATTTTATGTTGCTCGCAGGAATAGATCCCGATGAAGTTGATGCTTGGTATTTAGGTATTTATATAGACGCCCTCGATTGGGTGGAAATTACGAATACGCGTGGCATGAGTCAGTTTGCTGATGGTGGAATTGTGGGCACAAAGCCATACGTTTCCTCTGCCAATTATATTGACAAAATGAGTCATTATTGCAAAGGTTGCTATTACAACAAAAAAGAAAAGACAGGCGAACGCGCCTGCCCTTTCAATAGCTTTTACTGGGATTTTTATGATCGCAATCGCGAAAAATTAGAGCGCAATCCGCGTATTGGGATGGCATATCGGTTGTGGAATAAAATGGACTCAGAGAAGAAGGAGGGGATTTTACTTCAGGCGAATACTTATCTTGAAAATATTGAATCGCTTTGAGTGATCATCCCCCTTACTTGCCTTTGAAATTTGCTTTTCGCTTTTCGATGAATGCACCTGCGCCTTCTTTGAAATCAGCCGTTGCGGCTAAGTTGCCGAATTCTACACTTTCAAGTTCGAAGCCATTTTGGGATTTATTAAAGTAGGTATTCATTGTGCTGATGGCTTTGGCGATGGCGATTGGTCCTTTATCCGCTGTTTTCATGAGGATGGATTTGGCTTTTGTGACTTCTTCGCCTTGCTTTACGACGTGGTTGGCTAATCCTAACTTATGGGCTTCTTCTGCTCCGATCATGTCGCCAGTGAGGGTGAGTTCGAAAGCTTTTCCTTTGCCTATTAATTGAATCAATCGTTGCGTGCCGCCATAACCAGGGATGATGCCGAGGCTGACTTCCGGTAAGCCAAATTTTGCTTTTGCTCCAGCGACGCGCATGTGGCATGCCATTGCTAATTCGCAACCGCCTCCGAGAGAGAAACCATTGACTGCTGCGATGACAGGTTTATGGAAATTTTCGATGGCATTGTATGCGATATGTCCTTCTCTGGAAAGGGTAGCTGCGCCTTCGTTGTCTAAGTCCAGAAATGCCTTTATGTCTGCGCCTGCTACAAATGCTTTGTCACCTGCGCCCGTTACAACGACTCCTAATATGACCTTGATTTCTTTATATCCATTGAGGAAAAAATCGCCGATTTCATTCATTGTCTCGCGGTTGATAGCGTTGTATGCTTTTGGGCGATTGACGGTGAGGGTTACGATATTGTCCTCGTCGATTTCGATTAATATATTTTTATAAGACATTGGTTGTCAGTTTTTTATATCATTATTTCCCGAAAGGGAGAAAATTGAATTTAAGAAAGCTCCGTGCCCTGAGCTTGTCGAAGGGGACATCAATAAAATCAGTTGTTATGATTTCGGCTTCGACAAGCTCAGCCTACGGTTAGGTTTGAATCACTCCTACGTTAAATTTTTCCACGGGTGCATTGCTTGCTGCTTCGATGGACATGCTAATCCATTCGCGTGTTTTGTGGGGTTCGATGATGGCATCGACCCAAAGGCGCGCGGCGGCGTAGTAAGGCGTCGTTTGTGAATTGTATTTAGCCGTGATTTCGTCTAACATTTTTTGTTTGTCATCTTCGGAGAGTGGGGTGCCTTTTGCTTCCATCGTTTTGACTTGGATTTGAGTCAAAGTTTTAGCGGCTTGAGTGCCTCCCATAACGGCGATTTTGGCGGTTGGCCAAGCCATGATGAAGCGAGGGTCGTATGCTTTTCCGCACATGGCGTAGTTGCCTGCGCCGTAGGAATTCCCCATTACGATGCTGATTTTTGGAACGGTGGAATTGCTGACTGCGTTCACCATTTTCGCGCCGTCTTTGATGATGCCACCATGCTCTGAGCGGCTTCCTACCATGAAACCTGTTACGTCATGCAAAAATACCAATGGTATTTTTTTCTGATTGCAATTCATGATAAAACGGGTGGCTTTATCTGCCGAGTCTGAATATATCACGCCTCCGAATTGCATTTCGCCTTTTGCGCTTTTGACGACTTGGCGATTGTTGACGACGATGCCGACGCTCCACCCGTCTATTCGCGCGTAGGCGCAGATGATGGTTTGACCGTAGGTGGATTTGTACTCTGTGAATTTTGATTCATCTACGAGGCGTTTGAGGAGTTCTCTTGTGTCGTAGGTTTTGGCGGAGTTGTCAGGAAAGATTCGATAGATTTCTGATGCGTCAAATTTTGGCGGTTTGGGTTTGGCTCTATCAAAACCCGCTTTCGCGGAATGTCCGACTTTATCCATCAAGTCTCTGATCGTATTAAGGCAGGTTTTATCATCGGGCATTTTGTAATCTATCACACCGGAAATGTCAGATTGGGTGTTCGCTCCTCCAAGAGTTTCCTTATCAACGGTTTCGCCAATTGCTGCTTTTACTAAATATGGACCGGCGAGGAATATACTGCCAGTTCCTTCGACTATCAGTGACTCATCACTCATGATGGGTAAATAGGCACCTCCTGCAACACAACTACCCATAACAGCAGCGATTTGCAAAATGCCTTTGCTGGACATGATGGCATTGTTACGGAACATGCGTCCAAAATGCTCTTTGTCTGGGAAGATTTCATCTTGCATGGGCAAAAAGACGCCCGCGCTATCGACGAGGTAGATGATTGGTAAGCGATTTTCTATGGCGATCTCTTGTGCTCGTAAATTCTTTTTACCTGTGATGGGAAACCATGCGCCTGCTTTTACTGTGGCGTCATTGGCAACGACGATGCATTGACGACCGCTGACATAGGCAACTACGACGACGACTCCGCCACCGGGGCAGCCGCCATACTCTTCATACATTTCATAACCAGCAAAAGCGCCAAGTTCGTATTTGGGTTTGGCTTTATCGACGAGGAAGTCGATTCGCTCGCGAGCGGTGAGTTTTCCTCTTTTATGTTGTTTGGCAATTTTGGCTTCTCCTCCGCCGAGATGGATTTTCTCCAATCGGTGATTGAGTTTGGAGACCAATAATTTTAAATTGTCTTCACTTCGGTTTGTTTCGATATCTTTTTTCTCCATTGGATTTATTCTAAAAGGTTTTTGCAAAAGTAATGATTTGCAGACATAAAAAAACCCGTGTGAAAAGGTTCACACGGGTTTTCATTTTCCGAAAGGAAAAAATTATTTAAAGCGTCTTTTTGTCTTTTTTCCTTTCACTTTAAATTTATTTCCAGCAGTGTCTTCGTTTCCTGTTGGGCCACCAGTACGAGTCATCGCACAACGGAAACCAACTGAACGAGAAGATTTGTCTTCTTCCATGAATCGACGAGATCCTGGAGCCATCCAGTAAGCTCTGTCTGACCAAGAACCACCTTTGACTACACGTGACTTATCACTAATCAATGTAGTTACACCGTACTCGTAGAATACTTCTGATTCTTTATCACCATCCATATAGTTATGAACTTCTCCTCTTTTGTAGTTGTCGCGAGTTGCAGCTTCGTCGTCTTCTACATCTCTGTAGCGTAAACGTCCTAAGCTGTCTTTCTCAACGGGTGCGCCGTTTTCGTCTAAAACTAAAGTTTCGAATCTATTACCACGATATGGGTTCAAATCGTGATTGTCAACATCTCGAAGGTCTTCTGATGTCATTGGGCGATACATGTCTGCACACCATTCTGAGACGTTTCCAGCCATGTTGAAAAGTCCATAATCATTTGGAATGAAGGAACGAACCTCAGCTGGAATGTGAGACTGGTCATTCAACTTACCTGCCATACCCATGTAATCACCACCACTTCTTTTGAAGTTGGCTAACATGGCTCCTTGGTAACGGTTTCTTTTTTGGAAACGGACGGTGTTGCCACTCCAAGGGTAGATTCTTCTATCAGTAATTCTTTCATCTTTAGAAGATGCTTGATTACCCAGAAGTGCTAAAGCGGCAAATTCCCACTCTGCTTCTGTTGGGAGTCTGTATTCAGGGAGCAAGATTCCGTCTTCGAATTTTACAGGTCTTTCACCTCCTGTACGAAGATCTTTGAGGTTCTTACGAACGTCTCCTTGATATTGAGTTTTTAAATATGCTTTCGTGTTGAAGTTGTCTTCATCTTTTTGCTCAGTGTTTAAGTTTAAAACACCTCGCTCGACTAAGATCATTTCATTTACACGATCAGTTCTCCAAGAAGAGAAATCATTTGCTTGCGTCCAGTTCACACCTACCACTGGGTAGTTGTCATAAGCTGGGTAGCGGAAGTAGGTTTCAACGAAAGGTTCGTTGTAAGCTAATTCATCACGCCAAACCAATGTGTCAGGTAATGCGTTGCTGAAAACTTCAGGATAAGACTCGCCAAATACGCGAGCGATCCAATAAAGATATTCACGGTAACTATGGTTAGTTACTTCTGTTTCATCCATGTAAAATGAAGATACGGTAACTCTACGAGGAACGTTGTTCCAGTCATAGGTAGCGTTTTCTTCAGTCATACCCATCATAAAGGTACCTCCTTCAACTAAAACTAAATTGGGACCAGTCACCTGACCTTCGTAATCTAATTTTTCGAATCCACCCCACTCGGTGTCATTGAATTTCCAACCGGTACTGTCAGAGCGTTCGCCTGACTTACAGGAAGCGAAAAAAACAACGATTCCAAAAAGTAGCACACTGAATTTAAGCAGTTTTTTCATGCGTTATCAAGATTTTTAAGGATTCCGAGTAATTAATACGGAATGTTTAAATAAAAAATTCGGACAAAGATAGTTAAAAATTGTAATCGCCAAATTGGACGAAAGTTAAATTTGAAAATTGTCTATCATTCCAAATATTAACAGTTTTTGAGGAATGTTTTAAAACTCTTATCTGAAAAGCCTAAAACAATCGTTATGTCGAGCAGTTCGTCGTCGTTTTTTGACGGACTCGCTATTTTCGAAATTGATGATTAAAGAGACCTCGTGAGAGCCGCCAGTACCGCTCATTGCCAAGTCAGAAACAGTTAAGTCGATACTATAACCAAATTTGAAAATCCCCATCTGTGTGCCTGCTGAAAGAATGGCGGCATCTGAATTTGAGAAAGCGTGTCGATACCATGCACCGGCAAAAAACATCCCAAAACCTACATAGGCACCTGCATTGATTTGCCCAAAATCACCTTGCTTGACCATGATGAGACTTGGAGCAACAAAAACAGGCCATTGTAAACGATTGCCTTCTTGAATAGAAATTTGCATTCCACCATGTAGTGACCAGCGAATCGGCAAGCCATTTTCGAGGTTTTCGTTGAAGTTGATAAAACTTTCGTTGGGGGTGTTGAGGTGTTTGGCAGAAATGCCACCATAAAATTTTGGACTATAAAAAAGGAACCCAGCTCCGATGTCTAAATAGATTTTTGATAGGTCATCAGGGCGATTTTCATTGCTAAGATTGGGGACTCCTCCGGTAGATGTTGCACCGGATACTCTATCAATTTGATCTGCAAAAAATAATTTATCCCAATTAAGATTGCTTTGAGTGCCACCTACTTCTGTTCCGAATTTGGCAAAAAAATCGTCTGAAATATTTAATCGGTAGGCATAAGAGAGTCCAAAATTAGTGTTTTGATAAATTCCATTGCCTGCGTCATCAGAGAGCACAGAGAGACCGATTCCGCTGTTGAGCGGTTCGAATAGTTGCTCATAGGAGACAGCATAAGTCACAAAAGGACTTCCGAGACCTGGCCATTGATTGCGATAGTTGAGTGCAATTCGAGGAGCAAACGTATTTCCCGCGAAAGCAGGGTTCATCTGAAGCGGCGCTGCGTAATATTGGCTAAACACCGGATCTTGGGCTTTCAAACTACAAATAAGTCCGCAAAAAATAAACAACAGAAGGATATGTCTTTTCATTGACTAAGGCAACTTGTTATATGAAAATCAATTTGGATTAGATTTGTGTTTGAGACTCTGATGAGGACCGATGAGCCTACAAAGCAAAGAAAACCCTTTGCATTAACGTGATTTTTTTTAGAAATCATCTGTATTAAGACAAAAATCTTTTTGGTTTCTTAACATCGCAATAGGGATGTCTCTTAATCGTTTCCCAATCGAATTGAATTATGCCTTTAAAATTACTCGGTATGAAAACCACCTTTAGCATCTTATCTCTCTTGATTGCCACCCAATTATTCACCCAAACGAACTTGACTTCGCCTTTGGCTGATGGTCAAATTATTAAAGTTCCGATTACGGAATCCGGGGTTTATCAACTTGATTACAATTACTTGAAAAATGCGGGTTTGAACATTGACGCTGCGAATCCCAAAAATATTAGCATTTGGGGTAATGGTGGCGGCATGATGGATGGCTTGATTACTGCCGACTATGATTTGCATGAAAACAGTTTGCACGAAAGTGCGATATTCATATCAGGGGAGGGCGATGGTAGTTTTGACTCTGGTGATTTTATTCGCTTTTATGGAGAAGGGGCTTCCAAGGTCGCACTTCGAGGAGGGCGTCTGAGCAAAGAGCTGAATCGGTTTGACACTAAGAACTATTATTTTGTCAAAATTGGAGATGCTCCTGGCTTACGCATATCGAATCAGGCTTCCGCCAATAATCCAACCTACACGAGCACGGGCATCAGCGACGTGATTCGCTATGAAAAGGATGAAAAAAATCTGCTCAGCGAGTGGGTGCAGACTCAAGGCAGTGGTCAACATTGGTTTGGCGACCAATTCAAAAACACCCGAACTCGATCCTATGATAAAGAATTCAACTTTCCGAATCGTATAGCAGCAGCAGGCATTCAGATGGAAGTTCGAATGGCAGCGAGATCAACCTCTGGCAGTACAAATTTTGAAATGGTGGTAGGCACCGAGTCCAAGACAAGCCCTACTATGAATTCTGTTGGTGGGAGTAATACGACGAGCTACTGCCTCGTCACCCAGCCAGTGGAAGATTTTTTTCCGCAAGGGGATAATATAGAAGTTCAGATAAATTATCCACCGCGTTCTTTTGAAAGTGAGGCATGGTTGGACTATATCGAAATCAATGCACAGCGCGAGTCCCGTATGGTTGGAGAGCAGATGTTTGTACGTGATTTAAATTCTATGAGCGAGGTGACTACTGCTTTTCAAATCGATGGATTGAGTAATAATTTTGAGATATGGGATGTGACTGATCCGACCCAAGTCAAAAGGCAGGAAGGAAATCTCAATGGCTCCAATTTTATCTTTAATTCAAATACGATTGATGAATTAAAACAATTCATTGTTTTCAATAAAAACGAAGGTTTTTTGACTCCGGGAGAGGCGACTTTCGTCGAAAATCAAAACTTACATGGTATTAGCAATGTGGATTTAGCAATTATCTACCACGCAGATTTCGCGGAAGCGGCAGAAAAATTAGCGAACCATCGCGAAGATCATAATGGCTATGAGGTCGCATTGGTTAATGTAGAAGAGATTCTAAATGAATTTTCAAGTGGCAGTTTAGACCCAGTGGGCATGCGTAATTTTTCCAAAATGCTTTATGATCGCAATCCAGATAAATTCAAGTTTTTGATTTTGTTCGGAGATGGGTCATTTGACTATAGAAACATTTATGGTAATGATGGCAATTTTATCCCAGTTTATGAGACCGAAAATTCAACGCACCCCATCGACGCCTATCCTGCAGATGATTTCTTTTCCCTTTTGACAGATGGCGAAGGAAAAGGTCTGAATGGAGATTTGGATGTCGCGGTAGGAAGATTTCCAGTTGGAACTTTGACGGAAGCAAATGCGATAGTGGATAAAATCATTAATTACGATACCAGCCCAAGCACAATGAACGACTGGCGCAATCGAATCACTTTCGTGAGTGACGATGATGACCATGATAGCTCTGGAACGCATGTGCGCCCTTCAGAACAACATGCCGGTGACGTAGATTCAGATTACCCCAACTTCAATATTGATAAAATTTATTTGGATGCCTATCCACAGATAGCCACCTCAGGGGGTCAAAAAATTCCGGCTGTCAATGAGGCAATTGATCAGACGATGTTCAAAGGCGCTTTAGCAATCAATTACTTTGGGCATGGAGGTCCGAAAGGATGGGCGCAAGAACG
The DNA here is from genome assembly GCA_937967625.1 of uncultured Saprospiraceae bacterium. Lineage (GTDB taxonomy): Bacteria > Bacteroidota > Bacteroidia > Chitinophagales > Saprospiraceae > JAGQWW01. The sequence goes on from CALCJP010000107.1 coordinate 10,140, forward strand.
TGTTCTGAAAATCGAAAACATCTTGAGCTGGGAAAACTTCGAAAGGCTGCCCCTTTTCATCACGGCGACCTGCACCTTTACTGGCTACGATAACCCATCGTTTAGAAGTGCCGGAGAGGAAGTATTTCTCAATCCAAAAGGAGGTGCTATCGCCATGATGTCCACCACACGCGCCGTTTACATCAGCGGAAATGAGGCGCTTGCGCGAAATGTTTTTAAAGAAATATTTAAAAGAGAACCAGATGGAAGTTACCTGACTTTGGGTGAATTGTTCATCAGATCAAAAAATAGAACAGGTGGCTTGAATGGACGAAGATTTACTTTTATCGGAGACCCATCCATGCACTTGGCGTTGCCAGAATACAATGTCGCAACCACTATGATCAACACACATGACATCAGCGATGGCAGGTCAGATACCCTTCGCGCCATGCAAGAAGTCACTATCGAAGGCATGATCACTGACCAAAACGGTATGTTGATCACTGACTTCAATGGCTCAGTTTATCCAACTATTTTTGATAAAAAATCAACGGTCGAAACACTCGGTCATGAACCTGGCAAACCGCCGATTCCTTTCGAATTGCAAAAAAACGTTCTGTTTAAAGGAAAAGCGTCTGTCACAAATGGTAAATTCAAATTCACCTTCGTGATGCCAAGTGATATCAATTATCAATTTGGCTTTGGCAAAATCAGCTACTATGCCGAAAACGGAGTTATTGATGCCTCAGGCAACTATCAAAACATCGTCATCGGCGGAACCGATACCAATGCCGAATCAGATGATGAAGGACCACTCGTTGAGGTTTTCATGAACAATGAAAATTTCCGCTCTGGCGGAATCACCGATGAAAATCCAATCCTTTTCGTAAAGCTCTCTGACGATAATGGCATTAACGTTGCAGGTACCAGTATTGGTCATGATCTGATCGCTATTTTGGACGACAACCGGCAAGAACCATTCATTCTCAACGACTTCTATGAGTCCGAATTGAATAACTTCCAAAAAGGATTTGTAAGATTTCCTTTGTCCAATTTAGAAGATGGTCGCCATCGCATTCAAGTGACTGCATGGGACGTTGCCAACAACTCAGGTGAAGGATTCACGGAGTTCGTGGTAGCCAGTTCAGAGACCGCAGCCCTCCTCAATGTATTGAATTACCCAAATCCATTTATAGATCAAACTTGCATTAGTTTTGAACACAATCTGGCAGGAGAAGACCTGACCGCAAGTGTTCAAATCTATGACATGGCAGGTAAATTGGTCAAATCCATCGAATCCCCAATGATTCCCTCCGGCTATCGCGAATGTCTTCCTTGGGATGGCACCAGCGAAATCGGTCAGCGACTCGCTCGCGGCGTCTATGTTTATAAAGTAACCTTACGGTCAAATGCCGAGGCAGGCGCAACATTTGGTGAGGTGAGTGAGTATCAGAAAATGGTACTTTTGAAATAGTATAAAAAAGAATCAAGAGACAAGAGGCAAGAATCAAGACCGTCTCGGCTCTTGAAGCGAAGCGGTCTATATTCTTGAAGCGAAGCGATCTTGCTTCTAATCAATTCTTTTCAAAAAAAAAATCTCTTAATTTAAAATACGCTTCAAAGAAGTGCGTTTTGAGATTGGTTTACAATTAAGATAGCCTTAACAATTCAAATTTTAATTACTTTTGCGACTTGACCATTGACGATGATGGTCTTTAAATACAAAAATCAAAGCTCAACCCATGAGAAATTTTTTCTTATTACTAATAACCTTTTCAGCGCTAATCTATAGCACCCCTGCCATGGCACAAAGTGCCGTTTGTGACGCCAATGGACGCAACCCTATCACAGGTGAGTTGTGTTTGAATTCAATTTCTACCGCAGTTCCGTTTTTAAGAATTGTGCCTGCTTCAAGAGCAGCCGGTATGGGAGACGCAGGAATCGCAATTTCAGCAGACCCAAATGCGATGCACTTCAATGCTTCAAAATTGGTTTTTGCAGAAAGAGACATGAGTTTCGGCGCGACTTTCACGCCTTGGCTACGTGCACTCGGACTCAACGACGTTTATATGGCATACCTTTCTGGCTATCGCCAATTGAACGACCTCCAAGCAGTTGGAATGAGTTTGCGTTACTTCTCTTTAGGAAGCATTCAGTTTACGGACAATGACGGTAATCTCCTGAATACAGGTAAGCCATACGAATTTGAACTTACCGCTGCTTACTCAAGAAAATTGTCTGAGAAATTTTCAGCGTCATTGGCTGCGAAATATATTTTCTCAGATTTAGCTTCTGGACAACAAGTACCAGGAACTGGTGAAACCATTGAGCCAGGAAAAGGCTTCGCTGCTGATATCGGCTTCACTTACATTCAGCCAATCGAAATGGAAACCATGGAGTCCACGCTAAGATTAGGATTGGCACTTTCCAATATCGGAACTAAAATCACCTACACCAACTCTATCAACAGAGATTTCCTACCGGCAAACTTCGGTTTGGGAGCGGCTTGGGAGTTAGGTTTAGACAATTATAATTCGCTTACCATCGCAACAGATATCAACAAATTGATGGTTCCATCTCCGCAATTTGACGGCACAAATAACAGAGACCAATCTGTAATTGGTGGCGCCTTAGGCTCTTTCGGTGACGCACCGGGAGGCGGAAGCGAAGAGTTGAGAGAGTTGATGTACTCAATCGGTTTGGAGTACTGGTATGACAAACAATTTGCGGTAAGAGCAGGTTACTTCAACGAGCATGCTTCAAAAGGAAATCGTAAATTCTTGACTGTTGGTTTAGGTTTGAAATACAACGTATTTGGTTTAGACCTTTCCTACTTGGTCCCAACGACCAACCAACAAAATCCATTGGATAACACCTTAAGATTTACACTCATCTTCGACTTTGGATTGTTTGGTGACGAAGAGATTCAGAACAATTAATCTTAAATCCACTTAAACTAAAAAAGCCCAAATGCAACTTGCATTTGGGCTTTTTTATTGGGAGATAACTTCAAAATATCGCCTACTTGTCAAGACCTCTTTTTTCTCCCTTTCGGGAAATGGATTCCCCAAAAAAATGAAATACAGCCAAAAAATCTCCAACCAAATTTCGCGAAAGCGAGCCAAACTTGAACTTTGAGGGCACGTAGTTTTGATAGCGCTAAACTTTTCCGCATTGAATTGATTTAATATTATGAACCTGAGTAGGGAACAAAACATAGGTTTACTAAATTTCGCTCCCGACTAAAGTACGGGACAAGTTTTCGCTAAGTAAGAGACTGTCATAAAAAGAAAATTTAATACTGCTCTCCTACTTAAATGCACTGATTCAAATAATCCTATTCGCGAGTTTTTTTAAAAGTTAAATTTATTAAAACTCATATTTTACTTTTGTCCTTTACTCAGATTACAAACAAGTCTTTTATCTTTTTATGGAAAAATATTGGAACATATTCGCCAGCGGTTACAGCAATTATGCGAGTTACCTTTGGTATGAAATCACGCATCCGCATTGGAAAAATTATTTCTATTGGCTGATTGCCGTTTCGCTCTACTTTTTTGTCTTGGAAGTGGTCATTCCTTGGCGGAAGAAGCAGCCGGTCTTCCGAAAGGATTTTTGGATGGATGGGTTTTATATGTTTTTCAATTTCTTTTTGTTTTCGCTGATTATCTACAATGCCGCCTCAGATGTGGTGGTCAATCTCTTTAATGATGGCATCATGGCTATCACGGGCGGCTTCGATTTACAAGCCATGAATCCGATGAATGATTTTCCCTTGTGGGCGATTTTACTTATTGGATTTATAGTGCGTGATTTTGTGCAATGGAACATCCATCGAATGCTCCATAAATCAGACTGGTTGTGGCAGTTTCATAAAGTTCACCACTCAGTCGAGGAGATGGGCTTCGCAGCGCATTTGCGCTATCACTGGATGGAAAATGTGGTCTATCGAACTTTCGAATATATTCCTTTGGCACTGCTCGGCATTGGGCTGTATGACTTTTTCATCATCCATATTTTTACGCTGGCGTGGGGGCATTACAATCACTCGAACATTCGGTTGAGTGGTGCGATTACTGGCGGGCTGCTTGGTGGACTGATTGGCGTGGTGCTGGCGAATGGCTTGCTTGACATGACTCTTTTAGCGGACTTTCTACCTCCCGAAGCGAGTTCGGGACAAGTTTTCGGCAAATTGGGTATCATACTCGCAGCTGTCCTCATCGGTAGTCTGTTGCTTGGAAGAGTGGTGAAATATCTATTCAACAGTCCCGAAATGCACATCTGGCACCACTCGCATGATTTGCCTCATGAACGCCGCTTTGGCATCAACTTCGGATTGACGCTTGCGATTTGGGACTACCTTTTTGGTACCGCGTATATCCCTCATGATGGGCGAGATATTAAGTTGGGGTTTCCGGGCGTGGAGCATTTCCCGAAAGGGTTTTTGGGGCAAAATGCTTTGGGCTTTGGAAGGACTGAGTATGAGAAACTGGAGGAGTAGTGTACATTTTCTTATGGGACGAAGAGGAACGCTGATTACGCGGATGGACGCTGGTTTTCGCGGATTTTAATTTCGCTTTCGCGAAATGGCAACTCCGGCAACAATGGTAACTCGGCAACAATGGCAACTCCGGTAACAATGGCAACTCGGCAACAATGGCAACAATTTTACTACCTTTAATCTACATTCATAATCAAAACAATTTAGATGAAGAATTATACTTTTTTACTGGCGCTATGCCTGTTTTTCTCCTGCAAAAATGCAGAAACCAATACCTCAAAAACGGCGGAGGCAGAAACGACTACCACGGAGTCAAAATACACCTTGACGCCATTCAGCCAATCTCCTGAATTTCCTGACGCAAAGATTTCCTCTATGGAATATAAAAATGGAAAATTTACATTTGGAGTAGATGGCGACTCTTATGAATTGGGGGTTCAAACTCCCGATGCGCCTCAAAAGATGTGCGCCAATTCAGGCAAAGGACAGCACATTCATTTGATTATCGACAACGCGCCTTATGCTGCAAAATACACAGCCGAGTTTGAGTATGATGTCGCTGATGGAGACCACTATCTATTGGCATTTCTCTCGCGGTCTTACCATGAGAGCATCAAGACGGATGCTGCCAATGTGTTGTATAAAATCAATGTAGCAGACAAGAGTCTCAAAGATATCAAAGAGGTGAAAGAGCCAATGCTCACTTACAGTCGCCCAAAAGGAACCTATGTAGGAGCAGCAGACACCAAGAAGGTCATGCTTGATTTTTATGTTTCTAACTTGACTTTAGGAGCGGACTATAAAGTAAAAGTGGACATCAATGGTGAAACTGCTGCAACGCTCGACACTTGGCAACCGTACTATATCGAAGGCATGCCGATGGGTGAAAATACCATCAAGTTGACTTTGGTGGATGGCGCCGGAAAGACAGTTGATACGCCGCTTAATCCAGTAGAAAGAACGTTTACCTTGAAGGCTGACCCAGCGGAGGGGTAGTCTATAGATAGCCACACAAGTCGCCCATGAATGAAATTCATGGGTTGCTTACCGAGACTTGACATAGCAACCCACGAATTTCATTCGTGGGTAGGGCAGAAAGCAATAAAATAAAAAAGCCCGAAGTTTCATCGAAACTTCGGGCTTTTTTAAACCTCAAGTAATTAATTCAAAAAAGACTTAGTTCAATCCACCAACAAATTTGGTCAACTTGCCTTTCAAGTTACTTGCTTTATTGTCGTGCCAAGTATTCTTCTTAGCCAACTTGTCAATCATGCTAATCACTTTTGGCAAAAATGAACTGGCTTCTTTTGCGTCAGTCATCTCACGCAATTTAGCGATAGCAGTACGAGCTGTCTTTTTATAGTAGCGATTACGAGTTCTGATTTTCTCGTTTTGTCGCATTCTCTTCTTAGCTGATTTATGATTAGCCATATTTCTATGTTTTTATTTAAATTTTTTCTTTACGAAAAATGAATACTAAGCATTTTCCGCATAAGCGGGCGCAAAAATAGGTCTTTTGTTTGGATTAAAAAACACCTGCAATAAATTATTTTAAAAATTATACATCACTCCCAGCATGACATGACCATCGGTGTTGGTGAGATCAGTGCCATTGGATTCGACGAAAGTCGGGTTGGAGCCATTGTCAAATCTAATTTCGGGGCGCAAGTGAAGGTTTTCTATTCGCCAATTGAGTCCAAAGGTGAAGGAGGTCACTCCGTTGTCTGTCACTCCAAATAAAGCGGCATCAGGGTCTGCGACATATTCGCCACGCAGCGCGGCGTAAAAATTCTCTTTCAACTGATACTTCCCATATAGGGTGAGGATGAGCCATTCTGCAACTTCATCATTCAAAAACGCTTGATAATGGTAGATGATATTGGAGCCTATTTCGAATTTTTTAGCAATTTGAAAATCTCCGATCCATTCTGCCATGAAGGTGTTGGAACTATCTGGTTCTTCGCCGGTAAGGAAACCTGTTTTTATGGAAGCGATACCTTTTTCATAAATCAATTGAGCGCCGAGATGCTTCGTATTGTCGAAGTCGATTCGCGCCAATGAACTATTGTAAACGCCAGCCAAAGCTGAAACTGAGGAAGAGATTTTGTACTCAAATTCGAGACCTGTGAGCGAAGCGGGCGGCAAGAAGGAATATCCATAGCTGCCTGAATATAAACGATTTGGGTGTGCTTCGTCTGCTTCGTAACCGAGAAAGGGTTGGGTGATTCCGATTCTGCTTTTCAGTTTGGGGGTGATGTTCCAGTAGGCGTATAAATCTCGAATGTTGCCCAGCGGCTCAGCGCCACCTCCAAAGAATTGCTGAACGCGAGGACCTAAGGCGACATTGGTCGCAAACCCCGTCTTTTTCCCTTCTTTCGAAAGTCCTAAAGAGAGCCATCCGAAGGAGAAGGAATTGTGATCAAAAATCATCGAAGTCGCCGAAGGCGTTTCATTGAAGCTGTAGCGATAATAGGTGTCAAAGTTGCCACTAAAATCTACGTTTTTGAAAAACTTGTTTTGCGTTTTTTCGGAGAGAGAATCCAGTTGAGCATTTAGCGAAAGCGAAACGAAAAAGAATAAAGAGAAGCCTGTTGTGTATTTCAAATCTGTGGTTCTATTCAAATAAGTTTCCAATTTGTTTTTCGGTGGCGCGCAGTTTGTCTCGGCACCAGTCAATCAAAAAAGCGGCGCGTTTGGTTTTCTTTTCGAGGTCGTCAAGATTGGTTAATTCGCCTTGCAAATCATCGACGATGTTCTGCAATTCTTTAAGCGCAGCTTCATAAGTGAGTTCTTTTTTTGCCATTTACTATTGATTGATTTTCTCGATGATTGCCGTCGTGTCTTGATTCTTCATGCATTTGAAATGTCCTTTGGGACAATGCGCATGCCCAATTTTCGAGCACGGCCGACAAGGTAAGTTTTTCACTTCAAATGACTGGTTTCGATCCACATGATTTCCGTAAAATGGACTCATTCCAAACTCAGGAATTGTATTCCCCCAAACCGAAATGATTTCCTTCTGGAAAGCAGCCGCGATGTGCATCATGCCCGTGTCGGGAGTGATGACTTTGGCAGATTGCTTAATTAGAAAAGCGGATTCGTGAAGTGAGACTTTTCCGCAGGCGTTAATCACCTGCCTTTCGGCATACGTGGTTGCAATTTGCGCCCCTTCGTCAGTTTCGGCAGGTCCTCCCAACAGCACAATTGGCAGATTCGCCTTTCGGCAAATGTCGTCAATCAACTCACGCGGCATCCGTTTGGTTTGATGCGCTGCACCGATTGCCATTGCGACATAAGGCTTCTCAAAATCTACTTTTACCCCCTTTCGGGAAATGCTCTTGAAGTAGCACTCATCATTTTCCGAAAGGAAAAAATCCAAGCCCTCGCCATCGTCTTGAACGCCTAATGTTGCCACTGCTTTTAGATATCTATCTACGATATGGACATGAGGTAGGTAATTGATTTTTAAATTAACTATCAACCACTTTTGAATATTGATTTTATCAAAAGAAAAAGATTTTGCACGCAACGATAATTTGACTTGTCGAGTGCGCAGGTTATTATGAAGGTCGATGATGGCGTCATATTTTTGAGCTTTCAATTCAGGCATGACCTCATCTATTGACTTTTCAATAGAATAGACTTTATCTATATGTGGATTGGGTTCAAGGATTGTTTTGAACCCTTTCTTCGTTAGGAAATGAATCTCCGCGTTCGTCTGCTTTTTCAGGCATCGAATCAAAGGCGTTGTCAACACAATGTCGCCAATGGAAGAAAATCGTATGATGAGGTATTTTTGCATAGAGTTGGGCAAAGGAACGCTAACATTTATATTTGACCAAAAGTTGATAAAATTATGACCCACGAATTTTACGCAAAACAGATTTATAAAATAACTTATCCTACTGGAAAGATTTATATAGGAAAGGATAGTTATGGAAGTTTTCGCTATTTAGGTAGTCCAAACAGTAAATTGGTTAATCAGGATTTTCTAAAATTACCTGAATCGGTTAGGAAAGATTATACTGTTCGAAAGGAGATATTGTGGGAATCTAAGGAGGCGTCTGAAAAAGAATTATCCGAAAAGGAAGTTGAATTTATTTATAAGTTTGAATCGAACAATCCGCAGATAGGTTACAATCAATGGCCAAAGTTTAAATCATGAATCAAATCCTCCATTTTTTGCTGTTTCTTCAAACGCGGAAATAATCTTCGAAGCCATTGCCACCTTAGATGGCTTAAATTACTTTATGGGCAATTTAAAATTCTGAAAGCGAAGTATTCCAGCATCTGTTCGACTTCATCATAATTTTCTCCTTTTACCTTCACGTCAGTGAGTTGTGGTAGATGTTGGGCAAAGTAGATGTGGTTGTTAGCCATCTCGAAAAGGGTGCTTGCCAAGGCATGAGGGTAGGGAAAATCAGGTTTTATTTCCAAAATCACCTCAGAAACCTTTTCTGTTAATTGCTTGTAGTTCACGAAAAAGCCCTCTTTGTTTTCGCTGTCCACTTCTTTGGTGTGGTAGGCTTTTGACCCTTCGGCAATGATGAGTCTATGAAGAACACTTTCGTTGACGTATTCTATGGACGGATTTTCTTTGGAAGCATAAACAAAGGTGTCGATGATGATCTTTAACTTTCGTTTAGGGTCTTCAATATTTAGAGTATTGATTTCAATAAGGTAGTTCACCCATTCCCAATACCAAGAGACTAAATAGAGAAGCAGAAAATGCTTATTTTCAAAATAGCGATACACGGAGGCTTCTGTGGACTCCATGCGTAGCGCTAATTTTTTGAAGTTGAATGCTTCAAATCCAAGCTCATCCATCATCAGGATGGAGTGCTTGATAATTTTTTGACCCAAGGTTGTCGCTTGTGGGTCTCTCACGTACAACCCTTTATTCAGACTTATCTTAATACCTACTGCCATTGGTAGTTTTAATATTTACTGACAAATCTAAACAATCTTTTGAACAAGTTGAGGTATTATCTGTTATAGATAGGCACTTACCCATAATAGCATCGCTATTATTTGTAGAAATGGTTTATATTTGTTTCGTTTTCAGCTATAAAATTCTGAAAAGGCACTTTAAAGCCAAACTAATAATTGTTATTTGGACGATGCTCCAATATTTCATTTCCTACAAACATCTATTCTCTAATCTTATAAATTACGAATTATGAGTCCTGTTGAAAAAGACGGAATTTTAGCCAACATGAAGTATGATTTTCCTGCTTCAATTGTTGTTTTCCTTGTAGCAGTTCCGCTCTGTTTGGGAATTGCGCTTGCTTCTGGAGCACCCTTGTTTTCAGGTATTATTGCGGGTATCATAGGCGGTATTGTAGTTGGTGCATTGAGTGGATCTCAATTGGGAGTAAGCGGGCCTGCTGCCGGTTTGGCAGTGATTGTTTTGACTGCTATCCAAGAGTTGGGAGCATTTGAGATATTTATGATGGCTGTGGTTTTGGGTGGTGTTTTTCAATTGCTTTTGGGTTTCGCGAAAGCGGGAATCATTGGCTATTACTTCCCTTCTTCAGTAATTAAAGGTATGCTTTCTGGCATCGGTGTGATTATCATTTTGAAGCAAATCCCACATGCTTTTGGTTACGACAGAGACTATGAAGGAAGCCTTTCTTTCGTGCAGCCTGATGGTCACAATACCTTTTCGGAGTTGTACTATATGTTTGAAGCCATCAGCCCGGGAGCGGTGATTATTTCTCTGCTTTCGATGATGGTTTTGGTGCTATGGGAGCAATCTTTTATGAAAAAAATCAGATTGTTCCAAATCGTTCAAGGACCATTAATTGTGGTTGCATTAGGTATCATCCTAAACATGATTTTTCAAGGAATGCCACAATTTGCCTTGAGTGGTGATCAGGTAGTTTCTATTCCTGTACCGGAGACCATCGGTGGCTTTTTTGGACAATTTACTTTCCCTGATTTTAGTGCGATTACCAACCCTGCTGTCTGGGTAGTAGGGATGACGATAGCTGTCGTGGCGAGTTTGGAAACATTGCTTTGCCTTGAGGCAACAGACAAATTAGACCCATTCAAACGCGTGACGCCTGCCAACCAAGAATTAAAAGCACAAGGTGTAGGAAACATCATCTCTGGTTTGATTGGCGGATTACCAATTACTCAGGTAATTGTAAGAAGTTCAACCAATATCCAATCAGGAGGACGTACCAAGATGGCTGCCATCATGCACGGAGTCGTTCTCTTGGGATGTGCGATGGCAATTCCTGCGATTTTGAATTTGATTCCATTGGCGAGTTTGGCTGCCATTCTGTTTTTGGTAGGATATAAGTTGGCAAAACCTGCGCTCTTCAAGCAGATGTATAACTTAGGGCAAAGCCACTTTGTACCGTTTATGGTTACGATTTTAGGAATCGTTTTCACTGACCTTTTGATGGGTATCGGAATGGGATTAGCAGTAGCGATCTTCTACGTGCTCTATAATAACTACAAGAAGCCATTCCTTTTCAGATCTGACGATCACGCATCTACTGGCACCATCAAATTGGAGTTGGCGGAAGATGTGACCTTTATCAACAAAGCGAGCATTCAGCGTACTTTAGACACATTGCCTGAAAACTCGAAAGTGATTATTGATGGCTCAAAAACAATCAATATTGACCACGATGTAATTGAAATCATAGAGGACTTCAAGATTAATGCGAAGTATAAAAACATTCAGTTGGAGGTGATTGAATTGAACTCAGTTAAATTACCAAACCCAACTACTGAGGTCGAATACGCTTTGGCAAATAACCTTTTGGCAACAAATGGAAAAGTAACAGAGAAAATATAAATCTCTGTTTTTAAAATATCTATTTTAATCTCTGTGCCGGAGTTCGATTGCAAATCGAACTCCGGTTCTTTTTTTTCTACTATCAAAGCGAGGTCAGGATTAGCCTTTCGGCAAATAATGAAGTTGTTTAAAAATTCATTGATTGGCTGCAAGTGGCAAATTTCATTCTGAATTGCGTTAAAAATCCTCGTCGATACTAAGGTATCGACTGTGGTTTTTGCCTTATTCAGAATAAAATTTTCTCACTTTCGCGAAATCATGAATTCTTAAACAACTTCAATCATAAAGGTCGCAATACCACTCGCCGATTGATGGCGCGCCCATCTGCCGTTTCATTGGTTGCAGCAGGTTCGGATTCGCCTTTTCCGACGATGGTGAATTCGATTTGGATATCTTTTTGATTCAGGCGTTGGGTTAGGAAGTTGGCTACAGCTTCCGCTCTATTTCGCGAAAGCGAAAGATTGCTTTCCTCAGTGCCGATATTATCAGTATGCCCGATGATTTCCATTTTCTGGTAATTGGTTTTGCTCAATTGGTCGGCGAGTATGGATAAGTTATGCCTGCCATTTTGATTGATTTCAGCACTTCCGGTCTCGAATCGCAGCTCGCGCTCTGATACATTGAATTCTAAGTCAGGTTCTGCTCTTGGCATATCCAGATGCCGCAAAAATTTAGATTTAAACTCCAACCCATAGACATCTGGGTAGCCCTGAAAATACCAAACCTTAATTGGATAATCTCCTTTTCGTAACTGTACCGTATCGGCACGTAGGCGCATTTTATGAGGCTTGTCGTTGTTGATAATTGTCTTTTCTTCAATCCAGAAAATAGAACCATCGTCTGAGTTGAGAGAGAAAGCATATTCGCCATCGACGGGGATGTGCATGGTGTTTTTGAATATGATACCAAATCCATTTGCGATGTCAATGCCGGGCATGCGTTCGATAGTCAACTGTTCTGGAAACATCAATTCTTTATAACTTACTTGCGCGATGACTTCATAATCTAAAACGGGTTTGCCATAACCCAATCCAATTTTTCGAGCCGGAAGTTTGTAAACGGTGCCTTCGAAGGCGTCGAAGGTGGGATTGTTTTGCGCGAAAGCGGCATTTTCCGAAAGGAAGAAAAAAAGGAGGAGTAGGGGAAAGAATTTGTTTTCAATCATTTCTTGCTTTTAGCAAGTATAATCGCCTTTCGGCAAATGGCCACACCACGTAGCGCGGATTGATAATTCGCGAGCATAATTGAGAGTCCAAACTTTAAAAGGTTCTTTATTGAGAGAGGCGCTGTTGAAAATGAGTATTTGCGGAGTGCCGCTCCTCGCCACGTTATTTTCCGAAAGGACAAAAAAATAGGCGATAATTTCAAAATTATCGCCTATTCTCTTTTATCGAACTACAGTGGCTGCGCCTTGCAGTTCATGTGGCTTGCCGCGCGGGTCGATGTATTGAACCGTGACGACATAGACGCCATTGGGGGCGGGTTCGCCGGTGTTGTTTTTGAGACCGTTCCAGCCGTTGTCTGGGTCGGTGCTTTCAAAAATCATTTCGCCCCAGCGGTTCCAAATATTCATTCGGAAGTTTTGCATGCCTTCAAAGAAGCCGACGCCTTTGTAGGTGTCGTTGTTGCTATCGTTGTTGGGCGTGAAGGCGTTGGGCAAATAATAGGTCACTTGCGGAATCACATCAATGCGCGCCTCCACGGTGTCTCGACACCCACTTTCGTGAATCGCCACGAGTTGGATGATATGCAACCCAGTGTCTCTGAAGGTGAAAGATGGATTTTCTTCGATGGTTCGGAAAGTGTTATTGAAATTCCAAGTCACCGTTCTTTCGCGTTGGGACTGGTTGACGAAATCAACAGTTCGTTGGAAAGTGGTGACGAGTTTTGGGTTATAATCAAAGGCTGCTTCGGGCGAACCGACGACTTCAATCAAACCATTGAAAGTGGTGTCCGTTTGGCAGCCAATCGGCGAGGTAATATCAACCGAAACGGTATAAACACCAGGTTGGTCATACAAGTGGTCGGGGCTAATGTCTGTCCCTGTGGCACCATCTCCAAAGTTCCATTGGATGTCGTAACTTTCATCAATCGGAGTGGAAAGGTTGTCAAAAAAGACATCGAGCGGTTGGCAACCTTTTTCAGAACTCGGTGCGATGACTATGAGATTGGGCACGGGGAAGTAGGTGACGGTTTTGATAATGTCAGCAGAGCATCCTCGATTGTCTTTGACCACTAACCTGGCTTGTAAGTTGCCCGGAATTTTAAACTCATAGGAGGGGTTTCTATCAGTTGAAGAGCCGCCGTCTGCAAAAGTCCATCTGGAATCTATGATGGTACTTCCATCCACTGAAGAGAGATTTGTAAATTCAACTGGACCGGCAACGCAAGTATCATAATCAAAATCGAAGTCAGGCGTAATGGCTGGGTAAACACTCACCAGTACGTTGACAGTGTCACCACAGTCGCTTCCTGGATTGAGATAGAGATTTCCTTTGTAGATTCCCGTGTCCGGAAACGAAATGGAAGGACTCCAGTCACTAAAAGATTCTCTTACGCCTCCGATGTCAAATTGCCACTCATGGCTGTCGATGAAGCGTTGCTGAAAACTGGTATTGGTTATCGTTAGTTCTCTGTCGCCACAAAGGCGAAAAATGTAATCTTCATTGTCTGCAGAGACTTCGTCTGCTTCCATGGTGGCAACCACGGTTGGGTCGCAATCTGCCACATTGAACTGAAAGTCTCGAATGACCCGACTCAGCGCAAGTCCATTTCGATACTCGGTAGCGCATACGCCGACGACATATTGCCCTTGCAATTCAGGCGTTCCTGTTATCATTCCCGTGTTGGCGTCAATACGAATCGGTGGACTCCCTACAATAGGTTCCAAAGCTCGATAGGTTGGCGTGATAAAGTTTACGCCATTGTATGGAGGAGGGCAGGGGGGATCGGGCTGTGCTCCGTTGCAGGAATTATACAATTGACCTCCCAAAATATCTCCACCTCCTTGCAGTGGGCTGCAAAATTCATAAATGATTTGGTCGCCATCGGCATCGCTGGCAGAGTGGTCAAAATCAATTGGACTTCCTGCACAGATAATCGTCGGTGGAAATGAATCAAAAACAGGTGAATTATTACACGCCTGCTGTGCGGCAGGAGTTATTTCGACAGTAAACGTTGCACCCTGATCGTCGGGGCGATTTAGATTATTGATGGTTTCGTTTCGGCAGCAGCGCTGATAGGTGATATGGTAACTCTCATTGACCGCAGGCAGTGAAATGCCCAAATCACTCATCTTCCACTTATAAACTCCTTCTTGAACACATACATCCGGCGGAATCAAACAAGGATAGTCAGGGTTGGGCACTCTTTCGATTACCGGAGGTCCGACGTAAAATTTATGGATTTCATCATTCTGATCCAAAGAAGAACAGGGAGTGCCGCCCACACCGCATCTAAAAATAGCAATGGGTGCATTTCTATCAAAATCAGCGCAATTGTTACAATTGCAATCTCGATAGACCTTCATGGTGAATTCATAGTCTCCATTGCCGAGGCATTCGTAAGTGATGACGCCACCGATGATGTGTCGAGCATTTAGCGAAAGCGAAAGGAGAGAAGAAAGGGCAAACAGCAGAGCGAATTTTTTCATAAAAATCAAGTTATATTCAATTTCCCTTATTTTTGCCTTTCGGCAAATGCGAGAAAATTTTAGTCATAATTTGCTTAGTCGGTAGTCACTATTGACTCGATTGACGACTTAGGGTGAAGTTACTAAAAGTACATTTATAATGCTTCATTTGTTGTTTAAGACACCCCCAAAGTGTAGATTTTATAAACGAAATTTGCATTTAGGCGTATATAAGACAATTGAAATTAATTCGTAGGAATAATAAAAAGGCTTGTTAATACGTAGTTAATGAGGTTATTCTGAAATTTTAAAATCCCCTGATATAAAAATCTAAAAATTCATTCTTAATGGACACATTTTACGAGGTTGAAAAAGTTGTGGAAGTCATCAAAGAGGGCGGTATCGTTTTATATCCAACGGATACCATCTGGGGCATCGGTTGCGATGCCACTAACCCGACTGCCGTTGAGCAAATCTACAACCTGAAAAAAAGACCTAAAGAGAAAAGTTTTATTCTCTTGGTAGATTCCGTTGATATGCTCAAAAACTACGTGGAGCAAATCCATCCTCGAATCGAGACCCTTTTGGATTATCACCAACGTCCCCTCACGATTATCTATGATCAACCTAAAAATCTTCCCCAGGAGGTAATTCACAATTCAGGCACAATTGGTATTCGACTGACCCATGATCCTTTTTGCAAACAAATCATTCAGCAACTTGGCCGCCCAATCGTATCTACTTCTGCCAACCTGAGTGGTCAGACTTTCTCAGGGCATTTTGGAGGTGTTAGTTCTGAAATTATAATTGGGGTGGATTATGTGGTCCGACATCGGCAAAAGGAAAAACAAGTCGCTCCTCCCTCAGTTATCATGCGGATGTCAGATGAAGAGGAATTGATTTTAATCCGAGGATAAATTCCTGAACATAACAATCCTTTTTTGTGAAAGCTGATTCATATATATTTTCATTTACAAGTGAAAATACCCATATTTGTGGACTCCCTCCACCACTTGTTGGTATAATTATTGGCGTTTTTTTGTACGAATAGTCTGCACATGAACTAGACTTACACTTATGAAAAAGGCTTACTTGTCTCTATTTAAAATACTGGTTATTGCAATACTTGCGGGAATTTTCTCCTGTAGGCCAGACCCTTATCCTGAATTTACCCCTGGAGATTTAAGAATCACATACAAAGTCCTCTATGATGGCGAACCCTACGTAATGGGCAACGACATCCGAGACTATCATGGTGATGACTTTAAAATCAATGAATTCAGTTTTTTTGTTTCCAATCTGGCGTTAGTGAAAGAAATCGGAGGCGATAGAGTTCCCCTCTCTGAGGTAGATTTGATACACTTAGATGAGATAAGTTCAGAAGACGGGGGCGTTCTTCGTTTAGAGAATTCGATTCCTGAAGGCGAATATGTGGGATTAGCAATTTCTTATGGCGTGCCGGCTGATTTGAATCAAACGGAATACAGACCTGGACAATATGGACCTGGACATCCACTGAGTGATGAAACCATGGTCAAACCAGGGAAAGGATACAAATTCATGGTTTTCTCAGGGCAAACAGCAGCTCAACCTGATGGTATCCTAAACGATAAGGTCGATTATGAAATCTATGGCAATAACCTATTTCAGCAAGAAAGAATATTCCAAATACCTATAGAAATATCCGAACTTAAAGATGCCAGAATCGATGTCAAAATTGATATCAAAGATTTTCTGGATAAGAATCCTCCCCCCATTGACATTCTTCAACAATCAAAAACTACCGAAAGTAACATGCGGATTTTTGGAGGTAAATTGATGAGGAATCTCAAAACTACTATGAATATCGGCTCTTAAGAGTTGATTAATTTATTGACCGCTTTCGCGGAATATTGTCTCAGAGTCAATATTGCCTCGAAAAACTTGTCCCGAACTTGCTTCGGGAGGGAAAAAGTTAGCCCAAAGGGGGGGGGAGAAAATGCACATCATTTCAATTAAATATTTGTCTAATATTAGAGCGTTCGCATTTGCGGCGTTTTTCCTGTTTTGGGGAGCAGCGGATTCCTTAGCTCAATACACTATCCAAATTGTCGATGGTACAAATACGCCACTCATTGGCGTCAATGTCTATAATGACTCTCAGTCATTTGTAGCAGTATCGGATATTGATGGGAAAGTGGAGGTCGATAATATTTCCTACTCCGAAAAAATCAACTTTTCCTACATCGGTTTCAATGTCGTTTCGCTTCCTATTTTCGAAATCAGAAAACGTGGATTTAAGATAAAGCTGCGCCCTGCACTCGATATACTGCCTTCCATCACCGTAGTGGGGCGTCGTGATGAAAAACCACAAGAGATTCCTTACAAAGTGGGGATGGTGGGAAAAGAGAAAATCGAACATTTCAACTCTCAAACCACTGCCGACGCGCTTGCACAGAACGAAAATGTCTTTGTCCAAAAAAGTCAAATGGGCGGCGGGAGTATCAATATCAGAGGCTTCGAAGCCAATAAGGTTTTATTAGTAGTCGATGGCGTTCGGATGAATAATATCGTCTATCGAAACGGACACTTGCAAGACGCAATCAAAGTAGATAACAATGCGCTGGAGCAAATCGAAGTGTTCTACGGACCAGGGTCGTTAAACTATGGAAGTGATGCCCTCGGTGGCGTCGTGCAGTTTAGAACCAAAGACCCTAAGTTGTATCAAGGCGAAGACGATTCAAAAGATTACGAATCCAATAGCAACGGATTGCTTCGTTTCTCTTCTGCCAATTTTGAAAAAACAGTTCATGCAGATGTCAACTACGGCACCAGAGATTGGGCGACCTTCACGAGTTTTACGTTTACAGATTATGATGATTTGAGAACGGGAGCCATTCGCCCTGAGAAATATCCAGATTACAACAAGCGCGAATGGTTTGCGGATAGAGTAAATGGTGACGATACTTTTATCGAAACCTTAGACCCAAATGTTCTCACGGGAACTGCGTATGCTCAATTTGACTTTTTGCAAAAGGTCAAATACCAAAAGAGTAAAAACCAATTCTATCTCTTCAATTTCCAATATTCGAATTCATCCAATGTGCCGCGCTATGATTTTCTTTCAGAAGAAAAGAATGGCTTGCCAAAATGGACGACATGGTATTATGGACCTCAACAGCGATTTTTCCTTTCAGCCAAGTCGCAAACGTTCAAGCGCACCAAGTTTTTCAACAAAATGACGCTTATCGCCGGAGCACAAAAATTGGATGAAGATCGACATAAGCGAAAATTTACAGATCCTACTGAAGAATTCACCCTGGAAGACATCTATGCTTTTTCATTGACTGGTGATTTTCAAAAGAACTTTGGGGATCGATTAGCATTAATTTATGGTGCCGATTTGAATCATAACATTCTCTTTTCAACCGCAGGTCAAGTTGACATCAATTCAGAGCAAATCACAGGTGGCGTCATGACGCGCTATCCGAGTGGTGGAAGCGACATGTCACTTTTGGCGAGTTATGCCAATGCTCGCTATATGTCAAGGGACTCTGTTTTTACAGCTTTCGGGGGGCTTCGTTATACTTTTGCCAACCTCATGGCGAGATATGAAAGGAGACCCGATGATCCCATACAATTTCCTGCATATTTTTACAACCGTCCATTTATTTCTAACAATCAAGCGTTGACATGGAGTCTTGGATTGACTATCAATACAAAGTCTGGTTGGCAAGCAAAAGCGTCTGCTTCCACTGCTTTTCATGCGCCTAATATTGATGACTTGGCAAAATTTAGAACTGCTGATAGTCGTGAAAATAGAGTTTTAGTCCCTAATCTTCAACTCAAACCCGAACGAACCATCAATACCGAATTGACCCTCGGAAAAAGTTTTGGCAATCTCAATAAAAAAGATGGAACCGGAGCCATGATCAGCGTTTCAGGCTATTATACCTTGCTCGCAGACGGCATCGTTCGTGACCTTACTTCTCTCAATGGAGACACCACCTTAGTTCTCGATGATGGAACAGTATTGCGCTATGTCGCCAACGTCAACAAAGAGCAGGCGCGTATCATCGGTGGTTCAGGAGATTTTAAAATGAAATATCGAAAATTTGAGGCCTTTTCAGGTTTTGGTTTTACACAAGGTAGGGTTTTAGAAGGCGGAGAAGATGTAGGACCACTGGATCATATTCCACCGCTTTTCGCGAAAGGTGGGTTACAATACGCAAACAAAAACATGCGCTTCACCTTCGTGGTGCATCACAATGCCTTGAAACCATTGGATGAATTTGGTGGTGGGTCAGATAATGCTGAATATTTTCCAGAAGAAGGCGCACTCGCTTGGACGACCTATAATTTATATTCCTCTATAAAGTTGACGCGCAAATTTTCATTAGATGCTTCTGTTGAGAATATTTTAGACCAACATTACAGAGTGTTTTCGGCAGGAGTGCCGGCACCAGGGCGAAATTTTATTATCGCGCTGCGTGGTAATTTCTAAAGATAGATAGGGGTTCAAAACCAAGGTTTACTAAACTTCGCTTTCGCTAAATGCGCGAATTTTCAACATTGAAAATTGAAAATTTTAAACAAAAAAAGTTTAGTAAACATAGAATCTCCTCTCTCCCAAAAGTCAGAAAAGGAACTATCAAAAGAAATATCTGGTTTCTATTTCAATGATTCGATCAAAAAAAAACATGATTGAATTTGAAATTAGAAAACTATCATAATAAATGACCCCTTGCTTCGATTAAGGGGTCATTTTGTTTTTACAATTTCTGAATTTTGGCAGAACGCTTCTCACCAGCCTCGGTGGTCAATTGAGCAAAATAAATTCCTACTGGCAGGTCTGATAAATCTACCTTTTTTCTTTGTCTCCCTTTCGGGAAATCACCTTTCTCACTGAAAACCATTTTACCAGTCGCATCCAAAAGATGAATCTCTCCTTGCGATCCTTCTGTCAATTCAAAGCTGAACAATGTCTCATCATAAGTTGGATTCGGAAAAGCGATAGAGACTTCTGCCGCAAGTTCGATTGTTGGCGCTCCGGCTGCTGATTCCGCGAAAGCGGCTTGATGTATCACGCGGTCACTATGCTCTTGTATGAATGCCACGACCGCCAACTGTTCATGCTGATAGATGTTTTCCAAGTTCCATGAAAGTTGAAAAGATTCTTTTTGACCAATGCTCCAATTGCTTTTAAGGGAAGTGCCGTTGCCATCAGGAAGCATTTTCTTCATGACACTGAAAAAGTCCTTTTCTGTATTGCTGCCGGGAGGAGAATCAAAACCGATTTTTTCTTCAACAACGACGACGTGCAGCCGTAGGTCATTTCCCGAAAGGGGGAGCGTAGATTCTATATCGGCAGTAATCTCTATGACATCCATTTCGTCTGAAATAGTATAATTCAAATCAATCGAAAAAGGAGCTGGAATATCGGCTTGGGCATTTATCCGATCTTGCTTGATCAGCGAAATCGGACCTCCGGGACCCATGCCTTCAAAAACGCCAAGCGGCGTGGCGAACACGGTGTAATAATCGACTCGGGTCTGCACATCGGCTGGATTGTCTGCATTCATCGGGTCGATACCTGGCCATGAGGTTTGATATTTGATGGCAGTGATTTTTCCTCTATTTGACTGAATAATTGGGTCAATAATCGGATTGATATCGCCGCACGAAAGACAACTCGCCTGCGTAAAATGCTCAAACAAAACCAATCGCTGACTTTGCGCGAAAGCGCCAAAAAAGGCGAGAAGAAAAAATGGGAGTAAAAGTTTTTTCATTATTCAATTTATTTGGAATAAAAGTATGTCCTTTTGATTCCAAAAAAATCGAATAGTAACCAATCAATTGGTAAAATGTCTTTGTTTCAACGCTTTTTCGAGCATCATGGTGTCGATTTGAGTAGCGGCCAATGGCACTTCGATTTCAATGATTTTGGAAATCATTGGCTCAAAGCCACAGCTGCGGTATTCGATGAAGAAACTCCCCGAATCAAATATTTCAAATGTAAAACCTCCTCGCTGATTGGTCATCCTATGAGCAAGAATGGTTTGATTGGTCGCGTCACGGAGGAGGACTTCCGCCTTTTGGATTGGGTTGTGATTTGTGTTGATGACATGTCCGCTCAGGCGCGTCTGGGCTGGTGCGATTTGAGTCAGCAGCACAAAAGTGCTGATAAGGAGATTTTTGAGAATGGTAGTCGAGACTTTCATGAACATGCGCTTTTTTAGAAAACCAAATACAATTAAAAAAGATTCCTAACTTATGCGCTAAGTTGCTTTTGAATCATAAATTTGAGACCACGTTTATGTTAAGGGGTTTAGAAGTAAAGAGCTTGCATAAATTTGGCTCAGCTATTTTTTTCAATGAATTAGCGATTTGATTAACCAATAAAGTCAATGACTGAATTTTTAGAATACACGCTGTTTTCCTACGGAGATTTTAATCTCACGCCCGGCAATCTCATTGCAGTAGCCGTGATTTATCTGATGGCTGAATTGATGGTTTCGGTCATCAGCAAAAAGCTATTGGATTTCCTTTTTAGGCGTCGAAAAGTAGATGTAGGCAGAAGTTATGCGATTCGGCAATTCATAAAATATTTTATCTATTTCATTGCGACCATTCTCATTCTGCAGGCGCTTGGGCTGAAAATTACAGCACTACTCGCTGGTGGAGCTGCACTTTTGGTCGGGGTCGGTATTGGCTTACAACAGACCTTCAATGACCTCATCTCTGGAATTATTCTTTTGATGGATGCCTCGGTAGAAGTGGGGCATGTCATTCAGGTCAACGACATGGTGGGGCGCGTCAAGCAAATCTCTTTGCGAACCACCCACATCCAAACCCGCGACGAGGCGATTAAAATCATCCCCAACTCGAAACTGATTAACAATGAACTCATCAACTGGAGTACTGCTGAAAATGCAACCCGATTTCAGGTGGGGGTAGGGGTGGCGTATAGTTCTGATGTGAAGCTGGTTACGGAATTGATTTTACAGGCAGCGCGAGTTCATCCGAAGGTTTTGAAAGAACCCACTCCGAAGGTGAAATTTTCCAATTTTGGAGACTCTTCCTTAGACTTTGAATTGCAGTTTTATAGCCGCGAATACTTTCGGATCGAATTTGTCAAAAGCGACCTTCGCTATAAAATCCTTGAATTGTTTCGAGAAAATGATGTGGAAATCCCGTTTCCGCAGACAGATGTTTGGATGCGGAAAGGGGAGGGGTGATTGTTGCTCCGCCTGCGGCGGATGATTGTTTTGTTGCTTCGCAACTGATTGTTTCGCCACTTCGTGGCTGATTGTTTAATTGTTTCGCTTTGCTGATTGTTTTGTGGCTTCGCCACTGATTGTTTCGCTTCGCTGATTGTTTGATTGTTTCGCCGCCTGCGGCGGATGATTGTTTTTTTTTCGACTTTCGTCAAATGGGTTTGCAATTTCATTTCGCGAAAGCGAACTTAACAGTCAAACAGTCAAACAGTCAAACCCCTACTTCAACTCCTCTTTCATCTTCTGATTGAAATCCAAGATATTCCCCATCGCAAAACAAGTGCGACAGCGCGGTTCGTACTTATCTTTTTCTCCGAGCACTACGGTATCCGCATTTGCCGAAAGGCGATAAGAATGGGTGGCTAAGTTGCCGCAGTGGCTACAGATGGCGTGGACTTTGGTGATATATTCGGCAACAGCCAAAACCTGTGGAATAGGGCCAAAAGGTCTGCCTTTGAAATCCATGTCGAGACCTGCCACGATGATTCGCTTGCCATTGAGAGCTAAGTTTTGGACGACTTCCGTCAAATCTTCATCAAAAAACTGCGCTTCATCCACTCCCACCACAGAAACCCCATCCGTCAAGTTCATTAACTCAGACGAGTGGGCAATAGGCGTCGCTAAAATATAGTTTTCATCATGAGAGACGACTTTTCGCTCATCGTAGCGTGTATCAATTTTGGGCTTGAAAATCTCAACCCGTTGGTTCGCAATTTTTGCTCTTTTCAATCGCCGAATCAATTCCTCTGTTTTGCCAGAAAACATGCTCCCGCAAATCACTTCAATCCATCCGCTGCGCTGCCCTTTAAAATGTGGTTCTAAAAACATTTAATCAATTTCAAGTACAAGAATCAAGTTCAAGTACAAAAAATCAAGATTCGCTTCAGATCAGTTTTTTGAATTTGAACTTGAGGCTTGAACTTGATCTTATTTACTACTTTTGTGAGTCAAAGTAAGAGTATGTCTAAAATTCAGGTTTAGAGGCGAAAATTAAAGATTTTTGGTTCTGAGTAAGCCAAAAATTTAATTCATAGCTGGGCTACGGATTCAATTTTTGGAGAAATCAGGTTCAAAAAGGTTTGATTTGTAGCTTAAAGCTGAAATTTAGACCTACTCTAAAATCCAAAATTAGCAATAAATGAATATTGATAAAGCAAAAATACTTTTAGATAAAATAAATGTGCTGATGAAGAGCATGAGCCTATCGCCAGATCAGGTAACTGCCATCGAAAAAGACTTGATGAAAAGCTATGTCAGCCAACTGTATGAGATATTTTTGGTAGAGGATGGTGCTACTGCTCCGGCGCCCAAACCTGTGAAAGCGACACCTGCGCCGCCGCCTGCTCCAGATCCAATTCCAGAACCAGTAGTGGCCGCCAAACCTGCTGCTCCCAAACCAACTCCACCGCCTGCTCCCGCACCACCTGCGCCAAAACCAGAACCCGTCAAAGTAGCCAAACCTGCTCCCAAACCAGTGGAGTTAGAAATTGCACCAACGCCACCACCCGCGCCCAAACCAAAGGTGAGTGTTGCTATCGATTCCGATCTGGAAGAGGTATT
>CALCJP010000108.1 GCA_937967625.1 uncultured Saprospiraceae bacterium
TATTTTTTTCAATGTCCTATAGTTTTTGTTCTTAACCATTCTTCGTGTTGAAGAATGATTTCAAAATATGATCAACATGTCTTACTTGAAGCAAGACATAAGATTTCGAAAATAATAAATGAAGAGACCGTTCACTTTTTAAGAAACAGAATCTGCTGTTTACTCAAAGAAAGTATGTTTAACGGTTTTTTTTGGATGGATTAAACTTTCTCAAAAACACCACTTTATAAATCTTAATATTTAAAATATTTTATATTTAATGGCGTATCTTTCTTGTAGTCAAGGTTTTGTGTTTTCAGGGCAGCCCTTTTTTAACATCTCCTTTAAAAATGTGCTTTTTTGGAATAATTAGCAAATTTTGCTTAGAAGAAAAACCGAGTTCGTCGTATGCAAATTTTTACTTTTTCTAACAAAAAAAGCCAGCTATCAGTGATAATGATAGCTGGCTTTGAGAGTATTTCTTTTTCGCTTTCGCGAAATATTGGTATTTGCCGAAAGGCTAAAATAAATTACCGCTTATCAGCAGAACTGAAAATTCTACTCCAGTTGACGCCATTGCCGATATTCCCTTCCTTAGTGGAGAACCAAATGAATAATGGCTTTCCTACCACATGATCAAAAGGCACAAATCCCCAAACTCGAGAGTCTTCCGAGTTGTGTCGATTATCACCCATCATCCAATAGTAGTTTTGTTTGAAAGTATATTCATTCGTTTCTTGACCATTGATAGTGAACTTACCACCGCTTTCGCTAAACTCATTTCCTTCATAGACAGAAATGATCCGTCGATAGAGGGCGATATTTTTTTGAGTAAGCGTAACCGTTGCTCCTTGTTTAGGAACCCAAACTGGCCCAAAATTATCTACGTTCTGATTCGGATAGTTTGCGGCATCATGTGGAAATAACCTACCTGCTTCATCAACTGGCTTTAATACTACTGAACTGTCCACTTGCTTGATTGATTTGATCAAAGCAGGATCGAGTGTAAATATTCCAGAGCCATCTCGAAGTTGATATCGTATGTGTGCATTTGATATTCCTGCTTCTTGAAGTGAGGGCATTTTGTTGGCAGCATCACGAATTTGATACTGACGATTCGGAATGATTTTTACGTTTTTATCAAGCGCTTGAACCTTTTGTTTTTGCTCTTCATTTAAAACCAATAATTGATAATCAGTACCTGAAGCATTGTCTCCTCTTCCTGCTTGATCCTCAGGACTAATCCCCCAATCTCTAAATTTATTAGTATTTAACCCTTCCGGAAATGTCACCAAATAACTGAATTGAATATAGGTTGGATTTTCAGCAGGAGCGCCATTGATAAACAATTGGCGATCTTTAATTTGAATGGTATCTCCTCCGACGGCGACACATCTCTTGATGTAATGATCCTTCTTATCGATTGGTCGAGTTACCAGTGGAGCATTACCACTTTTCACTTGCGACCCGCGTTGTTGAGAAATTTGACCTCTTCTATAATCATGAATGCTATATGTCCTTTCTGGAAAAACATAAACACTATCTCCCTCAGGGTAATTAAAAACCACAGGCGAATTTCGCTCAATGGTCTCAATTGCCGGAAGGCGCTTAAAATCAAGGCTTGGGGATTCGAGATAAGATTCTTTATCAATAAAAGGAATTCGATTATGGAGCAATGGAAACATGGCAATCGTCTTCGGCGTCCGCATTCCGTAATGCGCTTTACTCACAAAGAGATAATCGCCTACCAAAAGTGAACCTTCCATCGAACTGGTCGGAATCACATAAGCCTCAATCAAAAACATACGAATGAAAGCTGCTGCAAAAACTGCAAAAACGATTGCTTCCACCCATTCGCGAGCTTGAGTCTTTTTATAGGGGTTGTTGGCTTGGAGTTTTTTGTACTCTCGTTTATTGTCGCTTTCCAAAGCGGCTTCGAGTTTGTCCGCGTATTCTTTTTCTGCCACCAGTGTAGGCCCCAAATATTTTTGATCATTTGTTCCCAACCAAAAATTAGCAATCGGATTCAAAACCACCGCTAAAGCACTATGCCAAAATTTATAGTTCCCAAACGAACGAACGAGGTCAACTGCCATGCCGGCGAAGATGAAAATATTGACAATTGGAAAAAGCAGCCACAATGCGTGAGTTGGCTTTTGACCGATGAGTTTGCACCATTCTGCAAAATTAACTCCCGGTATCAATGCTTTGGTTGGAGAGACACCTGCTTTCTCAAAAACCTTATAAAGACTGACACTCACCAACACATAAAATATCAATAAAAAGATAAGAAATCCCATAATTTGAAAAGTAAGAATTAAAATTTTTGGGGCGTAGATTTAATAACGCCATTTCGACAGGCAAATATACTTGAAAAAACGAGCCGACAAACGTTATGGAATTTCTAAGATAGATGAGTTTCGAGCGTCTTTCGACGAAAGTCGGTTTTTGATCTATTTTGGTCTATTAATTATAGCCGTCTTTCGACGAATGGTCATTTTTCATCGACCACTTCTCCTTCTACAAAAAGCTTCTGCCCTTTGCGAATGCCTGAAAAATAGACTTTTACCTTTTTGTGGAAGTAACCCAACTTCCGAGCATCATAGGCAATTGAGATAATTCCAGTCGAACCAGCAGGTATCGGTTCCTCTGACCAGTCAGGCGTCGTGCAGCCGCAAGGGGTGCGCACATTGTCGATGACGATGGCTTCACCACTATTATTTTTGAATTCGAAATCTATTGACTGTTCTTTGAATTGTTTCATTTCGCCAAAGTCATGCGTATTTGGCGAAAGCCAGATGATGTCTTGCGCATTTGCCGAAAGGCAAAAGAGAAGTAAAAATGGTAAGAGTAGTTTTTTCACAAATTGAATTTATTTTTTCCTTTCGGGAAATAAGTGACTGGTCAGAGTAAATGATAGAAAAAGTTGAGATTCATTTTTTTATCAATCGAGGCAGATTTTATTTTCGTAGCCTTAGCTACGGGAATAAAATCTAACGAAGAGTGTGGAAAAAAGGGATTCAAATTTATTATCATTTATTTTGGACAGTCACTTAAGAACGCTAAAGATAAAAAACAAGTATTTTTAACCGAACTAAATCTCAATACGCCAAAAACGGTAAGTAGATCATCTGTCTCACGACTCCTAACACAAATTGCGATGTATTCCAAAATGTCGAGCATCGTCTCTCGGTAGAGGACGATGTGATACAAAATATCGCATCGTCCCTTT
>CALCJP010000109.1 GCA_937967625.1 uncultured Saprospiraceae bacterium
CAATAAATTGAGGGTGAGACATTTGTAGAATTACGCAGCTATCAAATCCTTAGGTTGGATGTTTAGTTCTCCCAAAAGCACTTTTAGTTCATTCAAAAACTGATTGCGACGCCGTGAGTATTGGCTTTTCATAATTCCCGCATCATGAATGGCTATCATACGATCCACATCACTGATTTGCTCCAACAAATCTGCAACGCGCGCTATTTTTTTCTCAATTAAATTTACGCTATCCATTTACTTTGAGATTTATAAATTCCTACGACTATCAGAAATCGATAATATTTTCACCTCCTGTTTCGCTTCATCCACTCTGTAAAAAGCAACAGATCTTCTTGTAATGACACATTTTCGTAAACCAGAATTCTTCTCAGAAGAAGGATAGGAATAGGGCATTTGTTCAAGAATGTCCATAACCCTGATGAGTTTATCAAGGAAGTTATTGCTGACATTAATCGACCAGTTGTCCTCTAAATAGTCGAGAATTTCATTTAGTTCGTCATTCGCTTCTTTGGAGAGATATACATTCATTTTTGACGGCTGCGGCGTTCTTCCAAAAACTGTTTAAAAGAAACTTTCCTCCCTTCTTCAAAATCCTTCTCTCCTCTTCGAATGCTTTCCTTTTGTTCATCAGTTAGTTCATCCCAAAAATCAACTTTGGGTTTCAAAATATTCTCAATCTGCACAATGACGGCTTCGTCCTCTATCTCTGCTAAATATTCGAGGATACTTAATTTTCTTGCTTCTAAGGATTGACTCATGATTCTTATTTTTGAATAGAACGCCTTTGCAAGTTACTTGATTTCATGCAGATATTAAAATCTCAGAAACCTATCTATCCTACGCAAAGCAAACATCTCCAACCACTTCAATAGTTACGATAAGTACTATCCCCTCAAAATCGCCTTACAGTAATTCGCCCAACTCATCTTCTTCGTCGCTTCCACCACATTGTTGCGGTCGATGGGTTGCTCGATGGCTTTAATCATTTGCGCCGCCATATCATCCGTATTTTCGGCTTCCGCCAAATAACCGTTGAAACCATCCGTAATCGTTTCAGGGAAATGTCCGACTTTGGTCGCGAGGATCGGCATTTTGAAGTTATAGCTCAAAGATTCTACGCCGGAAGGCGTCGCGTATTCATAAAACAAAACTACATTGTCGCTCACCTGAAAGAACTTATTCACGTCCTCGTTGGCGATGAATTCGTTGCGAATTAGAGTGTCGTTTTCTAAGCCCAATTCTTTGATGAGTTGCAGAGGGCGATACTCGCGTTCGTCATCTTTGGAGTTGAGGAAGATTTTTTTGGCAGTTCCGAAAAGGACATTTTTGACTTTCGTCGAAAGTTTGGTTTGATCCAAAGTCTTCCAAAACGACTCTCCGCAAATCACCAACGACACATCATCTCTCTGCTCGCGCACTTTTTTAAATGCCTCAATCGCAAAATGCAATCCTTTATACTTCCGAATGAAACCGAAAAATAAAAACACATTTTGGCGTAAGCCATGTTCTTTTTTATAAGCCGCCGCATCGAAATTAGGGTCAGGTTGGAACAGGTCATAAATCGGATGATACAACTTGATGACCGTAGTGCCGTCGCTCGCTCGCTCGCCTGTTTCATTGACTTTTAAGTCCCTTTCGGGAAATGTCTCTTTCAACTCATCCACCGTTTTGTAGGCGTGGGTGATGAAAGTATCCGCCGGAGCAATTCCATACTTGGTCAATGATTTATCTATCGAAGAGTGCTCTTTTTGAATCACAAAATGCAAATCAAAAATCACCTCAATGTTTTTATGCTTTTTGAGTCGTCTCGCAATCCTTCCCATCGGCAATCCCTGAATCGCAATCGCCCACTGAAAGACCACAATATCGGGTTCCAAACTCGCAATAAAATCTGCCGTCGCATTCCACGAAAGTGGATTATTGTAGTTGGTGATGTATTTGACTTTGATATTCGTCCCTTCCAAAAAATCGACCTTGCTCGTCTTATCCACAAACTCTCTCGGAATGATGGCAGGGTACTGCTGCGTCCATGAAACGATATGTACTTCCACGTCGTCCAACTTATCAAATGCCTTTGCCAGCGAGGTGTTATAGTTGGAAATGCCGCCTTTAAATTTCGGTCCTGGACCGAAGCATACTACTCGTTTCATTTTTGTCAACCGTTTTTCGTCATTCGTTTTCCGTCTCTCGAAATCCGTTAATTACACTTTCGCCGCCTCCTTCTCCAAAGCCGCCTCGTAAACTCTTCTCATCCCCTCCTCCATCGAGATAGTCGCTTTCCAGCCGAGGTTATTATTCACATGTTCCATGTTCGAGTAGCGAGAGAAAACGCCGACCGGTTTGTCCAACAAGCGTTTGATTTCGGGTTCGTAACCAGCGATTTTGCAGAGCGTTTCGATGATTTCAATGAAGGTAGTCAGACGTCCCATACCGATATTGATCGCGGTGCCATCTTTGATTTTATCCATCGCCACAAAAATGCAATCCAACACATCATCTATATGGACAAAGTCGCGTCCTTGTAGCCCCGTTCCCCAAACCTCAACCGGGTTCTCACGACGCGCCACGCGTGCCGCAATCGCAGGAATCGGATAGGTCAAATCTTGATCTTCGCCATAACCCGAAAACGGACGAATGCAGGTAACAGACAGATCATAATATTTCGCAGCAATGTGCGCCAAGTACTCCCCAGTCAATTTTGACCAACCGTAGGTCATGTCTGGTTCGCCCATTTTTTTGAAATTGATATCGGACTCCGAAAGCGCAATCGCATTGCCCTCCGCCTGCAAATCAACCGGGTAAGCGGCACTCGAACTTTGGTACAAAACGCGCTCAGGTTTATGGCGCGTCGCCCAGTAGAAAAACTCAGCATCAATCGCCAAATCCATCGCCACCATCATCGGGTCGCCATCTATCGTCGCTCGTCCGCCAACAATTGCTGCAAAGTGAAATACATCTGCAAATTTGTCAAATTCCAATCCGTAGGTGTCTTGAATGTAGCGGTCGTTTTGCGTCGCGTTGCGCAAAAACTCACGGAAATCTTCTTTCAAAAAGAGCAGACGTCCGTCGCCAAAAATTTCGATGTCATTATTATCGCCTGATTTTGGGGCAGCAAGCCATTCAGAAGGGTGAGTCCCTACCAATAAATTATCAATAAATAGAATCGTATCGTTGGTGGTGTTATAAAGTCGTTTCACCATGTTGCGTCCCACAAATCCGCAGCCGCCAGAAACCAAATGAATTTTCATGTCTTGAGTGATTTTTTAATCTTTTCTTTAAAGCTTTATGGTCAGTTTGAAATGCTTCGAATTGACTTAAACACAAACCTTAAAGAATCATAATGATGCAAAGAAAGGAGTTCTTTTGGAAAGATGTATGATTCGAAAAGCTAATACGTAAAAATTGGGGGTATTGTTGGGTAGGGATCGTAATTAAGAAAGGCTATCGCTTTTTTTTCTTTGGTAGGACGCCAATTCGAGGGTCATCTGATTTGATTAGCTCACAAATTTCGATGGCTACTTCCTCAAAATCTTCCGCTGTTTCAGGTAAGATTAGCCACTTTTTCATGGGGATAGCTTTCAAATAC
The DNA here is from genome assembly GCA_937967625.1 of uncultured Saprospiraceae bacterium. Classification (GTDB taxonomy): domain Bacteria; phylum Bacteroidota; class Bacteroidia; order Chitinophagales; family Saprospiraceae; genus JAGQWW01. The sequence goes on from CALCJP010000109.1 coordinate 3,590, forward strand.
CTGATGGAAGGAAACTGAGCAAAAAGTGACTCATGGTGTTCCATTTCGGTGCCGATCCATATACCATTATCTATCGGATTCTTTTCTCGTTGGCGAGCAGCCAGATAGATTTTTTCATCAATATAAATCGAGTGCGTACCGAACATCTGCTTGATATTCGGCTCCAACGGATAGAGATAATCGAGGAGGAATTCGAAAGGCATAGAGCATTCGGCGAAAGCCGTTATTTTTTCAAAACTGTATTCATAGAATGCACCGCGTCTGCCAATTCAAGAATCAATTTTGGATCTTTTTCAATGGCATTGCCGACCACTACGACGTCTGCGCCTGCTTTGACATTTGCGTAAGCTTTCTCCGGCGTACGAATGCCGCCGCCAACAATCAACGGCACGTTGATAGCGCCACTGACTGACTCAATCATGGTTTCACTAACCGGGTTGATGGCGCCGCTACCGGCGTCTAAATACATCAATTTCAAGCCTAACATTTCGCCCGCAAGGGCAGTGCAAAGCGCTATATCGTCCTTCTGAGCAGGTATCGGACTTGTGTTGCTCATGTAGCTCACCGTGGTCGCTTTTCCGCCTTCTATCAGCATGTAACCCGTCGGAAGGATTTCGAGCGGACTCATCTTCAAATAAGGCGCAGAGATGACGTGCTTGCCAATCAACAGTTCAGCATTCCTTCCGGAAATGAGCGATAAAAACAGCAAACCATCTGCTCGATAGCTAAGCTGAAATGCATTGCCGGGAAAAAGAATTTGAGGAATCGGCGTGATGTCTTTGATGCGTTGGAGCACCTGATCGAGCATGTTATTGACGATAAGGCTTCCGCCAATAAAGAAATAATCGACTTTTGCCTCAACGGCATGTTCAATCGTTTTTTCCAAATTGCGGAGACTCAATTTGTCCGGGTCGATGAGCACGACAAATTTTTTCTCGCCTCGCTTTTTCGCCTCAACGAAAGAAGTGTATAGTCCCTTGTTTGTCATATTTTCGTTTGGTGGTACACACAAAGGTCAAAAAACCTCATCAATAAACAAATTTGAGGTGTACTGGTAATATTTATTTAATGGATTTGAATGGAAATCGAGATCACGTGATTTCGCGAAAGCGAGATTAATGTAGAAACAATTCATGAATTGTCTCGGTTATTTTGTCACATGTAGAATACGAGACGATTCGTGAATCGTCTCTACAATTAGCGCAACTGCTCACGTAATCCACTTCCCTTCCGTCTCCCTTACGGGAAATGAATTCATCTTCTCCAAAAGCGCCTCCAAATCATTTTCAATGATCAACAGATCCAAATTCGCTTCTTTCAAAAAGCCCTCTGCAACCATCTGTTTGATATGCGCAATCGCATGATCATAATATCCATTGACGTTGAGCAAACCGATTGGTTTTTGATGAAGTTGTAATTGCTTCCAAGTCAAAATCTCAAACAATTCATCCAATGTCCCAAACCCACCGGGCAGCGCGATGAAGCCATCAGAAATCTCTGACATCAATTGCTTTCGTTGGTGCATGGTTTCGGTAACGGTGAGTTCGCTTAGTCCATCATGGCAGACTTCCCAACCTTTCAAAAATTCGGGAATCACGCCAATCACATAACCATTTTCCGCAAGAGCGGCATCGGCGATTTCGCCCATCAAGCCGACATTGCCGGCGCCATAAACGATTTTGATATTACGCTTTGCCAGCGTTTTTCCAAGATGGACAGCCGCTTCGATATAAGCTGCTTTATTGCCTTTACTGGAACCACAAAAAATGCAGATTGAATTCATAAAATCAGGTATTTCGAACCAAAGGTAGCAAAGGAAAATTCAAATCGAGCGTTTGGGAAAAACACGATCTGAAACCACATTTCATAAAAATGAAATTTTAAAAAAATAAAAATTCGTATCTTGTTGATTATCAATGATTTTTAAATAAAAAATACCCGTTCGAATCTACCAGTAAACACATTGATTTTTGTATCTTTGCATGCTTTTATTTTTATCCTATTACAATAAATTTCTATGTCAGAAAACAAAAAGAAAAACGCAAATTATAGTGCGGATAACATCACGGCGTTAGAAGGGTTAGAAGCGGTTAGGAAACGCCCTGGGATGTATATCGGAAGCACCGATGGAAAGGGACTCCATCATCTGGTTTGGGAAGTTGTCGATAACTCTATTGACGAGCACCTTGCTGGACATTGCGATACCATCGATGTCGTCATTCATAAAAACAATTCTATTTCGGTTACAGACAACGGTCGGGGGATTCCTACCGGCATGCACGCGAAGTTGCAAAAATCCGCATTGGAGGTAGTGATGACGGTTTTGCACGCAGGTGGAAAGTTCGACAAAGACACCTATAAAGTGTCAGGTGGTCTTCACGGTGTAGGTGTTTCTTGTGTGAATGCACTTTCTGAATATCTGCGCGCTGAAGTACATCGCGGAGGCGAAGTTTTCGAGCAAGAGTATAAAAGAGGCAAGCCACAAGCAGATGTAAAGAAGATTGGCACAACGGACATTAATGGTACGAAAGTAACCTTTCAGCCAGACAATGAGATATTCGAGACCTTAGTTTACGAAAATAAGATTCTCGCAAATCGCATGAGGGAGCTTTCTTTCCTCAATAGAGGATTGACCCTTAAACTGACCGATGAGCGCGTCAAAGGCGAAGAGACAGAGTTTCTGACCGAAGTTTTTCATAGTGAAGGAGGGCTAAAAGAGTTTGTTCGCTACATTGATGAAGGCAAAACGACCATCCTCGAAAATCCGATTCACGTAACCGGGCGCGAGTCTAATGTGGAAGTTGAGGTGGCAATGCAATACAACTCGACCTTTAAAGAAACCCTTTACTCTTATGTCAATAACATTCGCACCACCGATGGCGGTACTCACGTAAGAGGTTTCCGAATGGCAGTCAATCGCGTTTTCAAAAAATATGCGGACGCCAACGGGTTTTTCAAAAAATTGAAATTTGAAGTAGCAGGTGAAGATTTTCGTGAAGGATTATCTGCTGTTGTTTCAGTCAAAGTACCAGAACCACAGTTTAAAGGACAAACCAAAGGAGAATTAGGAAACTCCGAAGTATCAGGTATCGTCTCTCGTGCCTGTGGAGAGGTTTTGAACAATTGGTTGGAAGAAAACCCCCTGTTAGCCAAAAGGCTGATTGATAAGGTCATTTTAGCAGCCACAGCGCGTCATGCCGCTCGAAAAGCACGTGAGTTAGTCCAACGTAAAAATGTTCTAACAGGAAGCGGCTTACCGGGCAAGTTGGCGGATTGCTCCTCTCGTAAACCCGAAAACTCGGAAATCTTCTTAGTAGAGGGAGATTCGGCAGGCGGGACTGCAAAGCAGGGACGTGACCGACACACGCAAGCAATTTTGCCGCTAAGAGGTAAAATCCTTAACGTCGAAAAAGCGATGGAGCATAAAATCTACGAAAACGAGGAGATCAAAAATATCTTCACCGCCCTCGGCGTCAGCATTCAAGAGAATGACGTTGGGGAGCGCGTTTTGAATACCGAAAAGTTGCGCTACCACAAGGTCATCATCATGTGTGATGCCGACGTCGATGGTAGCCACATTGTGACTTTAATACTGACTTTCTTCTATCGCTACATGGAGACATTGATAGACCAGGGGCACATTTACATTGCTGCTCCTCCACTCTATCAGGTCAAAAAAGGTAAAAAATCTGCTTATGCGTGGGACGATGAAGAGCGCCAAAAATTGATGGATGAATTTGGCAAAGGAAGCGATAGCGGTATCTCTGTCCAACGATACAAAGGTTTGGGAGAGATGAATGCTGAGCAATTGTGGGAAACCACCATGAACGCTGAAAGTCGTACGTTGCGTCAAGTTACGATTGAAGATGCAGCGGAAGTGGATCGGGTTTTCTCCATGTTGATGGGAGATGAAGTACCGCCTCGTCGTGCTTTCATTGAGGCAAATGCGAGTTATGCGAATATTGACGTGTAAAGGTTTGAAAGTTTGAAGTTCAAGGTTCAAAATTGCCTTGATTGCAAAATATATGAAGCCGCGCTTTCTTTGAGAGTGCGGCTTTTTCTTTTCGGCTTTCGCCGAATGGGGTTGACATAGATATGAGACATAAGAATCAAGATCGCTTCGCTCCTAAAATCAAAACTTACTTTTTCCCTTTCGGGAAATATCATTTTGCGAAAGCGAGATTTTCTTGTCTCTTGGAGCGAAGCGATCTTACCTCTTGCCTCTCTCATAAAAAAGACACAAGATGATAGAAGCAAGACCGCATTGCTTAAAGACTCGAAAAGGAGCGCTTTCGCGAAATGGCATTTCCCGTAAGGGGGAAAGTCTTGATTCTTGGAGCGAAGCGATCTTAAATCTATTCTCTCTCTCATAAAAACAAGAAAGCCCTCCTTCCACATTCGGAAGGAGGGCTTTTCTATATCTAAAAGCTAAGATGATTAGTTACAGAAGAACATGTGGTTACCACAAGTTTTCATGAAGTGAACATCACATCCGTTAGCAGATTGAATTCTGAATGCTTTCAAATCTCTGTTTGATTTCGCATTGATTTGAGCATAAAGCGTTTTGTGTGCTTTACTGTAGCCAATGTTACCAACGATTCCATAAGGAAGCTCAACTTCAGAGAACATCAATGGAGATGCGTCTTGGAAACTATAGTATCCCATAGATTTGAACAGTCTATCTAAGAATCTCTTATCCAATGGATTGTTGTCATAACGAGAACGCAATTTGTTGAAGAACGCCGTTCCGCTTAATCCGTGTGAATCTCCAAATTCAGGATTCGTACCCAATTTGGTCAATACTTTTGGAGACCTATTAACAGGGATATTGAAAATTGGGTTTTCATTTCCAGTACAGTTACATGCTGGTCTCGTAACGACTGCAGGTGCAGTTACAATTGGACAACCAGTAGAAGACGTACCTGCTTCATCAGGACAGTTGTCCTTGCTATCAATCACACCGTCACCGTCTCTATCAGGGCAACCGCCTGTAGCAGCTGTTCCTTTTTCATTTGGACAGTTGTCATCAGCGTCAGCGATACCGTCTCCATCAGCGTCTTTCTTAGGGCAACCATTGTTTAGGGAAGTACCTGCTTCTAACGGACACTCATCTAATTTGTCAACGATACCGTCACCATCTGAATCAGGACATCCACCCAAGCTTTGAATACCTGGCGTGTTGGGACATTGGTCATCCATATCAATTACACCATCACCATCTGTGTCAGGGCAACCATCTAATGCAACACCACCTGGTACTTGTGGACATTTATCATCAATATCAATGATTCCGTCGCCATCTGTATCAGGACATCCTTTGTATTCAACTGGACCTGCGATGTCTGGGCATTTATCTTTTTTATCGGTGATGGTATCACCATCTCTATCAGGGCAGCCATCAAGCTCTGGTAAACCAGCAACTTCTGGACAAGCATCTTTTTTGTCAGAGATGCCGTCACCGTCCATATCTTTCTTCTTACCAAAACCGAAGTAAGCTTTGATACCTCCCCAGCCGTAAGCGTCATTTTCATCTGGATTTGCCGTAAGGCTCACTCCATCTACATAATCATGTAATGGAAGGCGAACACCTGTTTCTAAACCAAGTGCAAAACGCTCAGTTAGGTAATATTTCAATCCAACTCCTAATGGAATTGCTAATTTCAATTTATCTCCAGCATCAATATCTGTTTGGATGTCTGGGTGGTTGGAGCCAGCAAAATCTACTTCTGGGCTATTGAAGGCTGCGCCCAAACCAGCAAATAATAAGGGAGTTAAGGTTCTTTTGAATTTTCCGTTTTCGTCAAAACGACGATTTCCAAGAATTTCCCAATCAACGAGACCAGCTAACTCAATGAATTTATTTTCAAAAGACCAACCACGAGCGATGTGTCCTTTGTCTTCAAATTCTGTTTCGTCAGCGTTTAAGTTGAAATAGGTTCCTTCGAGACGAAGTCCTAAAGACTGAGCCAATGGAATTCTTGCTCCTAATCCGAATGAAGGATCAAGACGACTCAAAACACCAATGTTTTCGTCTGTACGGCAGTGAACGTCTCCTTGATATCCGTTAAGACCTAACTTTACGATACCTTGGACTTGTCCTTGGAGGTTGAAGGCGAGAAAAAATAGACTCATCGTAAGAGTCAAGTAAAGATTTTTCATTATTCAATTTATTGATTAGAAAATAGAATTAAGATTGTGGGTGACTTGTTCTAAATAGTAGAAATTCTTTATTCTATTTGGTTTCTTATGCGAATATGACAAATTCTAAAAGAAATAGTCACTTTTCAAATAATGTTTTTAACATAACAATAATGTGCCACTTTTTACTAACGAAAGTTTAAATGTAAAAAAGCCACCATTCTGAGAATGGTGGCTTTTTATTAATAAAACGATGACTCGCTCCCTTACCAAAGAGTAACTCGCGTTCCGGTTAGTATTGAGAAAGAACTTAAGCGGTCTTGATTTGGACCGAGTCCGTTATTATAACTTGGAAGCAAATATGCTTTCACGTTTGGCTGAAGGAATAAGCTCCATCTCGTAGAAAGCAGTCGCTCTACTCCAAATCCGAGATTAGCAGTGAAGTAACTGTTTTCTTCTAAAGAACCATTGTCTAACAATCCTCCAGGAAATTCTTTTGAGTCTAACAAGGGCGCATCTTGGGGCGTGCCAGCAAATAAGGCGTCAATATTGGCAGGAAAGCGATCATAGTGTGCTTGCAGTGCTAAATGAATTGAAGCTCCTGTCTGACCATAAAAACGCCATGTCGAAACTTGGCCGAAGTGATATCGAAAGTTTACTGGTACTTCTAGCATATTCAATTGAATATTATCAAATCTAACTTCTGTTCCGCCAAATGGCAAGTTTCTAATGATTTCAGTAGGAATCCGAGGTTGATATGTTTTTGAGGCATAGATGCCTCCTGTCTCAATCTCCCAACTACCTGATTTGAACCCTAATGAAAGTCCTGCTTGGTAACCTGGCGCAAAGCGACTGTATCTGTCAAGGTCATAAATTGGGTCGTAAGGAGTGGTGATATAGTTATAGTCAACTCCTGTAAACATTCCTATTCTTATGGTCGAATTGGAAATTTCGCTTGCAGGGACAATTGATTTGCCTTCGTAGGATTGATTTTCATGAGCAATGTCTTTGGGGGTACTTAATGCCAATTGCTCTAATTCTTCTAACTTTTCAAGTTCTACTTGAAGTAGTTCTTTTTCCGTTTTTTCGACGAAAGTCGGTAGCAAATCTGCCTCATTGTTTGAAATGGTTGCTTCAATGCTTTCCGTATTTGCGTTTTCCGCGAAAGCGGGATCTTCATTTTGTGAATCAGAAATAACGATTTGGGCAGCGGATTGATCAGCATCAGTATTTTCAGCAGAGGTGATTTGAACAGCACTTTCGAGAGAAATCGTTG
>CALCJP010000110.1 GCA_937967625.1 uncultured Saprospiraceae bacterium
AGTGGACCAGCGGTCGCAGGTGTGGTTGGCGAAAAGAAGTTTGCTTATGACATTTGGGGAGACACCGTCAATACTGCCGCCCGAATCGAATCGGCAGGCGAACCAGGAAAAATATGTGTTTCAAAAGATACGCATGACTTGGTTCACTCAGATGAAACCTTCACACATAGAGGAAAAATCAAGGCAAAAAATAAGGGAGAGTTGGATATGTACTTTTGGAAAAAGAATTAACTCCTTTATTCTCTCGCTTTCGCGAAATGACATTTCCCGAAAGGGAAAAATTTAGAATGCCTTTATTTTTCACTTTCGTGAAATACCCTCTCATTTGCCGAAAACTTGTCCCGAACTTGCTTCGGGAGGCGAAAGAAAACATGCACTAAAATCATAATCCATATTCACCTCATCAGCAATGAATTAAACTGCAATTTTTCCAACATTTTGTTAATTTTTAAAACAAATCATTTCTTTATTTCTAAAAAATTAATACCTTCACAGCATCCTGATTAGAACTGAAATAATGAAGTTGCTTAAGAATAGATTTTAAGCTCCAAATTAGAATCTAAAGAACTTGATTTCGTGAAATTTTAGAACCGTAGCGAGGCTATGCTTCGAAAATTTCACTTCCTCAAAACCTTTATCTTCTAATTTTCGCTTCTAAACTCTATTCTTAAACAACTTCAACCTAATTTTGCAGATTTTATAATTGGAACACACGGGTGTGAATCCGTCAAGTCCCGAAATTTTCGGGACGACCGTTGTCCGTCTTCCGTCAACCGTGAGAAACATGAGCGATTATTTGAATCAACTCAATGAGGTGCAACGCAAAGCTGTGGTCAATACTGAAGGACCGGTATTGGTGGTAGCGGGACCAGGATCAGGAAAGACGCGGGTGCTCACTTATCGCATTGCGCACATCATTCAGAAAGGAACGGCGCCGTGGGAGATTTTGTCGCTCACCTTCACCAACAAAGCCGCTCGCGAGATGAAAGAGCGGATCGCCAAAGTCGTCGGTGATAGAGCCAATCGAGTTTATGCAGGGACTTTTCATAGTATTTTCGCGCGCATTCTTCGAAAGGAGGCTCCTCATATTGGCTATCCATCCAATTTTACAATTTACGATACTGACGATTCTAAGAGTCTGATTTCGACCATCATCAAAGGGTTGAATCTCGACACGAAGGTCTATAATGTCAACGCGGTGCGCTCGAAAATTTCTTCGTGCAAGAGTAATTTGATTACACCCAAATCGTATGCGATGAATGCGGAAATGTTAGAAAAAGACCGCATGAACAAAAAGCCGCATTTTCAAAAAATCTATTCTGAATATGTCTCTCGTTGCAAACGAGCGGGCGCGATGGATTTCGATGATTTGCTTTTTAGGATGTATGAGCTTTTGCAAAAGAATCCTGACAGTGTGCGCGAGCGTTTGCAAAAGCGCTTCAAATATGTGTTGGTCGATGAGTTTCAGGACACGAATTTTTTGCAATATTCGATTATCAAGAAATTGGTGAAATATGAAAACAGCAAGATGAATATCTGCGCTGTGGGCGATGATGCGCAAAGTATTTATGGCTTTCGTGGCGCGACGATCCAAAACATTTTGGATTACGAAAAGGACTTCAAAGCTGCCGGTATTCAGGTTTTTAAATTAGAGCAAAATTATCGCTCTACTGACCATATCGTCAAAGCTGCCAACGAGGTCATCGGCGTCAATAAAAACCAAATCAAAAAAACGATTTGGTCTGACAAAGGGCAGGGGCAAAAGATTCAAGTCATCAAAGCGATGACCGACGGAGAGGAAGGAAAACGAGTCGCCGACGCTATCATCGAGCAAAAAAACCGCCTCCATTTTAGCAATAAAGAAATCGCGATTCTATATCGCACCAATGCCCAATCACGGGTTTTTGAGGAATACTTACGTCGATTCAATATCAGCTACCGCGTCTTCGGTGGACTGTCATTTTATCAACGCAAGGAGGTAAAAGATTTGATTGGCTACTTGCGCTTGGTGGTCAACCCTGCCGATGATGAGGCATTCCGCAGAGTGGTTAATTATCCCAAACGCGGCATTGGCAAAACGACCATTGATAAACTCACAGCCCATGCCAATGAGATAGAAAAACCGATGTTTTTGGCAATCGAAACGGCGGGACTGCCAGCCAAAACGACCCATAAATTACTCGACTTCAAAAAGACCGTCATCGACGCTGCTCAAAAAGCGAAAGACGCCAACGCCTATGAAGTCGCCACTTTCATGGCTCGTAAATCGGGGCTGATCGACACTTTAAAAAATGACACTTCAATCGAAGGTTTGGGCAGATTGGAAAACGTCAATTCCTTACTTGACGGCATCAGCGAATTTGTAGAATCAGAACCCCTCGTCGAGGGCGAAAACGACAACGAGGACAAATCGCTCTCCTCTTATCTGCAAAATATTGCGCTCCACACTGACTTCGACAATGAGGATGGCGGTGACAATCACGTCACCCTGATGTCTGTCCACTCTGCCAAAGGATTGGAGTTCAAATCTGTTTTCGTGGTAGGACTAGAGGAAAATTTATTCCCTTCATTCATGTCATTGGATTCGCCGGAACAGGTGGCGGAGGAGCGGCGACTTTTCTATGTCGCCATCACGCGAGCGGAGGAGCAACTGACGCTTTCATTTGCCAACAGTCGCTACCAGCATGGGAGTGTTCGCTATAATGCGCCGAGTCGTTTTTTGGAGGAAATTGACCAAAATCATTTGGAAGGAAATTTCTCTTTTAGTCGTGCCTTTCAGCAACCTGTCCAAAATACGGCTTCGAGTTATGGACGCAGTTTTGGCGCGCAAAAGAAAACAGATACCCGCTCTAAAATCTCAGGTAATTTCAAACCGCTTCGCAAAAAAGCGTTGACGCTAAAAGTCGATCCGAGCACTTTCAAACCCAGCCCGATGAATGAAATCAAAGCAGGCATGAAGGTGTTGCACATGAAATTTGGAGAAGGCAATGTCCTAAAAGTCGATGGCGGCGCAACCAATCCAATTGCAACGATTCAGTTTAAAGAAATGGGCGAGGAGGATAAACGGATTATGTTGAAGTTTGCGAAGTTGCAGATTGTGGGGTAGGATATATTTTCCCTTTCGGGAAATGAGTGCATTTCCCGAAAGGGAGACTTTCACTTACGTGAAATTCACGAAATAAATAGAAAACAAAAGCATCCCCATAAAAGTAAAATTAATGAGCGCGCCTGCGATTTTAATAATACTCATTGGCTCTGCCCGCATATAGCTGAAAATCGAAAACACCGTTCCTGATAAACAGAAGAAAAAAACACCATTCGTCAAAATCAAATCACGAGTTGGATTAAAGGGCTTTTCAGCAGAAAGCATAGACAAACTACTGATGAAGTAAACAAACATCGCCAATGACATCATCGCACACCCAAACGCTATTCGCGAAAACGTCTTTGAAAGATTCTTCTTTCTTTCCTTCTCAAAATCATCAAGAATTTCATTCATATTGCTAAGATACAATACCTTCGCCCTCAAATTCAATATCCATGCTCTACCTCATTCCCACCCCCATCGGTAATCTCGAAGACATGACTCATCGTGCGGTGCGCATTTTGGGCGAGGTGGATTTGGTGATGGCAGAAGACACGCGCACCTCCAAGCGACTGCTCCAACACTATCAAATCGAGACGCCGCTTCGATCTTTTCATGCGCACAATGAGCATAAGGTTTTGGAAGCTGTGATTCAGCAATTGGAAGCGGGAGCGAATTATGCATTGGTTTCAGATGCAGGCACACCGGGCATTTCTGACCCTGGTTTTTTGTTGGTTCGAGCTTGTGTGGAAAGTGGAATTGCGGTTGAGTGTCTTCCCGGCGCGACGGCTTTTGTGCCGGCATTGGTCGCGTCAGGTATTCCTTGCGACCGATTTCATTATGAAGGTTTTTTGCCGCATAAAAAGGGACGACAGACGCGTTTGAAATATTTAGCGGATTTGCCCAATACCTTCGTTTTGTATGAATCCCCTCACCGTATTTTAAAGTGCCTCAAAGGGTTAGCAGAACATTGTGGCGAAGAACGCCTCGCCTGCGTTTCAAGAGAATTGACCAAAAAATTCGAAGAAAAAATCACCGCGCCACTCGCGGAACTTGTTGCTGATTTTGAAAAACGCCCTTCTATCAAAGGTGAATTTGTCATTGTGGTTGCGGGGCGTTGATCTACTTTGAGCATCGTCTCTCGAGAGAGGACGATGCGGCACAAAAAATCGCATCGTCCCTTTCAGAAGACGATGCTTGAAGCTAAATTAAGAGGTGATTCTATTTTTTCCTTTCGGAAAATGTCATCTTTGCCCCCAAGAAAAATCGAACAGACATGCCTCTTACAAATCAAATCAAATTTTGGAGCATCCTTATCGCCATTTTGGCGACAGCCCATTTCGCGAAAGCGCAAAAGTATAGCAATGAATTTTTGAGTATCGGCGTTTCCGCGAAAGCGCAAGCATTGGGCAACGCACAAGTCGCCACCGTCAACGACGTCACCTCCGCTTATTGGAACCCCGCCGGACTCGTCAACATCAGCGAAGAAACAGGTTTGCAACTCAGCGCCATGCACGCAGAATGGTTTGCCGGAGTCGGCAATTACGATTACTTAGGCGTCTCGATACCGATGAAAAAGCAGCGACGTTTAGCGCTTTCGATGATTCGATTTGGCATTGACGGGATTCCGAACACGTTGAGTTTATTTGAAGATGATGGCACTATCAATTATGATAACATCGTCGAGTTTTCAGCAGCCGATTATGCCTTTTTGGCAACCTACGCCCAACCCTTGAAAATAAAATCAGGAACGATGTCCGTCGGCGGAAATGTCAAAGTTGTCAGAAGAATCATCGGCACATTCGCCAATTCGTGGGGATTTGGAATTGACTTGGGAGCGCAATATTCGAGAGGAAATTTGAGATTCGGCTTATTAGCAAAAGACATCACAACCACTTTCAACGCTTGGAAAATATCATTTACGGAAGATGAAAAAATCGTTTTGCTCGAAACTGGCAACGATTTGCCCAATCTGAGTTCTAACGAAATCACGCGCCCTGGTCTCAATTTAGGTGCGGCATATCAATTCGAAGCAGGTTCGATTTCCGCTACACCAGAAATCAATTTCGTGCTAACAACCGACGGCAAACGAAACGTCCTCCTCCCCGCCGACCCCATCAGTTTAGACCTCGCGATGGGTTTGGAAATTGGATATAAAAATTCCGTTTTCTTACGCGGCGGCGTGGATCAATTTCAAAAAGAGAAAAACTTCGAT
>CALCJP010000111.1 GCA_937967625.1 uncultured Saprospiraceae bacterium
GTAGCCTGAGCGGAGTCGAAGGCGGAATTATGAAAAATAAGATGTTGTAATTTCGCCTTCGACTCGGCTCAGGCAACAGAACAAAAAAACGTTTCAAAACTTCCAAATCGCCTGTGCCCTTAAATCTGTCCTGGTCTTCCCCTCAATGAGTTCCAATCCAGAACCAATTCCTTCCTCGCTTTCGCGAAATGTCTGTCCAACTCGCATTTCCACTGATAGTTTTTTGTTGAATTTATATCGACTGTATAGGTAAAAACGCGAACCTCTTCCATAGAAAGAAGGCACTGAAAAAGAGTAGAGCAAATCATTTTCATAAGTATAGATTCGAGAAGCAAAATCGTCGATGGCATAATAGGCAGCTCTTAACTTAAACAACCACCCATGATCAGGCAATTTCCAAATCAAATCTTGATACATCAAAAATCCACTTTCTTCTCCTTTGTTGATCAAGGAGTATTCGAAGCGATTGCGCCATTCGAGATTATCGGCAAATTTATATCTGATTTGAAAACGATAGTATTCTCTCAAATTGGGGATCAAGAAATCGACTTTCGTCGAATTGAGTACTTGATTTCTACTGCGCACTTCGCCACGCCATTGGGCGTAAGCCTCCAATTTTTTGGAGGGTCTATAGATGATCTTGGTGAGCCATTCGTGACCATCTGCGGGAGCGTCTTGATTGAATCGCAACCAATCAAATTTCCAAAAATCGAAATAACTATCAATGGTAAGTTGCCGTGTAGGCTTGATGGATAGTCCCGTGTATAGTCCTTTTTCATTTTTGGTGATTCGCCCCTCAGAGAAGCCTTGTCCATGCAAAGCAATGAATTCTTTTGGGTAATTTCTATGCAAAAACGAGAGAGTTGCATATTTGCCCAAACCCACAAACAAGCCATTTAAAGTCGCGATATTGAAATTTGGATCAACTGCCGTTTCTCCAAAAAAGTGATAGTTGTCTTTGTAGTAGGTATAATCTGCACTTAGATTCCAATACTCATTGCCTTGAAACTGAAATCGATTAAAAGTCGCTCCATTCGGTTGGAAGGAATTGCTCAATCTGCCAAAAACGGAATTGAGGGCGAAGTTGAAATTTCTCTTTTGGGTTTCGAGGCGAGCGGCAGCGGTTTGCATTCCGATTTGGCGTTCTTTTTCGATTTCGCTTTGGGTTCTGTGATTGCCGTTTTCGATGACGGAAGTGAACAAAAAGTCTTCATCTGTCTCTGTGGTGTCAGTCGCAAGGACGGTTCCATCCAATCGTCTTCGAGAGCCAAAAACTGTCATTTGCCAATCTTTTCCAATAGCCAACTCCGCTCCAACTCCTCGAAAAAAAGCAGACTCATGTGAAGAAGAATAAGAACGAATGGGTTGATTACGACGCTTGATGCCTTGCACCTGCGCATTTTTCCCTCTGACAAAACCCACCTGCAAAATCAGTCCCTGACCAAATCCACTGGTAAAGTCTCCCAAGATGATTTGCTTAACAAATGGGTTGAGGTCTCTCAAAAATAAATTGCCGGAGTAAAAATCAAATCCGTTGGGATTCGAGCCTTTGAAAAATTCTTCGCCTCGGTCTTTTTCAGCTGTGAGTACGAGTCCTACTTTGTTTTGGGCATTGATCCTAAACCTTACGGCAAATTGGTTTGGATCTCCCAAATATCTATTTCCGGTTCGTTCTGGATCATAGCCAATTTGTGGTTCCGCAAATCGAGTCCAACGCGTAAGCAATTGCGAATTTGATTTCTTTAATATTTGGCGTAAGCTGTTGGTTTGATAAATTGATTTTGGATTGACCGCCACAAAGGGAAGCATGGTTTTTATCAGAGGAATCGAAAAGTCTGGAACAGATTGCAACTCATAGATAGAAGCCAGATCGCCTGCCTGATTTCGGTAATTGAGGAAGTTTTGGATTTGAAGAGGGGAGAGAAGTCCGAAATTTAATTCTTCAAAAGAAGCCTTATTGAGGTTTAATGGGTTTCGACGCAAGTCGTTCAATTCATCCACCAAGCCATTAAAATCAAAGTCCGCATCGCCTTCAATGTCTTGGATGAAATATTCAATTGATTCTTCAACTGCCTCAGGTAGGGTGATGCTCGTTGAGTCGGTTTGTGTGTACCCATATTTGACGAAAGTCAAAAATATAAAAAAGTATAAATTGAATATTTTTTTGAACAAAATGATGATTTTTTGATTTGCCAATTGGTTGTTATAAGAAAAAACAATTTAATTACGACATTATTTAAAATTTATTAATTTTTAATATGAAAAGTCCCGAAACAAATTTATCCTATTTTTTTTCACCTATTAAACCATCTCATACAATAAAAATCGGCAATCGTGCCAATTGGAAAAATAATATTTCGAAACCCGACTCATCTCATTTAATCTTATTTATTTTTCCAAAATTTGTGAATTTGCATAAAAGAAAACTTCAACTATATATTCGCGCCATCAAAATAATCTAAGCACTTTGATTTGCACAAAAGTAATTTTAAATCACTTATTTTGAAGAAAGCGGTCACCGAACTTCTATTGGGTTCGATGACCGCTTTCGCTTTTTTATCACTTACATCATCACATAAAATTTCTTTCGAAAAATGGGAAAAGTAAAATTAGACTACGTTTGGTTGGATGGATACAAGCCGACTCA
This sequence comes from uncultured Saprospiraceae bacterium, assembly GCA_937967625.1. Taxonomy (GTDB): domain Bacteria; phylum Bacteroidota; class Bacteroidia; order Chitinophagales; family Saprospiraceae; genus JAGQWW01. The sequence continues at coordinate 2,648 of CALCJP010000111.1, forward strand.
AAGCATGAGAAGCAAAGTAAAAATCATAGACGAGTCCAAATTAAAAGGAAAAGTTGAAAATTGTCCAGTATGGTCTTTCGATGGCTCTTCAACGGAGCAAGCAGCCGGCAACAATTCAGATTGCCTTTTGAAACCAGTCAGAATGTTCACTGATCCTACTCGCAACAATGGCTACATTGTAATTTGCGAAGTATTGAATCCAGACGGAACGCCACATCCATCCAACGGCAGAGCAACTATCAACGACGACGATAACGATTTTTGGTTCGGCTTTGAGCAAGAATACGTGCTTTGGGACATTGAGCACCACACGCCTCTTGGCTTCCCGGCTCAGGGGTACTTTCCTGCTCCTCAAGGACCCTACTATTGTTCAGTCGGTGCTGAGTTTGCTATCGGAAGAGAAATCGTTGAAGAGCACATGGAGCTTTGCCTTGAGGCAGGCATCAACATTGAAGGTACCAACGCGGAAGTGATGAAAGGACAATGGGAGTATCAAGTTTTTGCTAAAGGTGCTAAGGAAGCTGGCGACCAAGTTTGGGCAGCGCGATTCCTAATGGAAAGAGTTGCTGAAAAATACGGCGTAAGAATCAACCTTCACCCAAAACCTGTAAAAGGAGATTGGAATGGTTCAGGAATGCACGCCAATTTCTCAAACACAGAATTGAGAAATGCAGGAAAGAAAAAAGTTTTTGAGGAAGTTTGTGAGCGATTCAGACCACGCAAAAGAATCAAAGACGCTATTGCAGTTTATGGTGCTGATAATGAACAACGATTGACTGGCAAGCACGAAACACAGTCCATTCGTAAGTTTTCTTACGGTGTTTCTGATAGAGGTGCCTCTATTAGAATCCCAATCGCAGTACCTGAAAATGGCTGGAAAGGATGGTTGGAAGACCGTCGTCCCGCTTCAAATGCTGACCCATACAAAGTGGCAGCAAACATCATCAATACCGTAAAAGGACTATAATTTCCTTTTTTAAGTATCCTTAACAAACCGCTCATCGGACATTGATTCGATGAGCGGTTTTCTTTTTCTCTCATGAATTATAGATAATTTTAATACATCATTACCTATAATTGGGTATTCGTTAACAACTTCACCTTATTGGTTACAGTACTTTTGCGCCCGATTTGAAAGAGCCTCTAAAGGTCGCAACCATAGACTTTAAATATACGTTAGAAAACAGATGGCATGTTTTTTGATATGATAAAAATCAGACATAACATGTTTTTAAATTTTGCAATTCCCATGAACATGAGATTCCTACCACACGTTACATTTGACGAAAGTCAAATCAAATCAAATTAATTTTACACCCTACATACTTTTCGTTCGTGGGACAGCAACTAAAGTCCACCATTTTACCATGAACTATTCAAAAACACTATTTTTCGCTGTAATCGCATGCTCGGTAGGATGCTTTAATAAATCCGCCGAAAACCTCGTTGCTTCTAACAACCCGGCTTGCATCGAAACTCCAAAACCAATACCTGTCAACACTAACCTCTATCGAAACGGTAAGGTTAAAAATGCTCAACTGTTGTCCTCGGTCTTCAATTCTTCTAAAATTAATAAAGAAAAATTGCCTGTTATCTCTCCTGACTTGGAAGAGGGACTGAATCAGCAATTGAGACTTTTAAAAAGATATAGACAGCAAGCTGTTCACAAGGTCAACGATTTCACCATCACCAAAAGACAGATGAAAGATGTGGTTGACATACTGCTTTCTTCGACGGATGATGTGTCAGCAGTTTCTGACTACCTCGAATTTCATCAACTGAATGGAAAAGATGGAAAAGGAAATTTGTACTTCACAGGCTATTATACCCCAACGATTCACGCCAATAGCCACAAAACAGAGGAGTATCCATATCCAATCTATCGTTACCCGAAAGGGTTTGGAAAAATCCCTGAAAGAGCCGTTTTGGATGGTGAAAACAGTCCGATTGCGAACCAGGGTTTTGAGGTGGCTTACGCCAAATGCCCGGAAGACATTTACTACATGCAAGTACAAGGCTCTGGTTTCGTACAGTTTCCAACTGGCGAAACGAAGTACTTAGGCTACGACGGCACTAACAAGAAAAAATACAGAAGCATCGAACGCTACCTAATTGAAAATAAGCTAATCAAAAAAGGAGGCAGTGTCTCCATCAATGGTGTCAAAGAATTTTTCAAAGAAAATCCGCATCTAAGAGAGGAAGTATTATCCTACAACCCTTCCTATACTTTCTTTGATGAGAATGGAGACCGACCTTTAGGTTCTGGAACAGTTCCGTTGACCCCTTTGCATTCGATAGCGGTTGATAAAGATATTATCCCTTTGGGAAGCGTGCTCTTAGGAGCAATCCCAATCTATAAAGATGGAAGAATCATCAATCACGAATATCGGTTTTTGTTAGCTCAAGATGTGGGCGGCGCAATCAAAGGAACCGGTCATGTTGATGTTTACTCAGGGTCCGGTGACCGAGGCAAAGATATTGCGTCTCAACTGCACCATTACGGTAAGCTTTGGCTTATTAAACCTAAAGCTCAGACATAAAAACTACTTTAAAATCAAAGAGCCGTTCGGAATTTCCGAACGGCTTTTTTTGTTTATGGGACTTTCTTCATTGAGCTTGGATTAACCTGCGTTTCGCCTCCTCTTCAGAGTATCTTCACTTATCGAATCAAAGTCAAATCAGAGGTCTTAATCGAAGTTTCGGTACCACATCCGATTTCAATCTGATACACATATACATCTGTTGGAGAATCTTTTCCTTTGGTGGTTCCATCCCAACAAGCTGTTGCTCCTGATCCTTCATAGATTTTTTGCCCCCACCGATTAAATACTTTCAGGTGTACCACTTCTTCAACTCCAGCAATCTGTTTAGGCTTAAAAAGATCATTTCGACCATCTCCATTCGGAGAGAAAATATTTGGAATCTCAACGTTTTCAGCGCTACATTGCTCTACCACAACCAGATGAAACCTAAACGAAACTGAACACCCACTTTCGTTAAACATCGACCCAATATAGTCCGTAGTGATTTCGGGCGAGGCATTTACTACGGCACAAGTATCACAATCCAAACCAGTGCTCGGTGTCCACTCATATCTATCATAGCCTTCCGGCAAACTCAATTGAATTGATTCTCCAATCTCAACCTTCAAGGTGTCAAAAATTGGCGTCTCATTGGGAACTAATTCTAATCGCACCATGTAACAATGAGTACTATCGCAACCATCAATAGTTTGGAAGGTTTCGCAATATTGGTTTGGTTCGAATACTGGCTCACCAAACAATTCAATCGTATCGCCCTCGCAAAGCACGACATCTTCTTGGGTAATGGCAGGAACAAATTCGGCAGTAACACAATGGGTGCTGTCACAACCATCAACAAAGCTGATAAAGGTTCTGCACACCATAGTGTCCGTAGTATATTCATTTCCAAAAATCAATAATGGATCTCCCTGGCAGCCAACTACATTTTCAGCTGTATTTTTTATAAATCCTTCCACAGTAATGGTTACGGAGTCTCGTTTCGAACAGGCTCCCTGATTCGTACCAGTCACAAAATAGGTGGTCGTGGAAGAAGGAGAAGCGATGGTGATTGCACTATCCCCATTGCTCAAACTTGAAAATGGACTCCATGTGTAGGTATCAGCACCATTGACTTGCAGCTGGATAGCTTCGCCTGCACAAATGGTGGCATCAGGCGAAATAGCCAAATCAGGCACATCTTCAAAACCTACTAAGATATCATCCATTGCCTCACAACCTGTTTGTCGGTCCATGACTGTCACTGTAAAAGTAGCAGTGGTATTTACCACAATCGTCGGATTATGAATATTGAAATCATCCAACTGATGGATAGGCTCCCAGAAGTAGTCATAGTTTGGATTGAAACCTGCATTGAGCATAATAGGATTGACCACGTTGCACATCACAGTATCTTCGCCAGCATTGACGTCAGGAGAGGGAGTTACTTCAATAGTTATATCCAATTGATCAGAACAATCACCTTCTGTTTGAATCTCCACCTCGTAGGTCGTGGTTTCAATTGGTCTCACTCTTTGCGTATCTAATGTTGCATCTACGATTCCTGGCCCTTGCCAATTGTAACTTGAACCAACGGTTGAGGTCAGTATCACTTCCTCGCCAGCACATATTTCTTGATCGCTTGCAAACACTTGTGGCTCAGGGTAAACGATGACGGTAATCAGATGCCTTACTGGGCAGGGACCGCCTTCCTCAGTGATTTCATAATTGAACGACATCGTATCTATTCCCACGTTTTGATAGGAAAAATCCGTCATGGGGCAATCCGTGCAAGTAATATTCAAAGGCGTATTCCAGAAATAGTCAGAGCCACTAACTGATGGCACACCAATGTCAATTACTTCCTCAGAGCAGGCGTTAAATACGGTTGGGCCTGAAATGGTGCCGCTCGTTAACGATTGGGCAAATTCGCAAGAGCAATTATCATCGGGTGAGACTACTGCCATCAACCGGCAGATGTCATCGGGATCGATATTTAGATTTCCCGAAAGGGTTATAACCTCATTTATGCCGATGGTTCCAGTGAAAATTGCTGTGGAAATTAATTGATCTCCAGTTGTCAAAAAGCCGTTGCTGTCCTCGTCGAGATAGAATGCTACGGTGAGCGGATAGCCAGTTGCAGCGCCCTGATTTTCAATGTCAATTTGATAATTGACCATGTTACCTGAGCCAGACGCAAAGAAATCTTGGATGGTGAAGAATGGATATTCGACTTGAATCTCAAAAATGCCTCCGCCGGTTTGCACCGAAATAGGGCATAATTGATTGGTGCTTACGCACAATGCCTCTTGCGCTTGAATCGTCTGTACTTGAATGGACTTATTGCCACAACCATCATCTTGTCCTTTTTCAAAACCCATCAGACTCAGGGTGAATTGGACTTTAGAGTTAGCAGCCAGACCATCTCGTATTTTCCATTTTAAAGTTTGGAAAAGACCTCTCGTCTCCACCAGAGGATCGTCTGTTGGGGCATTAACATCTCTTACATACGAGTTTGGAATATAAGTAACGCCTTCCGGCAAAGTGATAATAATGCTATCGTTAGATCTCGAAGTACCTAACAATTCAATTGAAAAATCAATCGCCACATCACCACCACACTGAACCGTTGGTTGATTGGTTAAAGAGATCTGGGTTTCATAATCAGGTTCGGTTCCATCGATTTCAATCGGCAATGATGGTTTGGACAAATTATTTAATTGCAATTCGCAATTCAATTCGCCAGAGGTGCTGAAAATAATCGGTGCATTTGCAATCAATCCACACTCCGTAATAGACAAAAATCGAATACTTACTGAATGCCTTGGATCATTTTGAACTCCGAGCAATCCATCATCTTTCAAATCAGATTGTAACTCTGACACTTCCCATAAATAATTACCAGCTCCCAAATCAGTGGGATCATTGATGTTTACAAAATTATTGGAACTACTTGGATAAGCCAACTGGCAACTGCCCGGAACAATGACCAGCCCAGGAGGCATCAAGGCTCTCAATTTCAAATTAAAAGCACTTCCCAAATCTGCGTTAAAAACACGGACAGTGTGGTAGGGGAGTTGCTCACATAATTGATAAGAGCCTTGAGGGGAGGTGATGTCCATCTCTAATTCGGCGCTTGGCGCAATGACTTCCAAATAGAAGGTATCCTTAGCACAAGCGAATTGATTGACACTACCCAAGGGATCGCAATTCCATCCAAAGATGACCTGCAATCGCTCAGAGCCGCAGAATTCAAAATTTCCGGAAACGGATAAATCAAAATTTTCCATTCCAAGCAAATCTCCTAATTGATATAAGCCATTCTGAGAAGGATTCAGAGTGGTATTTCCATTTCTTAGAGTGAGGTTTGTGAGGAGATTGTTTTCTGATTCGATATACATCCAAGTGTTATTGGACGCATGATCTGAGTCGTTATCCAAACTGAAGTCCCAAGTCACCTCACCATCATCAGTTAAGACCTTGGGGAGATTAGAATCCATAACCAACCTCGGAAGCAAGGATCGAATTCCGATTGAAGAGGTGTTTACATCATCAAAAACATCAGGCAAATCAGGGAAGTCATGATTGAATTCCACTCGACTTTTTAATTTCAATGAGAGTATAGAATCCAACGAGCAGCCAATCGGTTCAGATTCGAGTTTGTGCAAGAGGTTGAAATAAAAACTTTCATCATAGAGCGGATCTTGGAATTGCTCAATATCGTATTTGAAGGTGTCTCCTCGAACCTGAGCAGTCAAAACTAAGTCTTCATGTCTTGGAGGGTCTTGATCCAAATGCCCCATACCCACTAATCTGGTTTCCTTCATTCTAAATCCATCAGCAATGATAAAATCCCAGTTGAATACCTTAGCAAGTGACCTAAATTCATAAGGAAAGAAATTGGTTTTTCCCAGACGAATATTCATACCGCTGCCGACCTCGTTATCAAATTCGCCGCAAGGCACACCGGAAAAATTGCCCAAAAAACGATTGAAGGTGATACCTGAGAGTTGGAAAAAATTATAGGGAGAATCGCAAGTAAAAAAGCTTTCAAACGAGCCTGGCTGATTGTACAAATTCACACAGGTTTCTTGCCTCAAATTCAAAATTCGCTGATTTGCATTAAATATCATGCGATGCCGAACTTCAAACGATACTTGATCGCCCTCTTCTAATTTAAACCCTTGCGGGAAATTCCCACCACTCGGCGGCGCATTCTCCAAGTCAATTTCATAATTATGAATCATGAACAGCCACTCGTCACGAATGTCCTCTGGACGGGTGTTGATTACAAATAGTTTTCCGTAACTATCTTCTTGCACAAGCGGTCGAGGTAGGGGAGCGGAATAGAAACTATTACTACTCCTATCAAAAACAACGATTTCTCCACCTAAATGCCGAATCCCCCTCGATTCAGAAAATAATGCCGAATCGCGCCTTACTCCTCTTTCATCGTTTTTGACAACTACAGCACTTCCCATGTCAATGCCATTATCAATGGTATGCCCCTCAAAAATAATACGCAATCGGATGATGCTTGACTCATGACCCGCCACGTCATTTATTACCGTTCCGTTTACCAAAGTGATACTTGTGTCTCCTGGAATGAATCTATCCGTTCTAACTAAACCTAAGTCGGCTTGGGCGTCACTATCTTTTATTTGGTCATCATTATCATCTCTTTGTCCATAGTTTTTTCGGCGAAAGCTGGTTTGAAAATCCACATAGGCAGGAATTTGATAAGGGGGATTCACATCTGCCACATCAGGACACAACCAAAACAAATCAAATGGTTCGCAGTCACTAAAACCGCAGGTTACGGGACTATTGTCAGGAATAAATCTTGACTCAACTTCCACCTCAAATCTTCCATATAATCCAACTGGAATTTGCCCTGAGGTATCAATCGGGTTGGCTGTAAATCGTCCCAAACGACAAATTTCAGGCGTTGCACAACTTGTCAATATTGGCGTAACAACCGGGTTCGCATCATAACAAGCAGGGACACAATCAAAGCTCAGAAAGAAATCTGAGAAAACATGATCTGTCGTAAAAGGCACTCGATATTCTAACTCGACTCTACTGCCAAAACCAAACGGCTCAACGGTAACACTTTCAGGTGGATTGCCATCCAAAAGCATCGGAATGTTTGCCCAAGTCAAGCCACAAGGCATCACAAAACTGATCAATAAAGTTCCACTTGAGTCCACTAAAAAATCAGAAAATAGGTCATATCGGAACCGATAGGTTTCATCATCGCGCACAAAGTTTCCGATATAAAAAGAGATGGAATCTTTTACTATTTGCTCCTGATCTGAGTAGAATCCGGCATCAGCACCAGAGACAGGAAGATTGGGTGGACAATTTCGAGTATAAAAATATTCGAACGCAAGAGGAGGAATATCAGTACCGCAAGCTTCTTCACAAAATTGGGTTTGAAAACTGATAATAAAAGCTTCACCCTCTGGAATGATTGGAAAAGTAATCACGACGTCCTTCCAAGTACCTTGCAGACTCGGGCAATCTGCATTTACTGCATTCAACTGATCATTTACCACAAAAGGAATATCAACTCCGGCAGAATCAACCTTCAAAGTTGAAAGAATGATTCCCGAATTTTCAGAACCGGGGAGTAATTTGATTTGAATGTTTCGTGCCTCGTCGTTGCCACTATTTTCAATGGTCAAACTTTGGTTGTAAATATTGTCCACACAAAAATCGTTTGGCAAATCAATATTTGGCATAAATTCCAATACTGGAAACTTAGTGGATTCTTCAAAATTGATAAAAGCACTTCTTGAAGAAGATTGGCAAGTTGTACTATCGCAGCCCCACTGCACAGTGATGTAAGAAAGACTTTGCTCATTCACATCGCCGCAGTCCGTTATCAATATCTTTTCTTCTACAACCAATATCTCATCTAAGTCAAAATATTCATCTCCATTACCAATATTCCTAAAGTGACTTTCGTCAAATCGGGCTGAGTAAAACATCGGATCATTGACCAGTTCATCTCCATTGGTAGTAATGGTAAAACCGCCCTGATGATTATCCATAAAATCGAAAGACTTCAATCTTCCGATACGCGTATTTTGGATAGAAATTCTTCTAATGATTTCATCGCCAAAAGTGAGTGTGGGAGCTTCTGGATCAATTTCTTTGATAAGCAAAAAACCAGTTTCTACCAAATAGGGTTGCGTAATCGCTCGTTCCGATCCTCCTTCAAAATTAGCAGTAATCGTATTGGCAAAAGTTTTTCCTGAATTGATATCGGAGATGAGACTACATTCCGCGAAAGCGGAAATCGTAAACGAACGCATCACGTTTGCATCCAAATTTGGAAGTCGAAAAACCGGTCGTTGTGGATTGGAAATATCTTCTTCTGATGCTTGAAGTACACTCCCGGCATTGTAATTAATTCCATCTGGCAGCCAAACTTCCACTGTGATGTCTTTGACTTCAGCATCGTCGGCAGTAAGAATAATTTCAAAAATTGCAGAATCACAAACCTCCAGAAAATCAGGATTTTCGTAGTTGATAAAAACTTTCTGTGAAAAAATTGGGGTAGTAAAGAATAGTAGGCTCAAAAAAATGAGGGTGTTGGTTTTAAGCATAGCGTCTTTTATTTTGAAAAGTGAGTTGGGACGGTTCTTACCTACCCAAATGAAAAATTTTATAAAATCTGGCGATGTTTTCTACTTTTCAATTGAAGTTGTTTAAGAATAGATTTACAGCTTAAATGCTATTTTTAACCAACTTCATCATCCAAATTAAGAAAAAGAACTCAAAGGAGAGAATTCTATTAAATGAAGATACCTTTAAATTGAAATTTGCTGCTTTCAGATTTTTAGTTTTCTGCTAAATGTAGAAATTTCAGTACCGTAGCCTGAGCGGAGTCGAAGGCTAAATAGCAACGAGCAATTTTCATGCTTTCGGTTTCGACACTTCGACTTCACTCAGCGCATCGCTCCGCTCAACCTCCGATTAGGATTCAGTACATTTTGTTATACACAATTGTCATCGTATCAAAGTCAAATCAGAGGTCTGCTCCTCAACCACATCACTGCACCCAATCGAAATTCGATACACATAGACATCAGTCGGTTGTTCGGTGCCATTATAGGTGCCATCCCAACAAGCGTCCAATCCCTTACCCTCATATATCTTTTGCCCCCATCGATTGAATATTTTAAGGGATGTCACTTGCTCAGTGCCTGAGACAAAAATCGGTTGAAAGCAATCGTTTCTTCCATCACCGTTGGGAGAAAAGATGTTTGGAATATCAACTTTCGAAATGTCGCATTGAGGCACCACATTCACGTTGAATCGCCAAGTGACTGAGCAGCCATCATCATCTGAAAAGATACCTTCAATTATTGTCGAATCAGTAGGAGAAATCGTAACCTCAGGGCAGGTGGCACAATCCACAGCGCTTGCAGGAGTCCAACTATAATTTGAATAGCCTTCCGGCAAACGGAGTATCGTGTCTTGCCCAACTTCGATGGTAAAAGTAAAAGTATCAGCCGCTTCAATTGGGCCAGGCAAAAAGGAAACGAGTACGGTATGCGTACTATCACATCCATCCGATGATTGTGCAATAGTATCAATCTGACCTGATTGAGTAAGTGTTTCTCCAAAAATGACTACCGTGTCACCCTCACAGAAAATCAATTCTTCCTCCGTTTCGGTGGCGCTAAATATTGCGGTAACACAATGAATGCTATCGCAACCATCGACACTATTCGGGAAGGTGTCGCAAACCATCGTGTCTCTCGTTAAGTCTTGACCAAAGACCATGATGATTTCTCCAGCGCAAGCTGTTTCTTCTGAAAACGTGTTTTGAACGGTATTTAAAACTTCAACATTAATCACTTCAGTAGCGATACAATTCGCGACATCCCAACCTGAGATCACATAGGAGGTAGTCGTAATCGGAGATGCCTGAACTACTGAACACGAGTCGCAATTCAACCCAGCGCTCGGTGACCATGAGTAATTGGATGCGCCGGTGATTTCGAGTGTTGCTGTTTCTCCCTCACAAATCGTGACGTCTGAAGAAGAAGCCAAAGTAGGCGTCGAACCAATCGAAACAAAAACCGAGTCGCTTATCGTACAACCCGAAACCTTATCAATCACCGTTAGTACAAACTCAGAAGAAACGCCCTGTGTCACAGTTGGGTTGTGAATTCTTGGATCATCCAAAAGATTTTGAGGACTCCAGAAGTATTCATAATCAGGGTTGAATCCAACATCCAATTGATAAGTCGCGCCTGCCACATCGCAAATCGAAGTATCTCTTCCTGCCTCCACATCGGGTGCAGGTGTGACCTCTACAAAAAAACTGTCTCTCAAAACACAGCCCCCTTGATTAGAAAATTCCACCACATAAAAACCAGATTCATTCGGTCGAACGGTTGGGTTGATTTCATTGGGGTTGGAAATATTACTTCCTGACCAGGTGACGGAAGTAGCACCTTGCGTTTCGAGGATGACCGGTTCGCCTTGGCATATTTCCTCATTTTGCGAAAGCAAAATAGGATCAGGATAGACGACCACCTCAACAGTATGGTTGATTTGACATTGGGCATTGATTTCTAAAACTTGATAGGTGAAAACCACTGAATCACCAGTCATATTTTCAAATTGAAAATCAGGCATGGGGCAATCGGTACAAGAAAGATTCAATGGCGAATCCCAGAAAAAATCACTCGTGCCTGCTATGGCAAAGCCAATAGGAGTTGGAACTCCAGAGCATACTCTAAATCTGCTTGGCTCTGAAACCGTCACATTGAGCGGCAGCTCTACCAATTCGCAATTGCAATTTTTCGAAGGATCAATGACAACGATAACATTGCATAAATCATCCAAAGCAACCGGATGTCCACCTTGAATCACGAGGGGTTGCCCATTGGGTGCAGGCGTTGGAAAAATGGCTAAATCGTCAATTCTATCGCCCGGCGAAAATCTACCATCACCATCTTCGTCTATATAAAAATCTACGTTTAAAGGTGCAGCGGAATTACTCCCTACGTTGAGAATGGAAAGGTCATAAAGTAGTTGCCCATTGTCATATTCACCAGTGAAAGAGATGATTTCGAAAATCGGATTTTGGAGTTCGATAGTCACAAACGCACTCCCTGTTTGCACCAAAATCGGACATTGCTCATTTGTCAATCGGCAGAGTGCCTGAGCGGCTTGAACGGTTTGGATTTGAATGAGTTTGTCATCACAATTTCCAACTCCAAAACCAGAGAGGTCAATTGAAAATTCGATTTTTGAGCCTTGCGGCAAATTGGAATTCATCCGCCATTTCAGAATGGTAAAATTGCCTCGTTGCTGGGCAGTCGGAGCGTCTGAAACGGCATTATTGCCAGCGGCATAGGAACCGACATTATAACTGATACCCAGAGGAAGTAGCACAAAAATACTATCTGTCGCACCGGAAGTTCCATCCAAAACGATTTCGACATTTAGGTTTAAATCATTGCCACATTCCAGTGAGATGAAGTCGTTTGGAGATATAGTTGTGCTATAATCTGAACTCGTTCCGTCCACTTCAATTGGTTCGGAAGGTTTGGATAATCTATTGGAAGGTTGATTGCAAATCTGCTGCCCATCTACCGTAAAAATAATCGGCGTCGAAGCAATGAAATCACAATCAGAAAAACTCAAAAAGCGAATTGTCATCGAATGGCGAGGGTCGGTTTGCACACCGGGCAGTTGGCTATTGATGAGTTGAGCAAGTTGATTGGTGATGCTCCATTCGAAATTATTTCCTCCTAAATCATTTGGGTCATTGAGTGGGAAATAATTGCCTGAGCCAGATGGATATTCTACTTCAGAGGTGCCTTCCAAAATCGTCAGTCCAGGAGGCAACAAGGCATTCAAATTGACTTCTCGGAGCGAACCCAAACCTGCATTAAATACCTGCACTTCAAAGTAGGGAACAGTGTCGCAAATATTTATCTGCTCCTCAGGAGAGGTGATAGCTAACTCCAATTCGCCAAGAGGCGCATTGACGACCAAGTCGAGGGTGTCTTTGAAACATGAGAATTCGGAAGCACTGCCGATTGGGTCACAATTCCAGCCATAAATCACTCTTACATTTTCAATACCGCAGAAATCGAAACTACTTTTCAATTGAAAATTCACCAAGTCTTCGGTTAGTTCTCCTAAGTCAAAAATACCGTTGGCGTCGGGCGAGATGACATTTCCCGAAAGGGTGTTTTCAAAAACAAAGCCGCTGAAAGCATTGCTCGCCTGCACAAACGCCCAAGTATTGGGGGAGGGGTGCGTCTTGAAATTTTCGTATCGAATATCCCAAACTGCATTTTGATTAGTCACCTCAATATTGGGTTGAGGAGAAATCATTCGAATATTTGGAACAGAAGGTTGAATCACGTTTTGAAGAAAAATAGAGTCTGTTTGTCTATCTGGAAATTCAGGAAAATCGTGAAGATAGACGATGTCCGTAAACGCAGTCACCGGAAAGTTTTCATCAAAAGAGCAAGCGATTGGATCGACGCCTAAGATATGGCTCAAATTGAGGGCAAACCCTTCATCATAAACGGGTTGATGATAGGAGGACAAATCATAAAAAAACGTATTGCCCATGACCGTCGAAGTAACGGGTTCGTTTCGATATCGAGGGTTGGTGCCTTGCATGCCCAATGAAAAAATCTGACTTTCCTTGAGAAAGAAACCGGTCGGGATGACATAGTCCAGATTGTTGACCGACGCAAGTGGACGAACTTCAAAAGGGAAGAAATTAGGCATTCCAAGTTCGATGCTGAAACCGCTACCTGCTGGGTTTGGAAATTCGCCGCAAGGCAAACCAACGAAAGAACTCAAAAATCGAGTCGGTTTATAGCCAGAGAGTTGGAAGTTGAAAGTAGGATTTCCGCAACTAAACACCTCTTCAATGGTCTGACTTTCGTCAAATAGGTTGATCATCGAGACGGTTCGCAGGTTTAAAATTCGTTTCTCAGGGTTGTAGATCATCCGATGTGCTGCTTCAAAATAAACAGAATCGCCCTCTGCTAATTTAAAATCAGCGGGAATTGTGTTTCCTGCATTTGAATTGTTGCTAAAATCCACTTCATAGAATGCCACTTGATACCAAAAGATATCGAGCGTATCTCCGCCGCCCGGAAGCCTCACATTTTGCTGTCCGATTTGAAATGAGGTCACCCCCGGATTGTCCAATCGCGTTTGGTAGGTATTTCCGGTGCTTTCATCCACGACTTTCAAAAAACCACTGATACTTTCAATCCCTGAGCCTTGGAGAAACAGCGGAATGTCACCTGTGATTAAATTGACATTAATGGCTTCGCCATTATCAATTCCATCATCGACGGTGTGTCCTTCCATATAGACCCGAAATCGGATTTGTTTGAATGTCGTGTCTGCATAATCAGTCACAATTCGTCCGGCGATTTTTGTTAGAGCGGTATCCCCTGGAATGAATCGATCTTGTCTGATTAAGTCACGAGTAGCCGCTTGCTGACTATCTGCCTCGCGGTCATCATTATCATCTTGTAGTCCAATATTTTTTCTATAAAATTCGGTTTGGAAATCTACGTAGCCAGGAATCAAATAAGGATCAGGTTGTTCGATTGTCGTTTCACATGCCCACTCCATATCCACTGCATCACAATCCGTAAAACCACATGCACTGACACCCGAAGGAGAAATATAAGAGGTTTCAGAAATCAACACTAAAGTACTTTCATAAAGAAAGGTATCCATTGGAATCGTATCGCGCTGGATTGGCAAACATCCATCCGGTCCACATATCGTAGCACCATCATCACAAGAAGTGTCAATTGCTTCACTGGGGTCATCATTCAAAATACAAGTATCTTGGCAAACAAATCCAATTTCAAAGTCATCAGCCATTACATTTGATGAAAATGGAAGTTGATATTCAAGCGTCACAAAAAGTTCACCATTGGCAGAAGTGTCTATTGCTTCGGTTGGTGTTTGTCCATCTAAAATAGGAGCTTCAAGCCAAACCATTCCGCAAGGAAGCGTCAAATTAACCTCCAGCACCCCCATCGAGTCCGTTAAAATTGGAGAAGCAACTTCGTAGTTGAATTCGTAAATACCACCATCTTGAAGCGTTGTTGGATTATTGAAAATCAAGGTATCTTTTACCAGTCCAGCTGAAATATCAAACTCCTCCAATGAAGCGCCATTGAACAGTCGATCAGGATAACAAAGTTGTCCATATTCATACTCAAAAGATAGTGGAGGAATGGCTACTGCACAAGCGCCAACACAAAAACGACTTTCCCAAATCAGGGTAATTCGCTCTCCATCTGCCACATTTGGAATGCGAACGATAGCGTATAAATTAGTGCCGCCTTGCGCGGAGCAAGGAGGTGGAGGAGGAATCGGCAAATTCTCAATTAGTTGAACTGGCAAATCCACTCCCGCCGAATCCACTCTCAAAGAACTGGTATTGATTCCAGGCGTTAGCAGTGAAATAATCACATCACGTGCGACTTCATCGCCTTGATTTTCAATTACGAAATTGGTGATATATCTGCCATCATCACAAAAATCGACAGGCAAATCAATCGAGGCATTGAAAACCAATTCGGGTTGGCGAGGACCAGGGGCAAAATTGATAGTAGCCGCTTTGACTGCGGTTTGGCAGATTTCATTGGAGCAGCCCCATTCGGCAGTAAAAACGGAAGTGGACTGAGGCAAGTCGATTCCGCAATCCAAAATCTCAATCGTTTCTGTGATGACCAATTCTTCATCCAAATCAAAAAAGCGATCTCTGTTTCCTATGTTTCTAAAATGACTTTCGTCAAATGTCGCGGCATAATCGGTGGCAGTTTGGGAAGGGTTGGTTCCATTGGTTGAAATGCTCAAGCCGCCCTCATGGGAGTCTGTAAATGCAAATTCAGAAAGTTTTCCTAAACGAGTATTTCGAATCGTGATTTCGCGAGTGACCGTACCTCTGTAAAAAGTATTTATGACTTCGGGGTCAACGTTTTTGATAACCAAAAAAGGCGTCTCTACCTCATACAAATCAGTCGTAACTTCATTGACGCCACCAGTGTAATTGACTTTTATGGAGTTAGCGAAATTTCTTCCTGCATTGATTTCATTGACCATTTCGCAGGTGGCTTTCGCCCAAAAT